>VHCY01000090.1 GCA_016871595.1 Verrucomicrobiota bacterium
CACCCACGCCGCCGCCATCCTCGAGGAGGCCGACCGCGTCACGGTCCAGCTCAACCAGTTCATCGATTACGCCAAACCCCGGCAGCCCGTGCTCGGCCCGATCGACCTCGCCGCCCTGGCCGCGGACGTCGGCCGCACGCTCGTTCCCGACCTGGAGGAGAAACGCGTGACGCTGCTCCTCCCCGCCGCGCCGGTCCGGGTGGCCGCGGACGAGGCCCTGCTCCGGCAGGCCTTGTTCAACCTGGTGCTCAACGCGATCCAGGCGGTCGAGCCGGGCGGTCGGGTGGAGGTGGCGGCCACGATCGGTACCGGGGGCGAGGTTGCCCTGGAGGTCCGGGATGACGGCCGCGGCGTGCCGGAGGCCGAGCGCGAGGAGATCTTCAAGCCCTATGTCACCCGGCGGAAGGACGGCGTGGGCCTCGGCCTGGCGGTCGTGCGCCAGATCGCGCTCGCCCACGGCTGGGAGGTCACCTGCGGGGCGAATGCGCCGCGGGGCGCCGTGTTCCGGCTGGCCCCGCTGAGACCCGCTTCCGCCGGATGAGAACCGAGGCCGAGAGCCCGCGGATCCTGATCGTCGACGATGATGCCGACCAGCGGGACCTGCTGGAGACCTTCCTGCGCCGGCAGGGCTTCCGCACGCGAGGGGCGGAGTCGGGCGCGGCGGCCCTCGACCTGCTGGGGCGGGAGCCTTGCGCCCTGATGATCACGGACGTCCGGATGCCCGGGATGTCCGGGCTGGAGACGCTCCGGCGGGTGCGGGAGCAGCACCCGCGGTTGCCGGTCCTGCTGGTCACGGCCTTCGCGGATGTGCGGAGCGCGGTGGCGGCGATGCGGGACGGGGCCCTTAACTACCTGGCTAAGCCGATCGACCTCGACGAACTGATGGCCTCGGTGCGCCTCGCGTTGGCCGGGGGCGGTCCGCTGCCGGCGGATGGGGGCGTGCCGCCGTTGCCGGCGGATGTGGTGGTGGCCAGCCCGTTGCTGCGCGCGGTGTGCCGCGACGCCGCGGCGATCGCCGGCTCCGACTCCCGCGCGCTGCTTTCCGGGGAGAGCGGGGCGGGGAAGGAGGTGGTGGCGTCGTTGATCCACCGTTGGAGCAGCCGGGCGGCGGGGCCCCTCGTGAAGGTGGGCTGCGTCGCGGTGCCGGAGGCCCAGCTGGAGGCCGAGCTCTTCGGCCAGGAAGTGCCCGGCGGGCTCGTCCGCACCGGGCGGCTCGAGCAGGCGGAGGGGGGCAGCCTGTTTTTGGATGAGATCGCCGAGTTGCCGGCCGGGCTGCAGAGCCGGCTCCTGCGCCTGCTGAACGAGGGGGTGTTCCGCCGCGTGGGAGGCACCCGGGACGTCCGGTCGCGCGCGCGACTGCTGGTGGCGACCAGCCGGGATCTGGCCGCGGAGATCGCCGCGGGCCGCTTCCGGGAGGACCTCTACTACCGGCTCAGCGGGATGGAGATCCACGTGCCGCCCCTGCGGGAGCGCCCGGAGGACATCCTGCCGCTGGCGAGCCACTTCAGCGCCCTGTTCTCCCGCCAGCAGCCGCGGTTTTCCTCCTCGGTGGCGGCGGCCCTCCAGGCCTACCCGTGGCCGGGCAACGTCCGCGAACTGCGCCACGCGATGGAGCGCGCGGCCCTGCTGTCCCGCGGCGAGATCGTGCTGCCCGAGCATCTGCCGGCCCGGATCCTGGCCGCCGCCGCGCCCGCCGGGGAGGCCCCGCGCGACTTGCAGCGGTTGGAGGAGATCGAACGGGAGGCGATTCTGCGGACGCTGCGGAAGAACCGCTTCAATCGCACCGAGACGGCCCGTGAACTCGCGATCAGTCGCCGCGCCCTCACCTACAAGCTCCAGCGGCTGCGCGCCGAGGGCGTACCGGTCGATCCGTGATCAGGCCGGCCTCGGCCCGACGCCGGCCGGAGCAAGGCCGGGTCAGACGGGCGGGTGCCCTCCAATCGGGCCGACGTGTGCCAGTTCAAGCACGACGCGGCCGGCGGCCCGCGAAGCGGGGATCGCCACCGTGAACACCGCCTCCCAGTCGTTCATCTCCTCGGGGTCGACGAGGGTTTGCGCGACGGTCCACGGTTCATCGCTGCCGGGCTGGCCGCCCTCGGTCCAATGGGTGTGCGGCGCGGAGCGCCCCTCGGGGTCGAGCCGCAGGCGGCCGCGCGCCTCGAGGTAGGGTTGAAAGGCCTGCTCGACCCGGCGCGCCGGGGAGGGGCCGGGAGCGTCGACGGCGGGACCGCCGGGCGTATCCGTGCCCAGCCGCTGCGCGGCGCCCTCCCAGTCCCGCAGCGCCACATCCTGGAGCACGCCCAGCAACGCCGCGCGGACGAGACGGCGGAAGGCGGGCCGGTCCCGCGTGAGGTCCGGCCGCGTGGCGCGCGCGGGTGCCGCCGGCTCGCGGTCGTCCCGCGGCGTGGCGGCGGCGGGATTCACCAGCAGTTCCCATTCCTCGAGCAGGCTGGAATCCACCCCGCGGATCAGTTCCCCGAGGTAATCCTCGACCTCCCGCACGGCTTCCGTCTTGACCGTATCGGGAACGGTTTGGGCGAGGACCTTCCAGACCTGCGCGAGGTGGCGGAGCAGGACGCCCTCGACCCGGTGCAACTCGTATTCCCGCACGTAGGCGGCGAAGGAGAGGTAGCGTTCGTACATCTCGCGGGCGATTGACTTGGGCCGCACGTTCTCCTGCTCGACCCAAGGGTGCTGGGCGGCGAAGGCGTTGAAAGTCTCGTACAGAAATTCGCGCAAGGGCTTGGGGTGCTCGATCTCCTCCAGCCGCTCCATCCGTTCCTCGTAGGGGACGCCGGCGGCGCGCAGTTCCTCGAGCTTGGCCGACTTCTGCCGGTCCACTTGCCGCCGCAGGATCGCGTCCGGGTCCTCCACGATGGCCTCACACAGCGTGAGCAGGTTGAGGGCGTGGTCGGGGTCCTCGGGGTCGAGCCGGGGGAGGGTGTCGATCAGGTAGAGCGAGAGGGCCTGGTGCAGGGAGAAATCGTCCTGCAGCTCCACGTTGACCTGGAGCTTGGGCCCGTGGCCGCCCCGGGGGCGCGGGACCACGATGCCCCGTTCGACCAGGGCGCGGAAAAGTTGCCACGCGCGTTGGCGGAGGAGGCGCTGGCGGTGGGGCGTCTCGTGGCACTCGCGCAGCAGGCGCTGGAGATCGCGGCAGCCGTCGCCGGGGCGGGAGAGCATCAGGAGCAGCATCCCGTGGGAGACCTCGAAGCGGGAGGTGAGCGCCTCGGGTGGGGCGGTGCGCAATCGCTCGAGGGTGCGTTCGTCCCAGGCGATCGTGCCCTCCGGGGCGCGCTGTTTGGGAGGCGCGCGGCGGCCGGGGCTGGCGGCGGCCTTCTCGTCGGCCCGGCGGTTCTCGATCACGTGGGGCGGGGCCTGCACGACCACGAAGCCCCGGTCGTCGTACCCCTTGCGCCCGGCGCGGCCTGCGATCTGGCGGAAGTCGCGCACGGTGAGGACCGCCGCCTTCTTGCCGTCGTACTTCCACAGTTGCGTGAAGAGCACGGTGCGGATGGGGACATTGATGCCCACGCCGAGGGTGTCGGTGCCGCAGATGACCTTGAGCAGGCCCTGCTGGGCCAGTTTCTCGACGAGGAGGCGGTACTTCGGGAGGAGCCCGGCGTGGTGCACCCCGATCCCGTGGCGCAGCCAGCGCTGCACCTCCCGGCCGTGCGGGCTGTTGAAGCGGGCGGACTCCAGGGCAACCTGCAGGGCGGCCTTCTCCTCGCGGGAGCAGACGTTGAGGCTCATCAGCGCCTGTGCCGCCTCGGCCGCGGACCGCTGGGTGAAGTGCACGAGGTAGATCGGGGCGCGCTTGGTCGCGAGCAGCTCGGCCACGCGTTCGGCGAGGGGGGTCTCGGAGTATTCGAATTCCAGCGGCACCGGCCGCCGGTCGCTGCGCACGGTGCGGCTCGGCGCCCCGGTCACGCGCGTCATCTCCCGCTCGAAGAAGGCGGTCTCGCCGAGGGTCGCCGACATCAGCAGGAAGCGGGCGTGGGGCAGGGTGAGCAGCGGGATCTGCCAGGCACCGCCGCGGGCCGGATCCGAGTAGTAATGAAACTCGTCCATCACCACCGCGCGGAGGTCGCTGGTCTCGCCGCGGTGGAGGGCAATGTTGGCCAGGATCTCCGCGGTGCAGCAGAGCAGGGGAGCGCCGGGGTTCACGCTGGCGTCACCGGTCATCATCCCGACCTGGGCGGGCCCGAACTCGCGGCAGAGGGAGAGGAACTTCTCGTTCACCAGCGCCTTGATCGGGCAGGTGTATACGGTGCGTTCGCCGCGGCAGAGCGCCCGGTAATGGAACGCGGCGGCTACCAACGACTTCCCGGAGCCGGTGGGGGTGTTGAGGATGACGTTGGCGCCCTCGTAAAGCTCGAGGATCGCCTCCTCCTGCTCCGGGTACAGCTCCAGCCCGCGGCCGGCGCAGGCGGCCAGAAAGGCCTCGAGCACGGCACCTGCCTCCGGGAGGGCCCCGCCGGCGGGACGGAGCGGAGCGAGCGGCGGGGCGTTCATCCGCGCACTGCCGCAGTCCCGGGGCAGGCTGTCAATCCGCGGTCCCCGCGGGCAGTGCGCGCAGCCGGAGGTTCCGGTACGCGGCACCCGTCTCGTAAGCCGCGAGCCCGAGCGGGAGCGAGTGCTTGATGTCGCCAAAGCGGAGATCGAGCTTCCGGCCCGCGGTCTCGAAATCCACCACCTGCTCGTCGTCGACCCACGCCTCGAGCTTGGCCGGGGTTACGCGGACGCGGATGCGGTACCAGCGCCCGGTTTCGTAGGTGCGCCCGGTGGTGGTCTCGTTGTCCGAAGCGTCCGAGTTGTCGATGCAGGAGATCCCGGTGACCCCGCCGCCCCAGCCGCCGACGATGAGGGTGCAGGCCGAGGCGGCCACGGGGAAGGTCAGGCCGCAGAAGAAGTCCCCCCCCTCGAGCTTCATCGCCTCAAGCGTCACCTCGTAATTCATCCGCGGCAGCGGGGTCCCGGGATCGAGGTTGATCCCCGCCATGTAGGAGCTGCGGGGCACGACGATGGCGGGGCCTTCGCCGCGGAAGGCGGGCTCGACGCGCACCTCCGTCTGGGAGTCGAACGCGGAGGGGCGCCACGGCCCCAGGCCGCGGCCGTCGAAGAGCGAGCGGACCTCCGGCGCACTGGGCGGGGGCGGCGCTCCCGCGCCCGCCGGGGACGCGAGCGGGGCGGCGAGGGTGAGGAGCAGGGCGATCGACAGGGACAGGGCGCGCGGCCCGAGGAGAAGGGGAGAGGGCACGGGGGAAAATTGCCATCCGCGGGAGCGCCGCGCAACGCTGGAGCCCCGGGGGCTGGGCACGGACTGCGTAGCGCATCCGGCCGGCCCTTACGTAGGTCCCGGGCCCGGCGACGTCAGCTACTACCCATTAACAGACCCGGCCGCGTCGACTAAGCTGGTGGGCATGGAAACGCCCGTTGCCTCTGCCGCCGTCCCGGCGCGCTCCCGGATTTTGCTCGTCGAGGATCAGACCTCCATTCGCGAGATGCTCAGTGATGTCCTCGCCCGGATGGACGAGTTCGAAGTGGTCGGCCAGGCGGCCGACGTGCCTGAGGCGCTGCGGTTGGCTCGCGAGACCCAGCCCGACGTGGTGGTGCTGGATTGGCGCTTCCCCAACGGCACCGGCCTCGACTTTCTCCGCGAGCTGCGTCCCAGCCGGCTCCTATGCCGGGTGCTGGTGCTCACCGGCAATACCAATGATGAGTCCGTCGGTGACGCCTTGGCCTTTGGGGCACGGGGTTTCTTCGAAAAGCTTGGCGGCCTGCAGGACTTCATTCAGGCCGTGCGAACGGTGGCGTCCGGCGGCGCGTATTTCGGACCCGAGGCGTCGGCGATCGTCGACCGGTTGGTCAAGGCCAAGGCCGCGAAGGTGACGCGCACCGAGGCGTCCCCGGCTCCGGCGAGCGTCGCACGTCCTCGGGCTTCCGATCCCCTTTCCCCGCTGGGCTACGCGCTGGGCTGAGCGCGAGCCCATTCGCCATTTGACCCGTCACCTCGACCTCGCTTTTCCTCACCGGCCATGAACCGTCCCCTCCGCCGCTTGGCAGCCTTGGGCCTGCTCGGACTTGGAGCCAGCACCGCTGGCGCACAGACTTTTCCGAAGTTGTTCGACGTGACCTACGAGGCCTCGAACCTAACGCTCACCATCACGCCGACGAGCAACGCCGCGAGTGGCAATCTGCCCGACGGAACCACCTCCTATCCGATGGGCGCCGGCGTGCTGTTCAAGAATTTCTTCACCTCCTACCCGACCAGTATTGTGGGTCAGGGCGGGCGCTTGGTGGCTACGGTCGGCGGCGGTCTGAGGGCCAGTACTCAATCTACGGACGCGCTGCTCTCTTCCGTCTATGACCAAGGCCTCAACACTTCAGGCCTTACCGTCCTGAACGATTCGGTCTTCGGAGCCACTTTTTCTCTCACGAAGTCTGACGATGCCCCCGCCGCGTTTAACACCGCGAATTCAATCACGATCACGTTCACCTCGTCCTCCGCGTCGCAGTATTTTTCCACGACTTCTTCGGCCAACGCGGGCTATGTGAACGTAGGGCTCGGGAACGGGGTCGATATCGGCTCCTATTCCTACACCTACTCCGCTGTGCCTGAGCCCTCCACCTACGCCGCCATTGCCGGCGCCCTGGGCCTCGGTTACGCCGTCTACCGGCGCCGGCGTCAGGCCGCCGCGGCGACCGCCTGATCCGCCAGTCTGATTCAAGCGCCGGGGCTTTGGGCAGCCCGGCGCCCCCTCCCTTCGCCGCCCCCGGCCGATCCTGCGATCGGACCCGGGGGCGGTTGCATTTCCCGGGCTTGCGCCGCGGATTGGCCGTGCGGAGCATCGCGGGGTCCCCGCTCCCCATGCCCCCCTTCCAGATCTCCCGTCGGCGCTTTGTCCAACGCTGCGCCCAGACTGCCGCCCTGGCCGGGCTGCCCGCCTGGTTCGTCGCGGAACGCCTCGCCGCCGCCGAGACCGCGCCCGCCCGGCGTCCCGGCCCGAATGACCGCCCCGGGATCGCTCTGATCGGGGCCGGCGGGCAAGGCACCCGCGATGCCCAGAACGCGGCCAATTGGGGCGACGTGGTGGCGGTGTGCGACGTGGACCGCGCCCACGCCGAGGCCGCCGCCGCCAAGCTGACCGTCGAGGGCCGCCGCCCGGCCGTGGGGAGTGATTGCCGCCGCCTCCTTGAGCGGGATGACATTCACGTGCTGGTCAACGGCACCCCCGACCACTGGCACACGCTGATCAACCTCGGCGCCGCCCGGGCGGGCAAGGACGTCTATTCCGAGAAGCCCCTCACGCTCACGATCGACGAGGGCCGCCGCTTGGTGCGCGCCGTGCGGGACCGCCGGATCATCCTGCAGACCGGGACCCAGCAGCGCAGCTCCCAGCGCTTCCGCCTCGCCTGCGAGCTGGTCCGCAACGAGCGCATCGGACGCCTCCGCGAGGCCCACGTCTGGCTGCCCGCCGGCCTCCGCGAGGGGCCCTTCGCCCCCAGCGCGGTCCCCGACGGACTCGACTGGGATTACTGGCAGGGGCCGGCGCAGCGGGTGGACTACGTGAAGGAACGTTGCCACCGCACGTTCCGCTTCTGGTACGACTACTCTGGGGGCACGATGACCGACTGGGGCGCGCACCACAACGACATCGCCTATTGGGCGATCGGACTCCTCGCGCCGCGTACCGTCGAGGCCACGCCCCTCGTGCAGCCGATTCCCGGCGGTTACGACACGTTCAGCGAGTACGAGATCCGCTACGTCTACGAGAACGGGGTGCGCCTCGTCATCCATACCACGAAGGACGATAGCATTTACGGAGCGAAGATTAACCCGAATGGCCAGCGCAACGGGATCCGTTTCGAGGGCACCGACGGCTGGATCTGGGTCAACCGTGACCAGCTAACCGCCAGCGATCCGGCCCTGCTCAAGGCTCCGCTGCCGGCCGGTGCGGTCCGGCTCTACGAGAGTAAGAACCACATGGAGAACTTCCTCGACTGCGTCCGCACCCGTCGCGATCCGATCTGCGACGTGGAGGTCGGGCACCGCTCGGCGACGATGTGCCACCTCGGCGCCATCGCCCTGCGCACCGGGCGCCGGCTCACGTGGGACGCGGCCCGCGAGGAGTTCACGGGGACCGACGCCGCGGCGGGCAACGCGCTGGTCGCCCGCGAGCTGCGGGCGCCCTACGACTATTCGTTCGTCGCCTGAGCGGGCGGCGGTCTCGTTAAAAAAACCGCCCCGGGCGCGGGAACGCGGCCGGGGCGGGTGAGAGGGGCAGTTTGGGGCTGCCGGGGTTAACCGGCGCCTTCGCCGGGGTTTTCAGCCAAGGAAACGCGCCAGTCCCGCCCGCGGATGCACCCGGCGCCCGAAATCCACTCGCCCGCCGCCCCCGCGGCGTGGCATCAGCACGGGATGCTCAAGTTGGCGGCGCGCGAATTCGGCGGGGCGGGCAAGCCCCCGCTGGTGCTGCTGCACGGGCTGCATGGTTCCTCCCGCAACTGGCTCACCGCCGGGGCCGCGCTCGCGGAGCACCACGAGGTGGTCGCCCTCGACGCCCGCAACCACGGCCGTTCCCCCCACGACCCCGAAATGTCCTATCCCGCGATGGCGGCCGACCTGCTCCGCTGGCTCGACGCGCGCGGCTGGGATCGGGTCTCGCTCCTCGGGCACAGTATGGGCGGCAAGGTCGCGATGCTGGCCGCCTGCCGCCACCCGGAGCGCTTCACCAACCTGACCCTGGTCGACATCGCCCCGCGAACCTACTTCTGGGCGGGGCACCGGGCCAATTTCGCGGCCCTGCAGGAACTCGATCTCCGCGACCTGCGTTCCCGCGCCGAGGCCGAGCTCCGGCTCGAGGGCCGCGTCCCGGACGCCTTCCTGCGGAAATTCCTCCTCACCAACCTCGAGGCACGGCCGGAGGGTGGCTGGCGCTGGGCGGTCAACCTGCCCGTGCTCGCGGCCGCCATCCCGGCGCTCGAGGCCAACCCCCTCGCGCCGGACGATCGCTACCCGGGCCCCGTCCGCGTGATCGTCGGGGGGCGCTCCGCCTACGTGCAGCCCGGGGATCACCCCGTCCTGCGGGCCCATTTCCCGGCGGCGGAGATCGTCACCCTGAGGGACAGCGGCCACAATCCGCACCTCGACGACCGGGCCGGCTTCGTGGCCGCGGTCTCGCGGTGACGCGGCGCGCGGGCGGGGCCGGGTTTGCCTTGCCTTGCGCGTTCCCCCGCGTCTGCTGCCGGGAACCTCTTCGCGATGCCCGTCGTCACCCCTTCGCAGACGCAGCCCGAGTATGATGTGATCGTCGTCGGTTCCGGCGCCGCCGGCGGCCAGACGGCCTACACCTGCGCCCTCGAGGGGGCGAAGGTGCTGATGCTGGAGGCAGGGCGCGATTACGACCCGGCCCGTGAGACGCCGATGTTTCAGGTGAACAGCCAAGCGCCGCTGCGCGGGGCCAGCACCCCCGACAAGCCCTTCGGCTTCCACGACGCGACGATCGACGGCGGCTGGCAGGTGCCCGGCGAGCCGTATACCAGCGCCTCGGATGATCCCGCGCGCCAATTCTGGTGGTGGCGGGCGCGGATGATGGGCGGCCGCACCAACCACTGGGGCCGCATCTCCCTGCGCAACGGGCCCTACGACTTCAAGCCGCGCACCCGCGATGGCCTCGGCTTTGACTGGCCTCTGGCCTACGCGGACGTGGCCCCGTACTACGACAAGGTCGAGATGCTGATCGGGGTCTACGGGGACAATAACGGTCTCGAGAACACCCCGGATTCCCCGGCGGGCTGCCTGCAGCCGCCCCCGATCCTGCGGGCGGGCGAGCAGTATGCGCGCGCCAAGGGGAAGGCCCTCGGCCTGCCGGTCATCCCGATCCACCGCGCGGTGCTGACCAAGCGGCAGGACCCGGACGTGCTCCCGGCCAAGATCCATCCGGGCAACCCCCGCGCCCAGCGGTTGCTGGCGGACTCGATGCGCCAGCGCGCCGCCTGCTTCTGGGCCACCCCGTGCGGGCGGGGCTGCTCCATCCGCGCCAATTACCAGTCCACCACCGTCCACCTGCCCCCCGCGCTGGCGAGCGGCAACCTCGACATCGTGGCGAACGCGATGGCGCGCGAGGTGACCGTCGATGCCGCCGGCAAGGCGACGGGGGTGCTGTTCATCGACCGGACCACGGGGCAGGAGCAGCGGGTGAAGGGCCGCGTGGTCGTGCTGGCGGCGAGTTCCGCGGAGTCCGTCCGCATCCTCCTCAATTCCCGTTCCCCGCGCTTCCCGCAGGGGCTGGCCAATTCGAGCGGTTTGGTGGGGAAGTACATTATGGACACGGTGGGCGCGGGGATGGCCGGCCAGATCCCCGCGCTGGAGAATCTCCCGCGGCACAATGAGGACGGCGCGGGCGGGAACCACGCCTACGTTCCGTGGTGGTTGTATAAGGAGCAACTCGCCGGGAAACTGGGCTTCGCCCGCGGGTACCACATCGAGTTCGGCAGCGGGCGGCAGATGCCGGCGCTGCACACCGTGGCCGGGCTGGAGGCCTTCACCCGCGGCAGCTTCGGCCGGAAGTTCAAGGAGGACGCGCGCCGCTTCTACGGGTCCTTCATCGGCTTTGCCGGCCGCGGGGAGATGATCCCCAACGAGGACTCCTATTGCGATCTCGACCCAGTGGTGCGCGACCAGTGGGGCATTCCCGTGTTGCGCTTCCACTGGAAGTGGTCCGACCACGAGATCCGCCAGGCGGCGCATATGCAGCGCACCTTCGCCGACTGGATCTCGGCGCTGGGCGGCAAGGTCCGCGGCACCCCCGCGATGGACGGCGCCAAGGCCATCGAACCGGGCGGCAAGATCATCCACGAGGTCGGCGGCACCATTATGGGCGCGGACGCCCGGCGCTCCGTCACCAACCAGTGGTGCCAGACCTGGGACGTGCGCAACCTGTTCGTGACCGATGGCGGCCCGTTCTGCTCGAACGCCGACAAGAATCCCACGCTGACGATCATGGCCCTGGCCTGGCGCGCGAGCGACTACCTGCTGGCC
>VHCY01000091.1 GCA_016871595.1 Verrucomicrobiota bacterium
CCTTCGCGGAACTGGTGCGGCGCCTCGAGCGCCACGGGCTGATCGAGCCCTACCGGCCCAACGAGGACCGCCGCGCCTACGACCTCGAATGGTGCGCCTTCTTCCTGCAGGAGATGGTCATCGACGCCGGCATCGAGGTGCTCCTGCACTCCCGCGTCGTCGCGGTGCGGGCCGCGGAGGGCGTGGTGCGGGCGGTGACGGTCGCCACGGCCGGCGGCCTAGTCGAGTTGGCCCCGCGGCAGGTGATCGACGCCTCCGGTGGGCAGCAGGGCGAACACGTCCTTCCCCGCCAACGCGGCCGCGCAGATCTCGCGCTGGAGGGGGCGAAAGGACAGATAGCCGAAGGTGGTGCGGAGCAGCAGGTCGAGGTCGGACACGGGAAGGGGATTCAGCGGCCGGCGGCCTGGCGGGCCTCGCTCAACGCGGCCCGGAGGTCCGCCCGGCCCGGTTCCTCGCGCGCCAGGCGCTCGAGGTGGGGGAGCGCCTCGGCCGCCCGCCCCGTCCGCAGCAGCACCAAGGCGAGGGCGCGGCGCGATTCGCCCAAGGCCGGGTCGATGGCCAGGGCCTCGCGCCACGCGGCGAGGGCGGCTTCGACGGCATCGAGCTCGAGCAGGACGTTGCCGAGATTGTGGCGCGGTCGGGGATCAAGGGGGCGGAGCGCGGCGGCGGCGGTAAAATGCTCCCGGGCCTCCGCGGCGCGCCCGGTCGCGAGCGCCCGCCGGCCGAGTTCGCCGCGGACCTCGCCCAGGGCCAGGGCGCTGGGGGTGTGGTCCGGCGCGCGCGCCCGGTTCTCCTCCAGCAGCGTGCGGGCCTCCTCGGTCCGCCCCAGGCGCAAGGCGCACAGGGCGAGATTGTGGCGCGTGTCGGGATCGCCGGGCCGCAGGCGCTCCGCCCGGCGGAAATGCGCCTCCGCCGCGGCCGGATCCCCCCGCGCGAAGACCGCCTGCCCCAGATTGTGGTGCGCCCGGGGATTGTCCGGCCGCCGGGTCGCGGTCTCGCTCCAGAGCGTCACTTCATCCCGGTAACTTTGATGGCGCGCCGCGGAGATGCCCGTGAGGGCGAGCGCCGCCGCCCCCGTCGCAAGGGCACCTCCGCGGGGTGCCCGGCGCAGCCCGCCGGCCACCAACAGGACCACCGGCGCGGCCAGGGCGAGGTACATCCGGTGCTCTGCGATGGTCTGCGAGGCCACCGGCACCACGCTGGAGGAAGGCGCTAGGCACAGGAAGAAGGCGCCGCCCGCAAAACCGAGCGGATGGCCGCGCCCGACGCCCCAGACGGACGCGGCCAGCAGGGCCAGCACCAGTAATCCCGGCGCGAGGGCTCCGGGCAAGGTCGCGACGACTGGACCGTGGTCAAAGGTGAGCGGATAGGGCCAGAGGATGTGCCAGAGGTAGCCGGCCACGGCCTCCCCTTGCGTGAGCAGGTAGGCGCCAACCCCGACCGGGCTGTCCCATCCCGCCGTCCCCCCGCGGCCGGCCCCGGCGAGGACCAGCGCCGCCAGCACGAGCCACCCGGTCGTGAGCGCGAGGTAGTAGCCCCGGCGCGCGCGGAAAACAGCCCGCCACGAGCCGGCGACGAAGCACCGGTCGTAGAGTGCGACCAGCAGGGGTAGGGCCGCGGCGCTCTCCTTCGCGAGGGCGGCGGCCAAGCCGGCCGCGACCGACCACGCCAGCCAAGGCCCGGGCCGGGAACTTTCCATCCCCCGCGCGAAGGCCGCGAGGGCAGCCAGCATCCCCAGCCCGGCCAGAATCTCGGCCCGCTGGACGACGTACACGACGGCGGTCAGCGCGAGCGGGTGCACCAGCCAGACCAGCGCGGCCAGGGCCGCCGCCGTCGCTGCGGGGGCCGGCGCCCACCGCAGGCGGATCAGGGTGCGCCGGACCAACCCGGCCAGCAGCCACGCGGCCCCCGCGTGCAGCACCAGATTGACCAACCGCAGCGCCAAAGGGGAGGTGAGGCCCGCGGTCGCCTGCAGCCCGAAGGACCAGGCGCTGAGGGGGCGTCCCCGCAGGGTCTCGCCCGGATCCACGCCCGGACGCCACGCCTCCACCCAGCCCGCCGGCCCGGCGATCTGGTGCGCCAGGGCCAGCGCCGGACCATCGTCCAGCACCAGGGGACCCGGCAGCGCGGGCAGCACGGCGAGCGGCAGCAGGATCGCCCCCGCGGCCGCCCAGACCACCCGCGGCACGCCCGGACCGGCGGTTGGGCCGGGCGGCGGGGGCGGGCGCGGGTCGGAGGGCATTGGGCAGGCGAGGCAAGGGGGCAGGGGGGCGCGAGGGAAACCTTTTCGCGGCGGGTTGGCGTCAAGTTACGGTCAGGTCAAACGCCGCCACCCCCGGAATTGTGCTGCCCGGCGCCTTGACTCCCTCGGGCTCGGAGGCTGACCTACCGGTTTGGGCTTACACCGAACCAAACCAAGCGCATGCAAACTCCGTTCCTCCGACCTCTGATCACGCTGCTGACCCTCTGGGTCAGCGTTCTCGTCCCGTCCGCGCGGGCGCAGCTCACCACCGCCGGCATCTCCGGCCTAGTCCGCGACACGACGGGCAAGCCGGTCGCCAGCGCCACCGTCAGTGCGGTCTACGCCCCGACCAACGCGCGGTTCTCCGCCGTCACGTCCGAGGGCGGCCGTTACAATCTCCGGGGTCTCCCGGTCGGCGGGCCCTACTCCCTGACCGCCACCGCGGCCGGCTTCAGCGGCACCCCCTCTTCGGAGGTGTTCACGCAGCTGGGTACCGACATTGACGTGAACATCACGCTCAAGTCGGACGTGGTCGTCCTCGAGCGCTTCGTCGCCACCGCCTCGAAGTCCGACCTCGATGGCTCCGCGACCGGCGCCGGCGTCACCCTCTCCTCCGAGCGCCTCGAGTCCCGCCCCACCTCCGAGCGTTCCCTCGCGGATATGATCAGCGCCTCCCCGCTGGTCACCCTGCGCGAGACTTTCGGTGACCGCGAGGAGTCCCAGATCACCGCGCTGGGCCAGAACAACCGCTTCAACTCGATCCAAATCGACGGCTCGCGGATCAACGACCTCTTCGGCCTGAACGGCACCGGCCTCGCCTCCTTCTTCAACCCGCTGTCGCTCGACACCATCGAGCAGCTGGCGGTGCAGGTCTCGCCCTACGACGTCCGCCAGGCCGGCTTCACCGGCGCTTCGATCAACGCCGTCACCAAGTCCGGCACCAACCAGTTCCGCGGCTCCGTCTACACCTACTTCCGCGGCGATGAGCTGCTCGGCTTCAAGCTCCAGGGCTACAACCCCCGCGAGAACGCCCTCAACGGCACCAAGTTCACGCCCCGGCTCGAGCGCCAGACCCTTGGCGCCACCCTCGGTGGCCCGATCCTGAAGGATCGCCTCTTCTTCTTCGTCTCGTACGAGGATTTCGAGAGCACCAGCGCCGGCCGCGACCCGCTCTTCCTCACCGGGCAGGAGTCCCAGATCCTCCAGCGCCTCGGCCAGATCTCGCAGGCCGCCGGCCGCACGATCAACTGGGGCAACGCCGTCACCGGCCAGACCGCGAACGTCGCCTCCGACAAGAAGTTCAGCGCCAAGGTCGACTGGAACATCAACGCCGACCACCGCCTGAGCCTCCGCTACACCACCACCGAGGGGGAGGTGCCCCAGTTCGGCAACTTCGCCAGCTCCTCGCTGACCCTCAACGGCGTCTCCGCCGGCATCACCACCGCCGCCGACGGCCACTTCTACGCCCAGACCCGCGAGGAGAAGACCATTGCCGGCCAGCTGAACAGCCAGTGGACCCGCAACCTCTCCACCGAGCTGAAGTACTCCTCGACCAAGCAGAACCAGCAGACGCCCCTCAACACCGTGGCCCCGATGATCCTCATCGCCGGCGTCAGCGGCGTGAACCAGGTCAACGGCTCGACCATCACCAACGGCGGCTACGTCGCCGGGACCGAGCAGTTCCGCCACGGCAACGAGATCGCGGTGGACAGCCAGCAGATGAGCGCGATCGCGACCTACGCGTGGAAGAACTTCGTCTTCTCCGGCGGCTTCGAGCTCGAGCAGACCGACTTCTACAACCTCTTCCGCCAGGGCTCCTATGGGCGCGTCGCCTACCGGACCTTCGCGGACTTCCTCGCCGACACCAACGCCGTGATCGAGCGCAACGCCTACGATCCCGCGGCCCGCCCCGTCGCCGACATCTCGGACCTGACCACGACCGGGCTCTTCGCCCAGGCGAAGTGGGACGTGAACGCGCGCCTGTCCCTCACCGGCGGCGTGCGCCTCGAGCTGGTGGACACGAGCGTCCGCCCCGCGCTGAACCAGGCCTTCCTGGCGGCGACCGGCTTCCGCAACGACGCCACCCCGGATGGCACGATGAGCTTCTCGCCGCGCCTCGGCTTCAACCTCGCGCTCGACGAGGATCGCCGCCTGCAGGTCCGCGGCGGGGTCGGCCACTTCTTCGGCCGCGCCCCCTGGGTCATCTTCTCGAACTCCTTCGGCCAGACCGGCGTTGGCGGCTTTACCCTCGCCTCCGCGCAGGGTGAGCTCCCGAACACCCTCACCGGCTACCTCCGGACGGCCTTCGATCCCGCCAACCCGATCGGCACGGGCCGCGACGTCCCGACGCTCCGCCGCGAGGTCAACTGGATCGACGAGGGCACCGAGCTGCCCCAGACGTGGCGCGCGAATCTCGCGATCGAGCGCAAGGTCCCGCTCTTCGACTCCGTGCTCGGCTTCGAGGTCGTGCACAGCGTCATCGACCAGGCGCTGTTCGTGACCAACGAGAACATCCGCGCCACCACCGTCGGCGCCGATGGCCGCCAGCGCTTCGCGGGCAACCCGTCGACGGCGGCCAACGCCCGCTTCGCCGGCTACACCGCGCTGATCCGCGTCCGCAACGCCTCCGTCGGCGAGTCGACCTACTTCACGCTCAACTGGTCCCGCCCGGTGAAGCAGAAGTGGGGCTTCGACCTCGCCTACACGCACGGCTCCGCGACCGAGGCCCAGGCGATCGGCCAGACCACCGCCGGCGGCCAGTGGAACCGCAACGTCGTGTTCAACCAGAACACCGTCACCAAGGGCACGGCGGACTTCGAGATCCGCCACCGCGTGCTGGCGGCGGTCACCCGCGACTTCCAGGTCATCAAGGGCCAGCGCACCCGCGTCTCGGTCTCCTACGAGGGCCGCACCGGCAACCCCTACAGCTGGGTCTTCGGCGGCGACCTCAACGGCGACAGCGTCTCGTTCAACGACACCGTCGCGGTCCCGAGCGGCGCTAGTGACCCGCGCTTCGACTTCTCCGGGATGACCCCGGCGCAGCGCGATGCGTTGCTCTCCTTCGTGCAGGGCAGCGAGCTCTCGGCCTACGCCGGCGGCATCGCCCCGAAGAACGCGTTCACCGAGCCCTGGGTGAACCGCCTCGACCTGAAGGTCGCGCACAACATCCCGCTCGCGGGCCGCGTGCGCCTCGACCTGTTCTTCGACTTCATCAACCTGGGTGCCTTCCTCAGCAAGGACTTCTTCGGCTACAACGAGGTCTCGCCCTTCCTGAGCAACGGCGTGTTCCGCACCCGTACCCTCACCAACGCGACCGCCTACGGCACCGACGGCCGCATCCGTCCGACCTACACCTCCGCGCCGGTCGGCTTCAACATCGAGAACGGCATGTCCCGCTGGCGCATCCAGCTTGGGGCGCGGCTCAGCTTCTGAGCCTCGGCCAAGACCGGCCGTGCGAGGCGGGCCGCCCCCGGGCGGCCCGCCTTTTTTTGCGGGCCCCCGCAGGAGGGCGGCCCGCCCTTGTAGCCAGATTCTGGCGACAGCCGGAAGGCCAGCGCCGCACCCCGCCGGCCGGCGTCCGCCGGGGGACGCGTAAAGACGCGACGGATACACGCCGCGGGGCGCCGGGAACGCGGCAAAGCGGGCATTTTGTCGCAAGCAGATTTTTAGGGAAAATTTGCGGACTTTTTCGCCTCCACGATTGACGGGTCCGGGCGTGATTCCCATCCCTTGTGGTCGGCGCGAGGAATGACCACAGCCCATTGTGGTCAAGAGGGCGTCAATAACTTCCAACAACTTAGCGTCGCCCCCCGTTCCCGCGTCCCTGAAAAGCCCACCTTCCCGCCCGTTTCCGACCTTTCCCGCACCATGCAGAAGACCTTCCAGATCGGCGCCAAGTCCTTCGTCCTCGACCAGAACAAGGCCGAGGCCGCCTTCGCCGCCAAGCAGGTGATCAACGGCCGGGAATCGATGACCTTCAACCTGCTGCCGCTCAAGTACCAGTGGGCCTACGACCTCTACCGGACGATGAAGGCGAACCACTGGGAGCCGGAGGATATCCCGATGGGCAAGGACATCGAGCAGTGGCGGGATGAGAAGACGGTCTCGGAGGTCGAGCGCTGGATCATCCGGATGGGCATTGGCTACTTTTCGGCGGCCGAGGGCATCGTCGGGGACAATATCCAGCACGTGGTGCGGGAACTGGTGACGGCCCCAGAACTCAAGCTGGTCCTGGGCCGCCACGCCCACGAGGAGAACATCCACGCGGATTCCCTCCTGTATATGATCTCCTCGCTGCAGATCAACCCGCACGAGTGCGAGGCGATGTTTGAGGACATCCCGACGATCGTCCGCAAAAACGAGTTTGTCACCCGTACGTCCCGGGCCCTGCGGCGGGACCTCGACCTGACGCGGCCAGAGAACAAGCGCCTGCTCGCCCGCAACGTCTTCATCTTCGGTCAGTGCATGGAGGGTACCCAGTTCTACGGGCTTTTCGGGATGGTGCTTTCCCTCTACCGCCAGAACAAGTTCTCGGGCATCGGCCAGATGTTCCGCTACACCCTGCGCGACGAGTCCAACCACATCGAGGTCTTCCGAAACCTCTTCATGGACCTCGTCGACGAGAACCGCGAGATCTGGACGCCCGAGTTCAAGGACGAGCTCCGCGGCCTGATGCGCGAGGCGGTCGAGCTCGAGAAGGAATTCATCCGCGACTGCCTGCCGGTGAACTCGATCGGCCTGTCCGCCGACGATTTCATCACCTACATTGATTTCATCGCCGACCGCCGGCTCGAGAGCTGCGGGCTGGCGCCGCTTTCGCCCGGGGTGAAAAATCCCCTGCCCTGGCTCGCTGAGATGATGGACATCAAAAAGGAGCAGAATTTCTTCGAGGGTCGTGTCACAGAGTACCAGAAGGCGTCCGCCCTTAACCCCGCGCGCGACGACGACCTCTGAGCGTCCGTTCCCGCCTCGCCGTCCCGTCCAGCCCCCACCCCGCCTCCCCGTTTTCCGTCCCCTCCGCCTTGGAGGGGCTCCCGTTTTCCTTCCCCGCTTCCGCCGTCTCTCTCCGCCGCCATGAGTCACCCTTCGCTGGCCCACGATCTCGCCCTCAAACGTACCGTCCACGCCCCGGTCGAGCAGAAGCCCCATTACGCTTGGCGCGACGTGATCGCGGGCCAGGGCATCACGGTGCCCGAGATCGTTCTCTTGTGTCCGCACGGGGAGGAGCGCTTTGCCCTCGCGGAGGTGGCGGACACCCTCGGCAAGGCGCTGACCAACGTCCATCTCGCCCGCGGCGAGAAGGAGATCTTCACCGAGCAGAACCGCCTCTGGGTGGCCAAGATCTGTCGGGAGGTCGCCGGTCACCTCGCCGAACTCGCCCGCCGGCAAGCGCCGGTCCGGCTCTCCCTCGACGCCCTCTACGAGCTCATCGAGAAGACCTTGGTCGACAACAACGCCTATTTCGTCGCCAAGAGCCTTCTGCTCAATCGCGCCCGCAAGATCGCCGTGGACCGCGAGGCGGCCGCCGTCTCGACCCTGCGGGTGATCCGGCGTAACAACCAAGTCGTCCCCTGGAGCGAGCACAAGGTCGAGATCGCGGTGCGGAAAACCTTCCTCTCCCTGCAGCGGGACTCCGCCCCCGCCGTCGCCATTACGCGGGCGGTCTCGCAGCGGGTACATTCCTCGAAGCAGTCCTTCATCCACATTGAGGAGATCCAGGACATGGTCCAGGAGGAGCTGATGAAGGCGGGCCATTTCAAGGTGGCCGAGGCCTACATCCTGTTCCGCGCCCAGCGCGCTGCCGCCCGGGACCTCGGGCTGGACGCGCCCGCCGAGGCCGCGGTCCCCGCGGCCACCCCCGCCGCCGGCCAGGCCTCGATGATCGTGGTGAAGCAGGCTGACGGCAGCAACGTGTTCTGGGACGGAGCCGATCTCCGCCGCCGCATCGAGTTCGCCCGCATCGGCCTGGACCTCTGCCTCTCCAACGACGAGATCGAGGCCGAGCTGCGCCGCTCGGTCTACGACCAGATCAGCCAGAAGGACCTCGACGCCACGATCGTCCTCAATTCGAAGACCCTGATCGAGCGGGACGCCGACTTCGCCAAGTTCGCCGGCCGTATCCAGCTGACCTACATCTATGAGGAGGTGCTCGGCTGGGACATTATGCGCGATGGTATCGGCGCCCTGAAGGCGGCCCATCAGCGCGGCCTCCGCAAGTACCTCGAGCACGGGGTCGCTATCAAGCGGCTCAATCCCCGGCTCCTCGATTACGATCTAGCCCGTCTGGCCGCGGTCCTCGATCCCTCCTCGGACCTAGAGTTCGACTTCCTCGGCATCCAGACCCTCTACGACCGCTACCTCATCATCGACAAGACCCGTAAGCCGTCCCGCCGCCTCGAGACGCCCCAGTATTTCTGGCTGCGCGTGTCGATGGGGCTGATGCTGGACGAGCAGGGCGACCGCGAGGCCCGCGTCGCGGGGCTCTATGAGCTCTACAAGAGCCGCCGTTTCTGCAGCAGCACGCCGACGCTCTTCAACTCCGGCACGCTCCATTCCCAGCTCTCCTCCTGCTACCTCTACTACGTCGATGATTCCCTCGAGAGCATCATGCTCCGCGGCATCGCCGACAACGCGTTCCTCGCGAAGTGGGCGGGCGGCCTCGGTGGTTCCTGGACCGCGGTCCGCGGCACCGGGGCCCACATCTCCGGCACCAACGGCGAGTCGCAGGGCGTCATCCCCTTCCTGAAGCTCCACAACGACCAGCTGGTTGCAGTCAACCAGGGGGGCAAGCGCAAGGGCTCCGGCTGCGCCTACCTTGAGACCTGGCACAACGACATCTTTGAGTTCCTCGAGCTCCGCAAGAACACGGGCGACGATCGCCGGCGGACGCACGACATGAACACGGCCAACTGGATCCCGGACCTGTTCATGAAGCGGATGGAAGCCCGGCAGCACTGGACGCTGTTCCGTTCCAACCAAGTCAAGGACCTGCACGAGCTTTACGGGGCCGCTTTCGAGCGCCGCTACCTCGAGTACGAGCGCCTCGCGGAGGAGGGCCGCATCCACGGCCAGAGGATCGAGGCGCTGGAGCTCTGGAAGAAGATGCTCTCGATGCTCTTCGAGACCGGCCACCCGTGGATCACCTTCAAGGATGCCTGCAACCTGCGCTCGCCGCAGGACCAAGTCGGCGTGATCCATTCGTCCAACCTCTGCACGGAGATCACGCTCAACACCAGCAACGAGGAGACCGCCGTCTGCAACCTCGGCTCCGTGATCCTCGACAGCCACCTCAAGCCCGACGGCTCGCTCGACCACGAAAAGCTGCGCGAGACCGTCCGCACCGCGGTGCGCGCCCTCGATAACGTCATCGACATCAACTTCTACCCGACCGAGGCGGCCAAGGTTTCCAACCTGCGCCATCGGCCGATCGGGATGGGCGTGATGGGCCTCGCCCACGCCCTCTACCTCCGCGGCCACGCCTTCGCCTCCCCGGAGGCGGTGGAGTTCAACGACGAGGCGATGGAGGCGGTCGCGTTCTACGCCTATGAGGCCAGCTCCGACCTGGCCGCGGAACGTGGCACCTATTCCAGCTACAAGGGCTCGAAGTGGGACCGCGGGCTGTTGCCCCAGGATACCCTCGACCTGCTGGAAAAGGAACGCGGCCTGCCCGTGGAGGTGCCGCGCGGCGGCCGGTTGGACTGGACGCCCCTGCGCCAGAAGATCGCCCGGCAAGGGATGCGGAACTCCAACTGCCTCGCGATCGCGCCCACCGCGACGATCTCGAACATCACGGCCACCTCGCCCTGCATCGAGCCGACCTACAAGAATCTCTTCGTCAAATCGAACCTCTCGGGGGAGTTCATCGTCCTGAATCCCTTCCTCGTGAAGGACCTCAAGGCCCGCGGGCTGTGGGACCAGGATATGATCGACAACCTGAAGTATTTCGATGGCGAGCTGAAGGACATCGAGCGCATTCCCCCCGACCTCAAGGCCAAGTACCTCACCGCCTTCGACATCGATCACAAGTGGATCGTCGACGCTGCCGCCCGCCGCCAGAAGTGGATCGATCAGGCCCAGTCGGTGAACCTCTGGATCAAAACCCCCGACCTCAAGACGCTGAGCCATATGTACCGGCACGCGTGGCACGCGGGGCTCAAGACCACCTACTACCTCCGCAGCCTCGGGGCCTCCAACATCGAGAAGGCCACCGTCGCCGCCAAGAAGGAGGTCCGGGGCATCGCCGCCGAGACCGAGGCCAAGCCTGCCGCCAAGCGGGAATTCTCCGAGGAGGAGAAGAAGGCCTGCAGCATCGAGGCGATGCGCCGCGGGGAAACCTGCGAGGCCTGCCAATAAGGCTCCCTCAGAACAGCCCCGGGCGGCGTGGTCCATCCCGCCTTCCCGGGACTTGGCCTTGCGTAAAGTCGGGCGACACCGCCCGACTTTTTCTTTGGCTGGCTGAACTCCCTGCAAATCTGGAAGTTGCAGACTCGGCGTCGCCGCCTATCGCCAAACTGTGGCGGTAATTTTGACACCCAAGAATGGCCTCCAGCGCGGTCGGAGGCAGGAAGGCTTTTTATTTAAACCTAAATTCCTCGGTTGAGAACGGGGATTCGTCACGGAAACTGCTGCAGAACTGAGACATGAACGAGCTGAACACGACGGAGGGCATTCACCTCGCAGGTGAAGGAGAATTCACGTTTCCGACG
>VHCY01000092.1 GCA_016871595.1 Verrucomicrobiota bacterium
GCTCCGCGAAGCCGCGGGCGGCCTCGAACTGCTGCACGTCGTTCATCAGGGCGAGGGCCTGCAGGGGGGTGTTGGAACGGGGGCGGGCCACGCAGAAGGTCTCGCGGGCGGGCGCGTCGAAGGTGCTCATCGCCGGCGCGGGCGCGGTGCGCTTCCAGAAGGTGTAGAGGCTGCGCCGGTAGAGCGCGGCACCCTGGTCCTGCACGTAGACCTTGGTGTTGCTGCCGCCGAAGGCGACCGGCTCCCAGATGTTCACTGGCTGGTAAGGCCGGACCGGGGCCCCGCCGATCTCCGGGCGCAGGAGCCCGCCCAGGGCGAGCGCCTGGTCGCGCAGCACCTCGGCGTCGAGCCGCAGCCGCGGGCCGCGCCCCAGGAGCCGGTTTTCCGGATCGCCCTCGAGGAGGGCGGGGGCGACCCGCGCGTCCTGCCGGTAGGTGCGCGCCGTGACCAGCAGGCGCACGAGGGCCTTCACGTCCCAGCCGCCCGCCTGGAACTCCGCCGCCAGCCAGTCGAGCAGCTCCGGATGCGTCGGCGGCTCGCCCTGCAGGCCGAAGTCCGCGGGCGTGCGCACGAGGCCCGCGCCGAACAGCTGGCCCCAAAAGCGGTTCACGGTGACGCGGGAGGTGAGGGGATGGCGGGCGTCCACCAGCCAGCGCGCGAGGTCGAGCCGGTCGGGCCGGGCGCCGCGGGCCTGGAGCGGCGGCAGGAAGGAAGGGGTTGCCGGGGTCACCACTTCCCCCGGCTGGTCGTACTGGCCCCGCTTCAGCACGTGGGCCGGGCGGGGTTCCGCCAACTCCCGGGAAATGGGGGAGAGCGGGAGCCTCTGCTCGTAGGCGATCTGCTCGGCCATCACGCGGCGCGCGGCGTGGGCCTCGGGCTCCACGTCGCCGCGGATCGGCCCGTAGATGAAGTCCCGGTGGAAGCGCGCGATCCTTTCCTTCTCCTCGCCCACCTGCTGCGTGCCTGAGAGGCCCACGAGGAAGTTGATGTCGTGGCGCAGCTGCAGCGTGGAAAAGGCGCGGGCCCCGGTCCGCAGGCTGTTCACCCACGCGCCCTGGGACAGCAGGGGGTCCTGGGCCGCGCTCGGGCTGGTAAGGACGGCGCCCGCGCGGTCCCACCAGGCGGCGCCGCCACGCTGGGCGATCCGGATGCCGGTGTACGCCTTGCCCTCGCGCACCTCGGAGTCGCAGGCGGAAAGCTCGAGCCGCGTGTACTGGCCGGCCGGGGGCAGGGGACCGGCGTGCAGGGCATCGCGCGCGGTCTCCGGTCCGAACGCCTGCGGGTCGCCCCAGATCATCCGGCGCGCGCCCTCCTCGGTGAGGAACTCGACGCTCACCGCACGCGGGGGGCGGGCGGGGTCGGGATGCAGGTGGATGTACGCCGTGGCCGCGGTGCGTACCACGAGGTTCACGTCGCCCGCGGTGAAGAGCACCGGCCGTTCCACGTCGCCCTCGAGCCGCAGCGCGCGGCGGCCGCCGGCCACGGGCACGCCGCTGCCCTCCCGCCACTCCCCGGGGGGCGGCGGCCCGAGCACGGTCGCCGGGCTGGGCAGGTCGGAGTCCTCCGCCCACACCACCTCATAGGTGACCGCCCCGGTGCTCTTGCGGCCCCGGCTCTGGCCGCGCGGGCCGGGGCTGCCGTCGGCGTCCTCGTCCGCCAGCGCGGCGGCGCGGGCGCTCACGGCCGCCTCCAGCGGTCCGGCCCGCGCGTCGAGCTCCGCGATGCGCCGCTGCGTGGCTTCGTCGGGTGCGATCACCACGATGGGCCCCGCGATGCGCACGTTGCCGTCCCAGCACCGGTCCGCCAGCCCCTTGAAGAAGGCGCCCAGCGCGTAGTAGTCCCTCTGCGACAGGGGGTCGAACTTGTGGTCGTGGCACGAGGCGCAGTTCGCCGTGAGCCCGAGGAACACGGCGGCGGTGGTGTCCACGCGGTCGGCGGTGTTGCGCGCCTCCGCCTCGGCCTCGATCGACCCGCCCTCGGAGGTGGAGAGGTGGTTGCGGTTGTAGCCCGAGGCGACCAGCTGGTCGATCGTCGGCTCCGGCAGGAGGTCGCCCGCCAGCTGCTCAACCGTGAACCGGTCGAAGGAAAGGTTGCGGTTGAAGGCGGACACCACCCAGTCGCGGTAGGGCCAGATGGTGCGGACGTTGTCCAAATGCAGGCCGTGGGTGTCGGCGTAGCGGACCGCGTCGAGCCACGGGCGGGCGAAGTTCTCGCCGTAACGCGGTGACTGGAGCAGGCGGTCGACCACGCGCTCGTACGCCCCGGGGGCGCGGTCAGCGGCGAAGGCGTCGACCTCCGCCGGGGTGGGGGGGAGGCCGGTGAGGTCGAGGCTGAGGCGGCGGATGAGGGTCTCGCGGGGCGCCTCGGGCGAGATCGACCAGCCGCGGGCGGCGAGCCGCTGGCCGATGAAACGGTCGACCGGGTGGTCCGCGGCGCCGCCCGTGGCGGCGGGAAGGGGGGCGCGGGCGACGGGCAGGAAGGCCCAGTGCGCCTGGTACTGCGCGCCCTCCTGGATCCATCGGCGCAGCAGCGCGCGTTGCGCGGGCGGGAGGGGCGGCTTGTGGGCCTCGGGTGGGGGCATCACCTCGTCCGCGTGCGGGCTGATGACGCGCTGCCAGAGCTCGGAGGCCTCCGGGTCGCCGGGCACGATCGCCCGCACGCCGCGACGCTCCGCGGTCGCGCTGGCGGGATCGTCGAGGCGCAGGCCGGCCTTCCGGTGGGCGGCGTCCGGCCCGTGGCAGGCGAGGCAATTCTGGGCCAGCAGCGGCCGGATCTGCTCGTTGAAGGACACGGGGGCGTCGGCGGCGGTCGCGGCGCGGGGCAAGGCGAGCAGGCCGGCAAGCAGCAGGGCGGGTCGGACGGTGGGCATCGGGCGGGGGCGCGGAGTGGTGAGACGGTGCGCGGCGGCACGCGCCGGGTCAACAGCGTCCGGGTGGGTTTTGGTTGCCGCCGGCGCGCGGATCCCGAGGCTCGCGGCCTACCCCGTTATGCGCCCCGCCCGCCTTGCCGCCCTCTTCCTCGTCTCGTGGTCCGCCGTCATCGCCGCCGCCCCGGAGGTTGGCTGGACGGAATTCCGTGGCCCCACCGGCCAAGGCCTGTCCCCCGCCGACGGCCTGCCCGAGCGGTGGAGCGAGACGGAGAACGTCCGTTGGAAGACGCCCCTGCGCGGCAAGGGCTGGTCCTCGCCGGTCGTCCTGGGCGGGCAGGTCTGGCTGACGACCGCGACCGAGGACGGCCGGGAACTCTCGGTCCTGGCGGTGGACCAGGAGACGGGGCGCGTGCTCCACGACCGCAAGCTCTTCACCGTCGCGGAGCCGCAGTACGCGGACAAGTTCAACAGCTACGCCTCCCCCACGCCGGCGATCGAGCCGGGCCGGGTGTACGTCACCTTCGGATCGCCGGGCACGGCGTGCCTCGACCCCGCGACCGGGGAGGTGATCTGGGAGCGCCGGGACCTGCCCTGCAACCACTGGCGCGGCGCCGGTTCCTCGCCCACGCTGTGGGAGGGCCTGCTGCTGCTGCACTTCGACGGCGCCGACCAGCAGTACGTGGTGGCGCTGGACAAGCGCACCGGGCGCACCGTCTGGCGCACGGACCGTTCCATCGATTTCCAGGACCTGACCCCCGAGGGAAAGCCGATCCGCGACGGCGACTTCCGCAAGGCCTTCTCCAGCCCGCTGGTGATCCGGCACGAGGGCCAGCCGGTGCTGGTGAGCGCCGGCTCGAAGGCCACCTACGCCTATGACCCCGCCACCGGGCGCGAGCTCTGGCGGGTCGAGGAGCGGCGCCACCACTCGGGCACGGTCCGCCCCGTCGTCGGCCACGGCCTCGTCTTCACCGCCACGGGCCTCCCGAAGGGCGAGCTCTGGGCGGTGCGCCTCGGCGGCTCGGGCGTCGTGACGGATTCCCACGTGGCCTGGAAGTTCGCCAAGAACGTGCCCAACCGACCCTCCCCCGTGCTCGTCGGCGACCTGCTGTTTATGGTGCATCAGGACAGCGGCGTCGTGACCTGCCTCGAGGCCGTGTCCGGGCGGGAATTGTGGAGCGAGCGCCTGCCGGGGACCGGCAACTACTCCGCCTCGCCGGTGCACGCCGCGGGGCGCCTATACTTCTTCAACGAGCGCGGGCACGGCAGCGTGATCGCGGCCGCGCGCGAGTACCGCCTGCTCTCCGAGAACAAGCTGGAGGAGGGGGCGATGGCGTCGCCGGCGGCCGCGGGCCGGGCGCTGTACGTGCGCACGCGCGGCCACCTCTACCGCTTGGAGCAGCGCTGAACGGCAACGGTCCGCCGGGTTCCTAACGCGGGGCGACCACGCGATGGGCGCCCGTCCGGTCGAACTCGACGGAGTGGGCCACGGTGCCGTCGACCGCGTGGTGCCGCACCTCCAGGCGGGCTGCCTCCCCGGCACCGGGCACCGTCGCGACGGTGAGGAAGCCGCCCTGCAGCCGGAAGAACTTCTGCACGGCGTCGTCGCCGGGCTGGGGCGAGTAGCCGCCGGCGTGGACGTCCGACGAGGGGCCGCAGCCGAATTCGCGGAGGCCGGTGGCGGGGTCGACGGAGAAGTACTGCCAGTGGCGGTCGCCGTTGGCGACGATCAGGTTCCGGTGCGTGGCGAGGGCGCGGCGGAGCTCATCGCCCTCGTGGCGAAAACCGGCGTTGGCGTGGTTGTCGTTCTTGGAGCCGCGGTCCGGGCCCACGATCGGCGTCGGCGAGAGCAGCACCTTGAAGGTCGCGTCGGAGGCGGCGATCGTCCGCAGCAGCCACGCCTTCTGCTCCGCGCCGAGGATGGTCTTGGCGGGACCGTCGGGATCGGTGTTGGCACTGCGGTAGCGGCGCCCCTCGACGATCCACACCTGCAGGTCGCGGCCGTGCCGGAAGGTGCGGTAAGGCAGCGGCGAGACCGGCGTCTGCTCGTTCCAGATGGCCAGACCCTCATCCCACGTGAGTCGGCCGTAGGTCTGGCCGGGCCAGCAGTCGTTGCGCAGGAGGTCGTGGTCGTCGTTCGTGAAATAGGCGGCCGTGTGGTTGTGGAACGTGCGCAGGAACGGCAGTGCGTAGAGTCGGTTCCACTTGAGGCGGGCGAGGGCGGCGGAGGTCGCCCACGGATCCGGCTTATCATAGTACTCCACATCGCCCGTGTGCACGAGGAAGTCCGGCCGCAGTTGGTGCAGCGTGGCGTAGATCCGGTGCCCGTTCGCCGGGTCATCGCGCCGGGGGTAGTCGCCGCAGGTGACGACCGCGAAGCGCACGGGCGCCGGGCTCGTCGCGGCAGGAGCGGTGCGGAAACCACCCTCGACGGTCGCCCCGGGCTGGCCGGTGGCGTCACGGGATTCGACCCGCACCCGGTAGGCGGTGCCGGGGCGCAGACCCTTCAGCGCGACCTGGCGCGTGTGGTCGCGCGCCGCGTCGACGTCGCCCCACGGTGAGGTGACGGACGCGCCGCCGTCGGCGGGCGTGAGGATGACGCGGGTGGCGCCGGTCGTGCCGGGCAGGGCGCCGCGCATCGCCGGCAGGGTGAGTCCCGCCGGCAGTTGCGAGAGGGGGTCCGCCTGCAGGACCGCGCGGCGCAACTGCTCCTGGTCGGCGGCCGCACCCTTGCGCTTGGCGGCGGCCTGGGCCTTCGCCGCGGCGGCGCTGGAGCCGGATTCGCGGGCGACCGCGGTGGCCTCCCGCAGGGCCGCGGGATCCGTCCCGGTCAGGGCGGGCGGCTGCCAGTCGGCGCCGGCCCAGTTGGCCTCGGCCGTCGTCGTGAGGCGCGTCCAGACCACCGCTGCGTCCGCCGAGACTTCGCCGACCTTGATGCCGTTGCCCTGTTGCACGCCCGCGGGGCAAGGGGACGCGAGCAAGGCAGACCCGACCAGCAGGACGCGAAGGGGGACGAATGGGAAGTGGGGCATCGCGGCAGGATGGGCGCGCCCCGCCGCGGGTCCAGCCGACTCGCGCGGTGGCGCGCACCGCTGGATTGCCAAGGCCGGGCGGCCTGATTGGTTCGGGGAATGGAACGAACCGCTGTTCCCTGGAGCCGCCACGGGCGCATCCTCCTTGCCTCCGCGATCGCGGGCCTGGCCGGGTGCGGGGAGAATCCCGCCGAGCAGACGCGCCGCGCGCGGGAGGCGGAGCTGCTCGCGGCCGAGGCGGCATTCGCGATCAATCTTCGCGACTGGCCGCGGGCCGAGCAGACGCTGGCCCGGGCGACGGAACTGGACCCGGGCCGCGCCGACCTCTGGCTGAGCCTCGGCTCGACGCGCGTCCGCGCCGGCCGGACCACGGAAGCCCGCGAGGCCTACCTGAAGGCACTGCGCGGTTTTGAGCGCGCGGCGGACGCCGCCGCGGCGAAGACCGATCCGGTCCCGACCCTGGAGCAGATCCGCGTGCTCGCCCTGCTGGGACGGATGCCGGAGGCGCGGGCGCTCGCCGCCGAGTTGCCGCGCCGGTTCGCGGGTCATCCCCGGGCCCGCGCCTTCACGGAGGCCGGTGGAGTGGCGAAACTCGCGGCGGACCCCGCCTTTCGGGAAATCGCCCTCGCGGCGGGAGCGCGATGACGCCCGACGAGTTTCGGCGCCGCGGTCACGAGCTAATCGAGCGCATCGCCGCGTACCGCGAGGGGCTGGCCGCGCGCCCGGTGCTGAGCCCGGTGACCCCGGGCGGGCTCCGCGCCCGCCTGCCGGCAGTCGCGCCCACGACGCCCGAGCCCTTCGAGGCGATCTGGCGCGACCTCGACGAGCTCATCGTCCCGGGACTCACCCACTGGCAGCACCCGCGCTTCTGCGGCTACTTCCCGGCCAACGCCGAGCTCTCGTCGGTGCTGGGCGACCTCGCGAGCAGCGGCCTCGGGGTGATCGGACTCTCGTGGCAATCCAGCCCGGCCCTGACCGAGTTGGAGGAGGTGGTGACGGACTGGCTGCGCCAGATGCTGGGGCTCGCCCCGGGCTGGAGCGGCGTGCTGCAGGACACCGCCTCGACCTGCTCGCTGGTGGCCCTGCTGTGCGCGCGTGAGCGGGCCGGCGGGTTTCCCGCCGAAGGCCCGGGAGGGCAGGGTGGGACCGCACCGTTGGTCGTGTACCACTCCGAGCAGGCGCACAGCTCGGTGGTGAAGGCCGCGCTGCTGGCCGGCTTCGGCCGGGATCACCTGCGCGCGATCCCGGTCGACGCGGACCACGCGCTGCGGCCGGAGGCGCTCGCGGCGGCGATGGCGCGGGACCGCGCGGCGGGCCGGATCCCGTGCGCGGTGGTGGCGACCACCGGGACCACGGCGACGACCGCCCTCGACCCGCTCGCGGGGATCGCGGCCCTTTGCGCGCGCGAGGGCGCCTGGCTGCACGTCGACGCCGCGATGGCCGGCGCGGCGATGATCCTGCCCGAATGCCGCTGGATGTGGCGCGGCGCGGACGCGGCGGACTCGATCGTCGTGAACGCGCACAAGTGGCTTGGCGCCGTATTCGATTGCTCGGTGTATTTCGTCCGCGACCCCGCCCTCCTCGTGCGCGTGATGAGCACGAGCCCGAGCTACCTGCGCTCGGCGGTCGATGGCGAGGTGCGGAACCTGCGCGATTGGGGCATCCCGCTCGGACGCCGGTTCCGGGCGTTGAAGCTCTGGTTCCTGCTGCGGGAGCAGGGGATCGAGGGTCTGCAGCGCCGCCTCCGGCGGGATCTCGCGCTGGCGCAGGAGCTCGTCACCGCGGTGACCGCGGCGCGGGACGCTGGCTGGCGGCTGCTGGCCCCGGTGCCCCTCCAGACGGTCTGCGTCCGCCACGCGCCCCCGGGGTTGGAGGGCAAGGATCTCGACGCGCACACGCTCGCGTGGGTGGAGCGGGTAAACGCCTCCGGGGTTGCGTACCTCACGCCCGCGCTGCTCGGGGGGCGTTGGATGGCGCGGGTCTCCTTGGGCGGCCTGAACACCGGCCCGGAGGACGTGCGCGCGGTCTGGGCGGCGATGCGGGCCGCGGCTGAGGGCGCGGGGCCGGTGGCGCTCAGGTGAGCAGGTCGTGGAGGACGCGCGCCGGCTCGACCCCGGTGAGCCGCGCATCGAGCCCCTGGAAGCGGACGCTGAAGGCCTCGTGGCGGATGCCCAGCAGGTGCAGCATCGTGGCGTGGAGGTCGTGCACGGTGCAGACCCGGTCGACGGCGGCGTAGCCGAGCTCGTCGGTCGCACCATAAACCAGTCCGGGCCGGATGCCGCCGCCGGCGAGCCACATCGACATCGCGCGGTTGTGGTGGTCCCGGCCGGTGGTGCCCTTGTTGCCCTGCGCCATCGGGGTGCGGCCGAACTCGCCGGTCCAGACCACGAGGGTGTCGTCGAGCATCCCGCGTTGCCGGAGGTCGCGCACCAGCGCCGCGGAGGCCTGGTCCGTCTCGCGCGCCCGCAGCGGCAGCTCCTCCCGCAGCTGGCTGTGGTGGTCCCAGTCGCGGTGGTAGAGTTGGATGAAGCGGACGCCGCGCTCGGCCAGCCGGCGGGCGAGCAGGCAGTTGGCGGCGAAGGAACCGTCGCCCGGCGTGCAGCCGTAGAGCGCGAGGGTCCGCGCGTCCTCGCCCCGCAGGTCGAGCAGGTCGGGCACGCTGGCCTGCAGGCGGAACGCCAGCTCGTACTGCGCGATGCGGGTGGCGAGCTCGGGGTCGGGCGCCTGGGCGCCGTGCAGGCGGTTGAGGGCGTTGATCGCGCCGACGTCCGCGGCCTGCCGGCTGCGGTCCACGCCGGGCGGGTTGGCGAGGTAGTGCACCGGCTCCGCGCCGCCGTGAAACTGCACGCCCTGGAATCGGCCGGGCAGGAAACCGCTGCTCCACTGGCGCGAGGCCACGGGTTGCGGGGAACGGCCCGGTCCGGTCGAGATCATCACCACGAAGCCCGGCAGGTCCTCCGCGTCGCTGCCGAGCCCGTAGTTGACCCACGCGCCCATACTCGGCCGGCCGGCGATCTGGGAGCCCGTGTTCATGAACATATGCGCCGGGTCGTGGTTGATCGCCTCGGTGGTCATCGAGCGCACCAGGCAGAGGTCGTCCACGATGGCGCCGAGGTGGGGGAACAGGGAGCAGATCTCGGTGCCGTTGCGGCCGAAGCGCTCGAAGGGAAACTGGGGCGCGTGGCAGAAGAGCTTCTGCCCCTGCAGCTGCGCGAGCTGCTGGCCCCGGGTGAAGCTCTCGGGCATCGGCTCGCCGTGCATCGCCGCCAGCCGCGGCTTCGGATCGAAGGTTTCCAGCTGCGAGGGCCCGCCCGCCATCGTCAGCCAGATGACGCGCCGCACGCGCTGCGGCAGGGGCAGCGGGTGGACGGCGCCGCGGGCCGGGGCGGCGCGGAGGGCGGGGCCGTGGAGCAGGGTGGCCAGCGCCACGCCGCCCACGCCCTGGGCGGAGCGGCCGAGGAAGGCGCGGCGGGTGAGGTCCGCTTGGTGCAGGGGAATCATCGGTTCAGGAGCGGGTGATGAACTCGTGCAGGTTGAGCAGGACGCGCGCGAGGTGCGTCCACGCCGCCACCTCGGCCGGATCGGCCCCCGCCGGCACCGGCAGTTGTCCGGTGCCGAGCAGGGCCCGGGCGGCCGCGGGATCCCGGCGGTAGTCCGCGGCGTGGCGTGCCAGCAGCCGCTCCGCCTCGGCCTGTTCCGCGGGGGCCGGCGCGCGCTGGAGCGCGAGCTGCCAGGCGTGGCCAAGGCGGGCCGCCGTGCCCCCCGGACCCGCGAGGACGCGCAACGCCAGGCCGCGCGCGGCCTCCACGTAGGTCGGGTCGTTGAGCAGCACGAGCGCCTGCTGGGGGACGTTGGAGCGGCTGCGCGTGGCGACACATTCCTCCCGCGGGGGGGCGTCGAAGGCGAGCAGGCTGGGGTGCAGGAACGTGCGCTGCCACCAGACGTAGAGCCCGCGGCGATACTGCGCCTCGCCCGGGTCGGGCGTGTACTCGCGGGGCGGGAAGTTGAGGTTCACCCAGTAGCCGGCCGGCTGGTACGGCTTCACCGGCGGCCCGCCCACCTGGAGCGAGAGCAGTCCACCCGCGGCGAGGGCGCGATCCCGGATCAGCTCCGCGTCGAGCCGGAAGGCGCCCTGGCGGGCAAGCGACCGGTTCTCGGGATCCGTCGCCAGCACCGCGGGTTCCGCCTGCGAGGAACGGCGGTACGCGCGGCTCAGCACGATCGTGCGGATGACGTGCCGCGTGTCCCAGCCGCTGGCCAGGAACTCCGCGGCGAGCCAGTCCAGCAGCGCCTGCTGCGGGGGCAGTTCGCCCTGGCTTCCGAGGTCCTCCGGGTGCCGGCTGAGCGCCAGCCCGAAGAACTGCGCCCAGAGCCGGTTGACGACGGCGCGCGCGGTGAGCGGGTTCTCGGCCGAGACCAGCCAGCGCGCGAGGTCGAGGCGGTCCGGGACGCGGCCCCCGAAGTCGGGCCCGGGCAGGAAGCCCGGCAGCGCCGCGGTGACGACCTCCCCCGACTCGTCCATCCAGTTGCCGCGCGGTTGGACCCGGACGACGCGGGCCGGACGCACGGAGACGGTGACGAGGCTCTTTGGCAGGGAGTCGTGGTAGGCCTGCCGCGCGGCGGAGGCGGCGGCGAGGGCGGCGCGTTCCGGGGCGCCCACCGCGGATGCGCCCCGGTGATGATCGCGCAGGAGCGTCCGCTCGCGTTCATTGCGCTGTGCGGGCGCCTTGGCGAGGGCCGCCTGGACCTGCTTGCGGGCCCGTTCGGCGGCCGCGCCGCCCGCGGCGGGCGCGGGTTCCGTTCCCCCGGAGGTTTCCCACGCGGGTTGGGCCGCGTCGATGGCG
>VHCY01000093.1 GCA_016871595.1 Verrucomicrobiota bacterium
TATGTCCTCGACCGCGAGGGTGCGGGTGGAGCCGTCCTCGTTCTTCAGGGTGAAAGTCTCGCCCCAGCGGAGCACCTTGGCGGAGGAGCCGCCGGGGATGATCGCCTTGAAGGTGCGGCCCGGCAGGGGCCCGCCGCAGACCTCGTTGAGGAGCTGGCCAAGGGTGATCCGGCCCACCTCGTACTCAAAGTAACCCGGCCGGCGCACGTGGCCGCTGACGCAGAGGATGCGCGTGCCCGTGTTGCCCGGGGTGCCAATCTTCGCGAACTCCTCCCCGCCCACGTCGACGATGTGCTTCACGTGGCACAGGGTCTCGACGTTGTTCACGATGGTCGGGCACTGGTAGAGCCCGAGAACCGCGGGGAAATACGGCGGCTTGATACGCGGGTAGGGCCGCTTGCCCTCGAGGGACTCGATCAGCCCCGTCTCCTCGCCGCAGATGTAGGCGCCGGCCCCGCGGTGGACGTAGATCTCGCAGCTGTAACCGCTGCCGAGGACGTTCGGGCCGACGAGGTTCGCGGCGCGCGCCTCGGCGATCGCCTTTTCCAGGATCCGCGCCCCGTGCGGGAACTCGCCCCGGATGTAGATGTAGGCCTGGCGGACATTGTTCGCCCAGCTCGACACCATAATGCCCTCGAGCAGCTGGTGCGGGTCCTGGTGGATGATGTAGCGGTCCTTGAACGTGCCGGGTTCCGACTCGTCCGCGTTCACCACCAGGTAGATCGGCTTGCCGCTCTTGCGGTCGACCAGCGACCACTTGAGGCCGCAGCCGAAGCCAGCGCCACCGCGGCCGCGCAGGCCGGACTTCTTGACCTCGTCAATGATGGCCGCGGGCGCCATCCCGAGGGCCTTGCGCAGCGAGGCGTAGCCACCGTGGCGAAGGTAGCACGCGAGGTCGGGCGTGTAGCCCGGCTCGTCGATGTGCTTGAAGATGATCCGGCGTTCGGCGGGGGCGGACATAGCGGGGCGGTTCAGCGGCGGGCCGCGGCCTCGGCGCGGATGCGGGCGGAAAGCTCCCGGGCGCGGGCGCAATCCACGTTCTCGTGCAGGTCGTCGTCGATCATCACCACCGGTGCGGTGCCGCAGCTGGCGAGGCACTCGACGAACTCGATCGTCACCTCGCCGTCCGCGCTGACCTCGCCGCGGTGGACCTTGAACTCCTCCTCGAAGGCGGCGCAGGTCTGGTACCCGCCGCGCAGCGCGCAGGACAGGGTGCGGCAGACCTTGATGTGCCGGCGGCCGATCGGCTGCTGGCGGAACATCGGGTAGAAGGTCACCACCTCCAGCACGTTGATCGGCTGCAGGCCCAGCCGCGCGGCGATCCATTCGGTGGCCTCGGCGGAGATGTAGCCCGCGTCCTCCTGGATCAGGTGCAGCAGCGGGAGCACGGCGCTCCGGGCCACGGGGTAGTGCGGGATCACTTCCTCGATGCGCTGGAGGGTTTCCGGTTTCAGGTTCATCGCGCGGCGGATTCGGTCAACGGGCCCGGGGGCTCAGCGGTCGCATTCCCCCATCACGAAGTCCATCGAGCCCAGCAGGGCGACGACGTCCGAGATCAGGATGCCCTGGCAGGCCTTGGGCAAAATCGAGAGGTTGCAGAAGGAGGGGGAACGGATCTTCAGGCGGTACGGCACGCCGCCGCCGCGGCTCACGATGAAGAAGCCAAGCACGCCCTTGGGGTTCTCCGCCTCGAAGTAGACTTCCCCGGGCGGGATCTGCGGACCCTCGGTCACGAGCATGAAGTTCTGGATCAGCTCCTCCATCGAGGTGAGGATCTTGTCCTTGGGCGGGGCGAAGATCCGGCGCGCGTCCGGCGCGTACCACGGGCCGTCCGGGAACCGGGCCAGCACCTGGCGGATGATCCGCACCGACTGGCGCATCTCCTCGCCGCGCACCAGGTAACGGTCATAGCAGTCGCCCGTCGTGCCCACCGGCACGTCGAACTCGTACTGCTCGTAGCCGGAGTAAGGCTTGTCCTTGCGGAGGTCGAGGGCCACGCCGCTGCCGCGCAGGTTCGGGCCGGTCAGGCCGTAAGCCAGCGCGTCCGCCCGCGAGATCACACCCACCCCGACGGTGCGGTCCATAAAGATCTTGTTCCGCGTCAGCAGCTTCAGGATCTCCTCCAGGATGGGCAGGAACTGGTCGCAGAACGCCCCCACCCGGCCCAGCCAGCCCTCCGGCACATCGCGGGTGACGCCCCCGATGCGGGTGTAACTGGTGGTGAAGCGCGCCCCGGTGAGCTCCTCGAACAGCTTGTAGAGCTTCTCGCGCTCCTCGAGGGAGTAGAGCAGGACGGTCCACGCGCCGACATCGAGGCCGAAGGCGCCCAAGCCCATCAGGTGGGCCGAGATGCGCGCCATCTCCGCGGTGAGGACGCGGATGGCCTGGCAGCGCGCCGGGACCTCGAGCTTCGCGAGCCGCTCCACCGCGATCGCGTAGGCCATATTGTTGGCCAGCGGGGCGAGGTAATCCAACCGGTCCGTGTAGGGCACGAACTGGTTGTAGGTCATATTCTCGGCGATCTTCTCGTCGCCGCGGTGCAGGTAGCCGAGCACCGGGTCCGCGCTGGTCACGGTCTCGCCGTCCAGCTCGAGCTGCAGGCGGAGCACGCCGTGGGTCGAGGGGTGCGAGGGTCCCATCGCGAGGGACATCTTCTCGGTCTGGAACTCGGCGGGCGCCTCCGGGGCCGCGGCGGCCGCGCGGGCGGCGGAATCAGGGAAATTGTAATCGGTGGCCATCGGCGCCCGGTTCACTCCTTCACCAGGCGCAGCGGGGTGTGCCCGGGCTGCGGCGCGCGGTCGCTCCAGCTCTCGTCCTTAGCCCGGGGCTCGGCCTCGGTCAGGTTGATCTCGCCCGGGGACGCCACGAAGGGCCCGCCGGCCATCGGCGCGGCCACGACCCGCGTGCCCGTCTCCGCCGCAACGTCCTCCGCCGGCAGCTCGGTCTCGATGCCCGCCAGCGGGAAGTCCTTCCGCAGCGGATGGTAGGGGTAACCATCCCACATCAGGATCCGCCGCAGGTCCGGGTGGCCCTCAAAGCGGACGCCCATCAGGTCGAAACACTCGCGTTCGTGCCAATCGGCCCCCGCCCAGAGGCTCGTCACGCTCGGCGCGACCGGCGCCTCCTCCGTCCCGGCGCAGGGTGCCGCCACCCGCACGTAGGCGCCCGCCCGGCTCGTCGACAGCAGGTGGTAGACGACCGTGTAGCGCGGCGAGGCACCCGGGGACCAGTCGATCGCGGTCAGATCCGTCAGCAGGTCGAACCCGTGCTCGTCGCGCAGGCAGCGCAGCAGCGGGACGACATCCTCGAGGGGCGCGTTCACCGCCGGGTGGTCGCCTGAGGGCCGGGGGGCCAGCCGCGGGAAACGGGCCTGCAGGGTGGAGACGAGGTCGGCGGACATCGGGTTGGGGGACGTCAGGCGGAGAGTAGACGCCGGGTCGCGGGCTCGCGGCGCACTTGGCTCTGCAGCTTCATCAGGGCGTCGAGCAGCGCCTCGGGCCGCGGGGGGCAACCGCTCACGTACACGTCGACCGGCACGATGCGGTCCACCCCCTGGAGGGTGGCGTAGGAGCGGTACATCCCGCCGGAGCTGGCGCAGGCGCCCATCGCGATGACCCACTTCGGGGACGCCATCTGGTCGTAGATGCGGCGGACCTGGGGGGCCATCTTGTAGGTGACCGTGCCGGCGACGATCATCACGTCGGCTTGGCGGGGGGAGAAGCGCATCACCTCGGCGCCGAAGCGGGCGATGTCAAAGCGGGCGCCGCCGACCGCCATCAGCTCGATCGCGCAGCAGGCGAGCCCCATCGGCATCGGCCACATCGAGTTGGTGCGGATCCAGTTGATGGCCGCGTCCGCGCGGGAGACGATGACGCCCCCCTCAACCTTGCTGTTGTAGCCGAGTTCGGTGTTGGCGGTGACCATGGTGTGTGTGCCGTCGGCGGGAAAAAATCCCGCGCAGGCTTGGGTTCGGCCCGCGCCCGCGCAAGACGCATTTCGGAACGCCTTCCCCTTTTAACGTCCGGGAGGCTGCCGTGGGCGCGCGGCAGAAGGGCCGCGAATGCGAGGCATCAGATTCCGTTGTGCTCCGGGCGTCGGCGGGGCGAAAGCCGGGCGCGGGGCGGATTTGCGGGTTGACCCGCGGACGCGGCGGCGGTTGCGTGTCCCCTCGCCCAGCGGCCGGGACCGGAAACGGGACCGTCCGAGCGCCCGGAGAGGTGACAGAGTGGTCGAATGTGCATGATTGGAAATCATGTGTACGGGCAACCGTACCGGGGGTTCGAATCCCCCCCTCTCCGCCAGCCTCCGCCAAGCCTACGGCTGGCAGGCCAACATCACCGGCTCACTTTCGTGAGCCCTTTAGGGGTAAAGCTACCCTGCGGAGGCTGCCCGCCGTAGGCTCGGCGAAGGTGGGCACTAAGGGGTCGAAACACGGGAATCCCCAAAACGCGGGTTTAGCCTCCGGCTCACAGGCCGCCTCCGCAGCCTCCGCCAAGCCTACGGCTGGCAGGCCGACATCTGCGGCTCACTTTCGTGAGCCATCAAAGGGTGAAACTACCCTGCGGAGGCTGCCCGCCCTAGGCTCGGCGAAGGTGGGTCAGAAACGCCCGTTCACGCCGGCGGTCACGGTCACGAAGTTGTACAGGGTCCGCTGCGCGCGCTCCTTGCGGCCGCGGTACCACGCCTGCGGCTCGTTGAACAGGTTCGCCACGTCCAGACTCAGGTTCACCGCCGGGTTCAACTGGTAGCCCACGCCGACATTCACGGTCTTCATCGAGCCCCGGTACAGGTGCAGCGCCGGACTCGTCGCGTTGAAGGCCGTGATGTACTCGCCCGTGAAATTGTACAGCACCCGCGCCGTCAGGCCCCGGTGCCGCCACAAGAGCGAGGCGTTCGCCGCGTGCGGGATGAAGCCCTGCACCTCCCGCCGCGTCAGGTACCGAACCTCGTCAAAGAGCCCGTGCGCGTCGATCCACGTGTAGTTGAACGACCCCGCCAACCCCCGCAGCAGGCCCGGCAGGAAGGTGAACTGCTGCCGGTAGCTGAACTCCCAACCCTGCGCCACCGCCGTGCCGCCGTTCACCGACGAGCGCTCCGTCCAGCCCGCGTACTCCCCCTCGTAGCCATTGTCCGCCCCGCCCGGGATGATCCGCAGGTCCTGGTTCTCGATGATGTAATCGCGGATCTCCTTGTGGAACCACCCCACCGACAACTGGCCCACCGGCTCGAAATAATACTCCAGGGAAACATCCCAGTTGCGCGCCGACTGCGGGCGCAGGCCGGGATTAGAGACGGTCACGCGCTGGTTGGTCTCATCCGGCGTCTCCGCGGGCAGGAACGTGGACGGCGCCGGCCGGCCGAAACTGGTGCTGTAACTCGCGCGCAGCTTCAGGCCGGGGGTCAGGTCGTGCGTCGTGTGCACGCTGGGGAACGCCTGCCGGTACCCGCGCCGCAGCGACCGGAAGTTGTTTTCGTAGTCGCGGCGCGCCGCGCCGGCCGGGTCCGCCGTCTGCTGCGCCGCGGTGCTCAGGACGCGCGCCCGCACCCAGCCACGGCTCGTGACCAGGGTGTCCTCCAGGCGCACGCCGCCGAGGAAGCCGGTGCGCCCGGCCCAGCCCTCGCGGCCGAGGCGGCCCTGCGCCATCCCGTAGACCGCCTGCGCCCGCTCCACGTAGCCACGGGTCGCCGTGAACTTCTGGCTCTCGTGGTAATACAGGTCCTCGCGCCAGGCCGCCGGGTCGCGCGGGCGCCGGTTGTTCATGAACATATGCGACTGCCACCGCGGCAGGCGCAGGCCGGTGCCGCGGGCATAGTGGCCGAGCAGCGCCGGGTCGGGCGCCAGCGGGCCGCCGCCAATATAGCTCCAGCGGTGGTTGTCCTTGCCCCGGGCATCGAACTCCTCCTCCCGCCAGGACAAACCCGCCTTGAGGAACAGCGGCACCGCCACCGGCACCTCGTAGCGCGCGTTCGCCCGCGCCTAGGTCATCAGGCGGTCGATCTGGTTGTTGGTGTTGGTGAGGCCGTTGGCGGTCGGGCGGTAATTGTCGGGATTGAGGAAATCCGGCCCGCCGTTGGCCAGCAGCCGCGGGTACATCGGGTCGTCCGTCCGCTCGAGGATCCAGCCCGCGCCGGCCAGGCGCATCGTGAGCGCGCCCGCCGTGCCCTGCCCGGTGTTGAGGTTCGTGTACCCGATGCCCCCGGTGTAATCGAGCTGCCAGCGCCCGAACTCGTGCTCGGCCCCGAGGTCGACCTTGCGCGTCCGCACGTAGGTGTTGAGCGGGCCGTCCATCAGGACGTCGAGGTTGGCCGCCGCCACGGGGCGCACCACGGTGACGCGCCCGTTGAAGAGCCCGGGGACGACGCCGGTGGTGGTGGCGTTGGGCACGGTGTTGGCGTTGCCGGTAAAGGCGCGCACCTCCATTCGCCGCCGGTGCCGCTCGAAGTTGTCGTTGGCGAGGAGCGTCACCGAAAACCGCGTCTCGGGGGACCAGCGGTAGTCCGCGCGCAGGTTGGCGCTGGTCTGCTTGCGGTTGTTGATGTTGTCCCACTGGCGGAAGTCCCAGACGAAGGCCTCGGGGTTGAGGGTGTTCTGGTAATCGAGGGTGGTGCTGGCGCCGCCGACCGCGTTCTCGCTGTAGAACAGGTTCAGCGCGACGCCGAGGTTCCGCTGCCCGCCGAACACATCGAACAGCTGCTGGTGGGCGAGCGTGGACAGCGGGTGGGCGCGGTGCTGCTCCCGGGTCGGCGTCTGCTCGAAGAACGAGGGGGCCACGCGGGCGGTGAGGCTGTAGGTGGTGCGGCGCGGCTCGCGCATGCTCAGGGGCGAGCGCGTCTTCAGGTTGATCGTGCCCCCGAGCGAGTCCGCGCCCTTGTCCGGCGTGTGGCCCTTGGTCAGCTCGAGCGCCTCGAACATCGTGCCGGTGACGCTCTGGAGCTGAAAGGTGCGGTTGAGGTTCATGCTCGGCAGGCCGCCGCCGTCGATGGTGACGGAGTTCAGCTGGGGATCCATCCCGCGGATGTTGAACCAGTAGGCGAGGCCCTCGTCGGTGGGGCTGCCGGCGACGCCGGGGAGGCGCATCACGACCTCGCCGGCGCTGAGGTTGGGCAGGTTGCCGAAGGAATCCATCGCCACGACGTTCTTCACGTTCTCGGCGTTGCGCTGGAGGGTCAGCGCGGCGGCGTCACCCTCGCGTTCCCCGGTGACCTTGAAGGCGTCGAGGCGGTAGATGGCCGTGGTGAGGTCGAAGTTGCGCTCGACCCGGGCGCCAGCCGCGGCGGTCACGCCCGCGCGGGCGGCGTCGAGCCCGAGGTAGGTGACGACCAGCGCGTGTTCCCCGGGGGGAAGGCCCGCCAGCACGTAGCGGCCGGTGCCGTCCGTGAAGGCCACGCGGCCGAGGGCGGGCACCTCGACCCGGGCGCCCTCGAGGAGGTTGCCCGTGGCGGCGTTGCTCACGGAGCCGGTGACGACCGCCTCCGCCGCCCGCGCGGCGACGGCGCCGAGGAGCAGGAAGACCGGCAGGAGGAGGCGGAGCAGGAAGGTTCTGCGGGTGGCGGCGGCGAGCAGGGGCATGGGGACGGACGGGGGTGACGAGACGCCGGCACCATGGGCACCGTCCTCGGGCCAGGCAATCCGAAGACGGTGCGGCCGCGGGATGGGGTCACGGCGACGAGGCACGTCCCCGCGGCCCACCTTGTAATTTACAATTGGCAGCTTTCCGCTTGCCGGTCCTGCGCGACCGCGGAAGCTGACGGTCGCCGCGGCGTCCGTTCCCGCAGCGAAGCGCCCCCTCCCCTCCCATGCGGCCTCTCGATCTGGCAACTCCTTGCCGCCTCCGGTGGTTCCTGCGCGGATCAGCCCTCGCTTTGATCCTGCCCGCCCTGTTGCCCGCCGCTCCCGGCGGGACTTCCTCCCCCGATCACGTCCGGAGCCACGCAGCGAACCCCATGACGGCCCGGGAGTTTGTCGAGGCGCAGTTGAAGGCCAAAAACTACCAGATCGTCCAATTGCTGCAGGTGCGGGCACCCCTTGGCTTCCCCACGGGCGACCAGATTGAATACTTCGAGGCGATGGGCGCCTACACAGGCCGCCGCCCGCAGACCATCCAGTTGGCGATCACCCGCTCGGGCCAGAGCTACCGGATCCTGAAAATCCGCACCCTTTGAAGCCCCGGGTCCCCGCCGCCTTCCCCCATGCCCGCCGTAACGCCCCTGGCCCTGAGCCTTAACCGCCGCGCGCCCCTGCTGGCCATCCTCCTCGCCGCCCTCACCGGCTGCGGCCAGCCCGCCGCGGAGAAGCCGGCCGCGCCCGCTCCCAAGGGCAAGCAGGTCGCGGCGACGCTGCCCGACACCTGCCTCGGGACCTTCACCGGTCGAACCCCCGGTTACTCAATGCGCGATCAGGCAGGGGAGGTGATCCGCATCAACGGCAACCCCATCGAGGTGCCCGCGATCGAGAACACCGTGGTGATCAGCCCGGAACGGATCCGCCTGACGCAGGAGGCGGGCGGGCGGGTTGTCCGGGGGTCCGGCCCGACCCGAGTGATCCGGGCAGACGCCGAGGCCGTGGTGCTGGAGGCGGAGGTCGTTCAGGAGGAAACGGCCCGGCCCACCTACCGCATCACCTTCGAGCTCGGGAGCGGGACGATCACGCTGTCCCAGGTGGGCTTGAATTCCGACCCGCCGGCGACGCCATTGGTCCGCGCCGGCGACAGATAGCCAGAAGCACCGTTCCACGGCGGATCGACGCTAGGAGCCACCCGCCGCCGCGCCCCGGCTTTGCGCTTCCCCCGGCCCGGGTTTGCCGCAGGCTCCGCCCGGCCCCCTTATGCCCCTCGCCTGGAACATCGATGAGTGCTCCGCCTATTTCGACCGGCTGCACCTGCGCGGGTGGTGCTTCCAAGCCTCGCCCCCCGTCTCCGCCATCTCCGCCGAGTGGCGGGCGCTCAACCTGAGTCTCGACCTCCCCGGCTGCTCGCTGCCCAGCCCGGACGTGGCCGCAAGCGTGGATCCAACCGCAACCCACTGCCGCTTCGAGGCCTGGCTGGAGGTGCCGGCCGAGGCGCTGGGCCGGGACTTCATCCTGCGCTGCACCTTCGCGGACGGGAGCACCGCGGAAACGGGCTCGGTGATCACCAAAGCCTGCGCCAGCGACCCCTACTACGCCTGCTGGAATCACTTCGTCGCTCCGCTGCGCGAGATCACGGCAGGCGCCGTGCTGGAAATCGGCTCCCGCGCACGCTCCGGCCTCACGTACCGCCAGTTCCTGCCCAAGCATCTGGAGTACGTGGGGCTCGACCTGCTGCCCGGCCCAAACGTCGATGTCGTGGGGGACGCCCACGAGCTGGAGCGCCTGTTCGGCCGCGGTCGCTTCGTGGCCGCCTTTTCCCTCTCGGTCTTCGAGCATCTGGCGATGCCCTGGAAGGTGGTGCTCGAGCTGAACCGGGTGCTCGCGCCGGGCGGGTTGGTGTTCACCTCGACCCACCAGACGTGGCCGCTGCACGAGGAACCGTGGGACTTTTGGCGCTTCTCCCGCTACTCGTGGCAGCCCCTCTTCAATCCCGCCACCGGCTTCGAAGTCCTCGAGGCCGTGCAGGGGGAGCCCGCGCGGGTACACGCCCTGCGCGCCCATGCCGCGACCCGCAAACTCGCGGAAACCCCGGCGTTCCTCGGTTCCGCCGCCATCGCGCGCAAGACCGGCGACACCGGGCTCTCCTGGCCGGTCAGCCTGGAAACGGCCGCGCACGGGCGCTATCCCGCCGGAGAAACCGCCGCGCCGGTCCGCTGAGCCGCCAGCACACCTACCCCGGCTCAGAAGAACTTCTTCGCCTTCTCAAAGAAGGAACGCGAGGTCGGCTCGTTGGCGTCGCCACTCACCTTCGCGAACTCCTCCAGGATCCGCCGCTGGTCCGAGGTCAGGCTCGTCGGCACCTCCACCTGCACCCGCACCAACTGGTCCCCCGTGGTCCCGCCGCGCAGGCTCGGCATCCCCTTGCCCCGCAGGCGGAAGGTCGTCCCGCTCTGGGTCCCCGGCGCGATCTTCAACGAGGCCCGGCCCGACAGGGTCGGCACCTCGATGGTCCCGCCCAAGGCCGCATAGGTGAACTTGATCGGGATATCGCAGTAGAGGTCGTCCCCCTGCCGCTCGAAGAGCTCGTGCTCCTTCACGGTCAACACGATGTAGAGGTCGCCCGCGGAACCACCCGCCACGCCCGCCTCGCCGTTGCCCGACGACCGCAGGCGCGACCCGGTGTCGACGCCCGGCGGGATGCGCACCTGGATCTTGGTGTTCTTCGCCACCCGACCCTCGCCCTTGCACCCGGTACACGGCTTCTCGATCCGCGACCCGGCCCCGCCGCACGACGGGCAGGTCTGGGTGAAGGTGATGATGCCGCCCGAACGCCGCACCTGACCGGAGCCCCGGCAGGTGACGCAGTTCACGCGCCGCGACCCCGGCTCCGCGCCGGACCCATCGCACCGCTCGCAGGCCATCGCCTTGCGGAAGGAAATCTCCCTCTCCACGCCGCGGGCCGCCTCCTCAAGGGTGATCTCGAGGTCGTAGCGGAGGTCGGAACCATCCTGCCCGCCCTGACCGCCCCCCTGGCCCCCGCCGCCGAACATTTCCTCAAAGATGCCCCCGCCGCCCCCGCCCCCGCGCTGGC
>VHCY01000094.1 GCA_016871595.1 Verrucomicrobiota bacterium
CCCCGGTGAGAAAGCAACTGCCGGCCACCGCCGGGCCCGTGCCCCAGCGCGCGAGGATCCGCCCGCTGAGAAAACCCGAAACGCCCGCGAGCAGGGTCACCGAGGTGGTCAGCACCCCGGCGACCCCGAGGGGCAGGCCGAGGTCGAGGTGCATCCGCGGCCACGCGACGCCGAAGGAGCCGTCGGGCAGGCCGAGGCTGAGGAAGGCCAGCGTGATCAGCCCGAGGAGGGCCGTGGCGGGCGCGATGGTCCGGGGCACCTCAACCTCCGCCGGGCGCGCGCCGCCGGGACGCGCCGGTCATTTCCCGACCCAGGCCAGGCGGTAGACCTTGCCGCCGGTGTCGTCGCTGAAGAGGAGCGAGCCGTCCGGCGCCTCGATGCAGTCGGCCGGGCGGCCGAGGATCTCGCTGCCGCCGCGGAGGAAGTTCACGACCTTCTGCTCGCCCCACGGGCGGCCGTCCTCGAAGTGGATGCGCGAGATGCAGTAGCCGACCTTCTCGGTCGCATTCCAGCCGCCCTTCTGGGCCACGAACGCGTCGCCGCGCGCGCCGGGGATCCGGCTGCCGCTGTAGAAGGTGAGGGAATTCGCCGAGGAATGGGCAGGCAGCAGCCAGGCGGGCACGCGCGCCTTCTGCGCGTACTCCATCAGGCGCGGTTCGGAGAGGAACTCCAGGTTCGGCTGGTTCTTCCCCACCAGCCACGGGTGGCCGTAGAAGCCGCCCTCGACGTAATGGTTCAGCTCCGCCGGCGGATTGTGGTCGGTGATCGGCTGGCCGAAGGTCCGGTCGCCCTCGAGCTTCGCCGCCATATTGTCGATGTCGTGGTCGACGCCCCAGATCTCGCTGGTGCCCGGGCGCACGGCGAACTTCTCGGTGTTGCGCACGCCGGTCGCGAAGAGCCGCTTGTCGGAGCCGTCGAGGGCGAAGGTCCAGATCTTCTTCCGCTCGGAGGCCTCGATGGGCTCGTTGGTGGCGTTGGTCTGGTCGCCCACGTGGGTGTGGATCCGGCCGCCGTGGATCAGGAGCGCCCGCCACATATGGCCGCCGCGCGCCCCGGTCGGGAGCCGGTCGGCGCCGATCACCTCGACCACCTCGTCCGCCTTGCCGTCGCCGTTGGTGTCCCGCGCGCGGGAGATCGCGTTGAGCTGGGCGAACCAGAGCCAGCCGTCGTGCCACTGCACGCCCTGGAGGATGGTGGCGGGGTCGCGCCCGGCCACGAAGTCGGTGCGTTCCTCGTAGGTGCCGTCGCCGTCGCGGTCGCGGCAGGCCACGATGCGGCCCTCGCGCGGCACGCTCACGTAGAGGGTGCCGTCGGGCCCGAGCGCGAGGAAGCGGGCGATCTTCAGGTCCTCGACCGCGACGGTGAGGCGGTAGCCCTCGCGGACCCAGACGCCGGGCGGGACACCCTTGGGGATCGGGGCCACCTTGGGGGCGGCGGCGGAAAGGGCCGCGGGGAAGGCGGCGAGCAGGAGGACGGATAACCGGAGGAGCGGGGTGCGCATCGGGGGCGGGGGTGACGCGTCCAACGTGCCCGCCTGCCCGGCGCTTGCCCAACTCAAAAACACGCGCGCGCGCCGCGCTCAGGTAGCGTTTACCCCAACGGCGCGCGTCAGGGCTTGCGGGCGTGGGAGCCGTCGCAGGCGCCTTGGGCGTCCTGGGTGCGGCCGCAGCCGCAGGCCTTGCGGGCGGGGGCCGGGGCGGGGGCGGCGTGGGAGCCGTCGCAGAAGCCGTGGGGGTTCTTCGTCTTGCCGCAGCCGCAGCGCTTGCCGCCGGCGGGCGAGGGGGAGGGGACGTTGGACATCGTCCGGCAAGAGGGAGCGCGTCCCGCGCGCCGCGCAAGTCTGGAACCGGGTTGGGGTGGGCGGGAGGCGCGCGAGGCCGGGCATCAGGCCTCGACCTCCGTGGTCTCGAGGGTGAGCGGCAAGCCGCCCTCGGCGCGCACGGCGAGGCAGAGTGCGATCGCCTCCCGCACGTTCCGGATGGCCTCGGTCTTGGTCCGGCCCTGGCTGACGCAGCCGGGGATCACCGGACACTCCGCGACCCACGTGCCGGTCTCGTCGCGGGCGATGGTCACGGTGAAATTCACGGGGGGAGCGTAGGGCCGGTCGCGGCGGGCGCAAGCGTCCGGAACCGCGTCGCGGGCAGGGGCAGAACTAAACGAGGCGTTCATACCCGGAGCAGGTCCGCTCCGGCGGCCCGCGGCCAGCCACGGCTGACCCGGATTCGCGGGCTTGGCGGGGAGATTGCGTGGACGCCACGGGAGAGCGCTTGCGCCGCGATCGCCGGGCAGCCTAGCATATGAAGTAACGCGGCATCACCCCGCCGAACCCCTTCCCGCGGCCGCTCTGCCCGCCGGCCCCATGCCCCTGCGGGCGCCGGCGAAAAACGGCGGCTTCCCCCTTGCCCCATCATGGCCCGATGAAAACCCCATCCCTGCTCTTTCTGCTCGCGCTGCTCCCTGTCCCTCCCCTTGCCGCGCAGTCCCCGGCAGCAGCCGGCGTGATCGAGGGCCGCGTCACCAGCGCGGCCACGGGCGAGCCACTTGAGCTCGCGCGGGTCACCGTGGAGGGAACGGCCGGAGAGGCTTTCTCCGAGCCGGGTGGGCAGTTCCGGCTGACGCAGGTGCCGGCCGGCGCGGTCCGGGTCCGGGTCTTCCGCACCGGTCTCGTCGAGGGAATCGTGGCCGCGGTCGTGCCGCCCGGGGGAACCACGCGGCTTGAGGTCGCGCTGGTCAGTCCGCCTTCCCGGGCAGCCCCGGCCGGCGCCGCGGTCCGCCTGGATGCGTTCACGGTCAGCGCTGGCCGGGAGATGGACAATGCGGCTTACGCGATCAACACGCAGCGCTTCGCGCCGAACCAGATGAACGTGATCGCGGCGGAGGAGTTTGGCGGGGCGGCGGAAAGCAAGATCGGGGAAGTGATGAAGTCTTTGCCCGGCGTCTCGATGGGGCTGGGGGGCGGCGGCGAACCCTACCTAGTTTCCCTCGATGGGGTGCCGGCGGACAACGTGCCGATCACCGTGGGCGGGTTCGGCTTGGCGAGCTCGCTGGCCGGGACGGCGCGTCAGGTCGGCCTGCACCAGATGGCGATCAACGTCGTGTCCCGCATCGAGGTCGTGCACACGCCCACGCCGGAGTCGCCGGGCTCTGCGCTCGCGGGCTCCGTCAACATGGTGCCGCTGAGCGCGTTCGAGCGCGCCCGGCCCGTCTACACGGCCAGCGGCTTTATCTCGTTTCGCGACGAGGCGCGGAGCCTGCGCCGCACCCCCGGTCCCCTCCGCCCGCCGACCCACAAGATCCGCCCCGGATTCGAGTTCACGGCCGTCGTGCCCGTGAGCCCCCGGTTCGGCTTCGCCCTATCCGCCGGCGCTTCCACGCTTTATCGCGTCCAGGACATGTCCCAGCCCGGATGGCGCGGCACGGCGCTCGCCACCAACGGCGGCGCGCTGCCCGACACGACCCCCGACCGCCCCTACCTTACCGATTACGGGGTGCGCGATGCGGGCGCGATGGTCACCGCCGCGAACTTCGGCGCCACGTTCGACTGGAAGCTGGGGTCGGACGACCGGCTCTCGTTCGCGTTCCAGTGGGCCTTCTCCGATTACGCGCTCACCCAGCGGGTCCTCAACTTCTTCGTCAACCGCGTGGCGCCGGGCAACTTCGGGCCCGGTTTCACCCGCGGCGCCACGGGGGCTGGCGAGGTGCGGATCAACAACACGGTCAACGGTCTGGGCGGGAACATGTACATGCCCACGCTCACGTGGCGGCACCTCGGTCCCGTCTGGCACGCCGAGGTGGGCGCGGGGCTGTCGCAGTCGCTTCGCTGGCGCAAGGACGCCACGCGCGGCGCCTTCTTCAACTCGGTCGCTCGCCGGCAGAACCTCACCGTCTCCTTCGAGGACATCTTCTACCTGCGCCCTGGCCGGATCCTGGTGACCGACGGGGCCTCCGGCGCGCCGTTCGATCCCCACCGGCTCGACGGTTACCTGCTGAACACCGCCTCGACCAACGGGTTCGAGACCCTCGATCGCCAGCAGACCGCCTTCGCCAACTTGCGCCGCGGCTTCGGCGGTGTGGTGCCGCTCACGCTCAAGGCGGGCGTCGACCTCCGCCGCCAGGTCCGGGACACCCGCAACACTAACCCGACGTTGACCTTCGTTGGGCGCGACGGCCTCGCTAACACCGCCGATGACGCCGCCGCCTTGGTACGCGACGCCAGTTATTCGGGTGAGATCGCGCCCTTCGGGTTCCCCGCCACCGACTGGACCAGCAATTACGCCCTGTGGGATCTCTACGCGGCCACCCCGGGCCATTTCACCGAAAACCGGACCACGAGCTACACCCAGGAGGTCGCCCTCTCGAAATGGGCGTCCGAGACGGTCGCCGCCGGCTTCCTTCGCACCGATGTCCGGCTGGCCGGCGGCCGCCTGCGCCTGACGGGCGGCGTCCGCGGCGAGGAGACGCGCGTGAGCACTCAAGGCCGCCTGGTCGACCCGACGCGGAACTTCCGTCGGGACGGCGCCGGCCGGGTGGTCCTGAACCCCAACGGCTCCCCCGCCGTGGTGGCGACCGACCCCCTCGAGGCCGCCCGCCTCACTAATGTCGACCGCGGCCTCCGCGCCCGGAAGGAATACCTGCGCTGGTTCCCCAGCCTCAACGCGTCGTGGGCCTTCTCCGAGAGCCTGATCGCCCGCGCCGGGCACTACTGGTCGGTGGGGCGCCCGGACTTCAACCAGTACGGCGGCAGCGTGAACCTACCCAACACCGAGAATCCGCCCGGCCCGAACAACCAGATCTCGGTCAACAACGCGGGCATCAAGGCGTGGACCGCCCGCACCACCAAGGTCGCCCTGGAGTATTACCTCGAGCCGGTCGGGGTGTTTTCCGCGACCGCCTTCCAGCGCGACTTCGAGAACCTGTTCGGATCGGTGGTTACTCGTGCCACCCCGGCCCTCCTTGCGCTCTACGGGCTCAATCCGGTCACCTATGGCGACTACGACGTCGCAACGCAGTACAACCTCCCGGGTCGTGTGCGGACCTCCGGGGTGAGCTTCAACTACAAGCAGGCGCTGACCTTCCTCCCGCCGTGGGCGCGTGGGGTTTCAGTCTTCGCCAACGCCTCCGCCCAGCGCGTCACGGGCGACACCTCGAACAGTTTCAGCGGCTTCACCCCGCGCGTCTACAACTGGGGGGTGAGTCTCGCGCGCCCGAGGTACACGGTGCGCGCGAATTGGAACCACACCGGCCCGAAGCGCCTGGGTCCGGTCGCCGCCGGCCGCAGCATCGCCCCGGGCACCTACAATTGGAGTTCCAAGCGCGTCGTCGCCGACCTCAAAGCCGACTATCGTCTGACGGGCGCCCTGACCCTCTTCGCCAACCTTAACAACGTCTTCAACGATCCGGTGGACAACAAGGTCTATGGCCCGGCCACCCCGGCGGAGGCCCGTTTCCGCCAGCGGCAGAACTACGGCTCGTTGTGGACGCTCGGGCTGCGGGGAAGCTTTTGATCCGGGGGCCGGGCTGCCGGGTCGAGCGGGACTGAGCGGCGCGAGCCGATTTGGGTTCGCTCCGCCGGACACTTTGGGAATTCTCCGCGCAAGCGCGCCGATGATCGTCTATCAAGCATCCAAACGGGAGTTCCGGGCGGACATCTTCTCCAACCGGATTGAGGAGCGCATTCTGGCCGCCTTTCGCGCCCGCCATCAACACGGGGTGGCCGCCGCCGAGGTGAACGCGTGGCGGAACTCACTCGGGTTTATGGACCGGGTGATCGAGCCGGTGGACATTCCGGAGGACGCCTCCATCGCCATCGAAATGCAGGTCCCCCAGAGCTCCAAGCGGATGGACTTCGTGCTCACAGGGTTGAACGCGGAGCGGAGGAAGGTCGCGGTGATCGTCGAACTCAAGCAGTGGGAGAGCGCGCGCCGGACGGCCAAGGATGGGGTGGTCGAGACGCGGCTCGGAGGTGGCCTGCGCGAGACGAGTCATCCCTCCTACCAAGCGTGGTCGTACGCCGCGCTGCTCGAGGACTTCAATGAGGCGGTGCGCGAGATTCCGATCCAGCTCGCGCCCTGCGCCTACCTGCACAACTGCGCCGAGGGCGGGGATCTGCGGCATCCCTTCTACGCGGAGCACCTGGGCCGGGCACCCGTTTTCCTGCGGGACGACGCGGCGAGGCTGCGCGCGTTCATCCGCGATCACGTGCGCCACGGGGACCGGGGGGAGACGCTTTACGAGATCGCCCACGGGCGCATCCGCCCCTCCCGGAATCTGGCCGATAGCCTGGCGGGGCTGCTGGCGGGCAAGCGGGAGTTCGTGATGATTGACGACCAGAAGGTCGTTTATGAGACCGCCCTCGCGTTGGCCGAAAATGCGGCCACCGGGCGGAAGCAGACGCTGATCGTCGAAGGTGGTCCGGGCACGGGAAAGTCCGTGGTCGCCATCAATCTGCTCGTTGCGCTCATCCAGCGTGAGCGGAACGTCCAGTACGTGACGCGCAACGCGGCGCCACGCGCGGTCTACGAGGCGAAGCTCGCCGGGCACCTGCGGCGCTCGCGCATCAGCAACCTCTTCCGCGGCTCCGGTTCCTATCACGCCTGCCCGCCGGATACCTTTGACGCGCTCGTCGTCGATGAGGCGCACCGGCTCAACGAGAAGGGCGGGCTGTACGGCAATTTGGGTGAGAACCAGATCCTCGAGCTGATCCGTTCCGCCCGACTTTCGGTCTTCTTCGTGGATGACGCGCAGCGCGTGACGCTCAAGGACATCGGGGGTGTTGCCGCGATCGAGGCTTGGGCGGTTAGGCAACGGTCCTCTGTGACCCGACTCCAATTATGCTCCCAGTTCCGCTGTGGCGGTTCCGACGGGTACCTGGGTTGGGTCGACCATACCCTCGGCATCCGGGAAACGGCCAACCCGACGCTTGAAGGCATCCCTTATGAAGTGCGGGTGTGCTCCTCGGCCACCGAGCTTCGGGAGCTGATCCGCGCCCGGAACCGAGGTGCGGAGCGGGCCCGGATGGTGGCGGGCTACTGTTGGCCGTGGCGCAGCAAGAAGATCGCCGGGGCGATGGACATCGAAATCCCGGAGGAGCGGTTCGCCGCCCAGTGGAATCTCGAGGACGACGGCAGTCTATGGATCCTCAAGGAGGACTCCGTGGAGCAGGTGGGCTGCATCCATACCTGCCAGGGGCTTGAGTTGGATTACATCGGGGTGATCCTCGGCCCGGACCTGGTCCGCCGCGGCGATCGCTGGGTGGAGTTTCCCAACCGTCGGGACCGGCACGACAAGACGATCCGCGGTCACGCGAAACTCCTGCTGGAGGATCGGTTGGGAGCCGAGAAACGGATCCGGGAAATCATCCGCAACACCTACCGCACCCTGATGACCCGCGGCACGCGTGGCTGCTTTCTCTTTTCCGTTGATCCCGAGACCAACGCCTACCTCCGGCACGCGGCCTCCGTTGGGATCTCCGCGGATCTTCCGCCCCGTGAGGAGCACATCGAGGAGATCCCGTTCCCGGAGGTTCCGCCGTCGGAGCTGATTCCCTTCCGCAACGCGGTCCCGTGTTATCCCTCGGTTCGGGTGGCAGCGGGCGCGCTGCAGCGGGAGGAGCCGCTGGCGGACCGGCGCTGGGTTCGTCTCCCCGAAGGGATCGCACCCCAACCCGGCCATTTCATCGTGCGCGTCACCGGGGAGTCGATGAATCGCCGGATACCCTCCGGCTCCTGGTGTCTGTTCCGGCGTCCGCCGGAGGGAACACGTGAGGGCAGGATCGTCCTCGTGCAGCACCGTGACCTGCAGGATCCCGAGGGTGGTGCCTGCACGGTGAAGCGGTACGAGAGCGCCAAAGCAGGGGACGGCGAAGGCTCGTGGCGGCACGCGCGGATCATCCTGCGGCCGCAGTCGGACAATCCGTCCTTCGGCCCCATCGAGCTCACCGCCGACCCCACCGCGGATTTCCGCGTGCTGGGCGAATTTGTGGCCGTGCTTTGAAGCGGTCTCCCCCGCCGCTCCCCACCCCTGCGCCGCGCCGCGGCGAGCGGATTCTCCTTGAGGGGCGCGGCCCGGCGCGGGGATGCTCCGCGCGCTCCCCGGTATGGATCCCGTCCCTTCCCCTCCCGCCAGCGGACCGCGCCCCGGGCCCCGCCGCAGCGCGTGCGCCGAGCGCTCCCGCGCGCCGGAGCTGGAACGTGTGCGGCGCCTGTCCGTCCGGGAGCGGATCGTGGCCGCGCTGACCCTCGGCGACCGCTTCTCCTGGCTGCGGCCCGGACCGCCCGCACCCCGCGAATGAGCGGGCCCGACGCATTGCTGCGGAAGGCGGAGGAGGTGCACGCGCTGCTGCGGCGCCACCGCCTCGATGCCGTGGTCATCGGGGCCGTCGCCCTGGCCGCGCATCACTACGTCCGCCACACCGACGACCTCGACCTGGCCGTGAACGCTGAACTCGGTCCCCTCCGGGAGGTGCTCGCCAGTCTCCGGGCGGCGGGGTGCGCGGCCGAACTGCGCGAGCCCGGGGCCGACGATCCCCTCGCCGGCGTGATCGATGTGCACGGGGAGTTCGGCCTCATCCAGATCATCAGCTACGCGGGCCGCTTTCCGGCCGTGATCGAGGACGCCCTCCGGCTTTCCTCGCTGGCGGTGCAGCCGGGGAGCCCGCTCCGGATCGCCCCACTGCCGCACTTGATCGCCCTCAAGCTCTATGCGGGCGGCTTCAAGTCGAAGGCCGACATCGTCGAGTTGCTGGTGCGTAACCCCGAGGCGGATCTGGGCGCGGTCCGCGCCACCTGCGCCCGCTACCGGTTGGAAGGGATCGAGGAGCTGATCACGGAGGCCCGGCCCGGCTGACGTCAAGCGGTCGACCCGCGAAGGCAGGACCACTCGCGCCACGGCGCCCCCGCCCCGCGCTCAGCGCCCCTCGAACTTGGGGCGGCGGTGGGCGGCGAACGCGGCCAGGCCCTCGCGCGCATCGGGCTGGAACAGGCACCGCACGTACGCCTCCGTCTCCGCCCGGTGCGTCAGGCGCGGCAGCGCGCCCTCCGTCGCGTGCAGCAGCCGCTTGGTCGCCCGCAGCGCCTCCGCCGGCTGCGCCAGAAGCCGCGCCGCCAGCTCCCGCGCCCGCGGCAACAGCCGCGCCGCCGGCACCACCTCCTGCACCAGGCCCCATTCCTGCGCCCGCGTCGCCGGGATCGGCTCCCCGGTCAGGCAGAGCTCCAGCGCGCGCGCCTTGCCCACGAGGCCCACCAGCTGCGCCAAGCCGTAGCCCGGAGGCCAGCCCACGCGGATCTCGGGCATCCCAAAGGTCGCCCCGTGGGCCGCGATCCGGAAATCACCCGCGACCGCCGCCACGCAGCCCGCGCCCAGCGCCGCGCCGTTCACCGCCGCGATCACCGGCTGCGGCAACTGCTCCAACGCCAACCAGAGCCGCGCCTGGCGCAGGCTCAGCTGCCGCGCCTCGTCCTCGCCCAGCGCCGGCAGTTCCTTCAGGTCGTCCCCGGCGCAGAACGCGTCACCCGCGCCCGTCACGATTAGCACGCGCGCCGCTTCCGGGTGCGCGGCGAGCCAGGCCACGATCTGCTCCCATTCGGTGGTCATTTGCGCATCGACCGCGTTCAGCGCCGCCGGGCGGTGGAAGGTCGCGGTCGCGATGCCGCCCGCCACGGTGAAGCGCACCCGTTCCGGCGCGGGCGGTGCGGCGGGGGACGGCACCGGGGCCGGCGCGCCGGTCGCGCGGCGGAGGTTCTCGGCCAGCTTGGCGGTGGGCACCACGGCGCGGCGGTGGGTTCCGCGCCCGACCTCGCGGCCACCGGCGGTGGCGCGCACCGTGAAGGCCACCTTCCGGCCGTCGCAGTCCGTCACCCGCGCCTCCGCGCGCACGTCCTCGCCGAGCGCGGCGGGGCCGGTGTGCTCCACCTGCACCTCGATGCCGACTGATTCCTCGTCCGGGTCGAGGAAGGGCCGCAGGGCCTCGCGGGCGGCGCGCTCGAGCAGCAGCACCAGGTTGGGCGTGGAGAAGACGGTGACGGCCGGGGGATTCCCCAGGGTGATCGTCATCGTCGGGTCGACGGTCCAGGTGAGTTCCCCGGTGGCGCCGGGGCGGAGGCCGGGTTTCATCAGCGGGCGGAGTGAAGGGCGCGCGGCCGGCCGGGAGAAGCCAATTCCCCGGCGCTGGCGGTCTGCGGCCCCGTTTCCGGGCGCGTCGTCAGAAGTCGAAGGTCTGCGTCAGGAGGAAGATCCGCGGCTCGGGAAACTGGAATACCACCGGCACGCCCGCGGCGGACAGGCCGGCCTGCGGGATGAGGCGGTCGTCGTTGAGGAGGTTGCGCACGTTGAGCGAGATGCCCCAGCGCACCCGGCGGCCGGGCAACGTGGTGGTGTAGCCGAGCACGGCGTCCGTGTTCCACGTCGCGCCGCCGAGGAGCGGGCGGTTCACGTCCGCGACGGACACGGTGGAGCCCGCCGGGAACAGGCCGGGGGTCGCGAGGAGCGGATCGCGGAGGTCGGAGGCGGCGACGGAGCGGCTGGCGTAGCCGAGGATGCGGTCGCCGCGGTAGCGGAGGCTGCCGCCGGCGCGGAGGCCCTTGAGCGGCCCGGAGCTCCAGCG
>VHCY01000095.1 GCA_016871595.1 Verrucomicrobiota bacterium
ACCAGCAGACGGAATCTTGCCCCGGGGCTCACGGGTTGCCGCGCGAGCACGTCCTCCTCCGTGAACCGGGCCATCAGGATTTCCCGGTCCCCCTCCCGGTTATGGTCGTAGACCAGGAATATCGTCCCGTCCGCGGCCTGATCCCCGTCCGGGTACGAGACCACCAGCCGATCGTCGAGCAACAGGCCGCCCTTCCACGTGGCCCCGTCGTCCTCGGAGAGGTAGGCGGTGAGGTGGGAGCGTTGACGCCACGAGGGCTGCACCGTCGCGGCGACCAGCCAGGGCTGGTCGAGGGGAGGGTTATGCTTCACCAGCAGCAGGTTGCCGGACGAGAGGCGGCGGATGAAGAACCGTGAGGGGGCATTCGGGATCGGGGATGGGCGGCCGAGGGCCCAGGTGGCACCGCCATCGGACGAGAAGCTCTCGGAGATGCCGGCGTTGGTGCGGGCCAGAATCCACCAGGTGTGGTCGCGCCGCTCAATGACGTGGTGCTCGTCGTAACGGACATCGGGGATCAGCGCCGTCCCGAGGCGGGTGATGGTTGCGCCCTGATCCCGGCTCTGGTAAACGTGCGTGCCCACGGCCTCGGGATCCCACGCCAGATGGGGATTGGGGATGACCGGCCGTCTCGGGCCCGGCATCCCGGGGCTGGGCTTCAGGGACCAGCGCGCGATCGGGAAAAGCCACCTTCCCTCGCGGGTCGCGACCGGCTTGTTCATCATGATGCCGTCCGCGATCCGGCGGGGAGCCGACCACGTGGGCAGGGGATCGTCGGCGTTGCGGGTGGTCACGGCCCAGACCCCGGCGCGCCCGTCCCACTGCCCATAGGTCTGGGCGTAGAACCACCAGAGCACCCCGCCGGGAGCCCGCCAGACCACGGCGTCGTAGGCGCGCACCGGAGACTCGGGATCGATGACGAACAACGGCTTCGACCACGTCAGCCCGCTGTCCCCACTGGTCGCGAGCAGCACGTAGTTTTCCGGTCCTTCGCCGGCACCGCCGGAGTACCAGGTGGCCCAGAGGCGGCCGCCCTCGCTGATCGCCACTGAGGGGATGCCCTGAAACCGGCGCTGATCGTCACCGTACTGGCTGGCATCGGCGCGCGTCACCGGGGTTGGCGCCAGCGCGGGGCTTTCCCGGCCGGCGGCGGGGACGGCCGCGAGGAGGCCAAGCAGAGGCAAAAGTATCGGCTGGGGAAGCGCCATCGAGGTGGGTCAGGTGGGGGCGCGGGCCGTTCGCCACGGGCCGCTGCCAAAGGTGACGCCGGAATGGCCGCGGTGGGTTATCGCCCGGGCCTAGCGGGCGCCACGCAACCGGATCAGGATCGAACCCGGGCCGGAGGGGTCGGAACTCGACGGGTTGCGGACGCGTTCGCTGTCCACCTGATGCGTCTCCGCGAGGTGGCGGAGGAAATCATCCGGCAGATCCGCCCGGAAGACCCCGCTCACCCGGAGATCCGCGAGCGCCTGGTCGCGCAGTTCCAACTGGGCCCACGCGTGCAGGTTGAATTGCTCGATGGCATCCGCGAGCCGCGTCTCCGCCAGCGCCACGCGAGGGGCCTGCCACGCCAGCAACTCCTGGACCTGTTCCGGTCGGACCGCGGTCAGACGCGCCTGGTCCAGATCCTCCCCCTGCACGACCAGCTGTTCGCCGGCGGCCACGGCTCGGCCCGTCCGGGCGCCGCGTCCGAGTTGGACGGTGTTGGCGAGCACGATCAGCCGGAGGGTGTCCCGTTCGCGTTGCACCGCGAACGTGCCGGACTTCGCGACCACGTTCAGGCTTCCGACCGCCACCGTCATCGGCCGTGATCCCGGCGGCACCGAGAAGAAGACCTCTCCCTGCGCCAATTGCACGCCGCCTTCCGGAGCCACCCGCAACTCCGTCCGCGCGTTCAACTGCACGACGGACCCTGCGAGCAGGAGCCGCTGGTAGCCGTGCTCGGCAGTGGAGTGGATGGTGCCGCGCGACGACGACGGCAGGGGAAGCCGGGTCGCCGTCAGGATCACGGCCAGGCCCGCCGCGATGGCCCAGGGAATCCATTGGGTCCGGGAGTGGTTCCGGGCGCCCGGGTCGGCCGGCAGGAGCGCCCGGAAGGCGGGATCGTTCCGGAAGGCGACCAGCCCGCGAAGGCGGTCTTCCGCCGCCTCCGCCCTCGCCACCGCGGCCGCCCGCTCCGGCCCGAGCCGCCACCAGCGGTCGAAGGTTTCCTCCTCCTCGGCGGTCAGTCCCTCCGCCCGGCGGGCCACCCAGCGCGCCGCGTCGGTGGCCAGGGATTCAGGGGGGGTGGGGTCGCGCTTCACGGCCGGTTCCTTTCCTGATTCGAGAAATGCGCCTGGCAGCGTTGGAGTCCCTTGGTGAGATGCACTTTCACGGTCTCGGGGGAGAGGTTCAGTTGGGTGGCTATTTCCTTGTATGAGAGGCCGTCCAGATAGCGGAGCAGCACGACCTCCCGGCAGCGCTCCGGCAACGCGCGGACGGCCGCCAGCAGGATCTCGCGTTCCTGCTGGCGACTGGCCTGCTCGGCGGCGGAAGGCTCCCCATCGAAGACGCGCTCCGCCTCGAGATCGGTTAGTGGCACGGGCGGGTTTTTCGCCCCCCGCCGATGATGATCGTGGGCCAGGTTGCGCACGATCTGGAACAAAAAGGCCCGCGGATTGCGGATCGGCCCGAGGGTCCGCGCGCGCCAGATGCGCGCATACGCCTCCTGCACCAGGTCATCGACCTCGGTGATGGCCGGGAACCGGTGACGCAGGAAGCCCCGCACCTCGCCGTCGAGCGGCTGCACCGCCTCGGCGAACCAGCGGGCCTCGTCCGGGAAGTCGCGAGGGGCGGCGGAGGGGGTGGGCAGATTCATCCGCGGGGCGGGATCACGCGAGCACACCATCACCGCCGGGGAAGCGGAAGCGATTTCAGCCGGGTAACCCATTTTTCCCGGAACGGCGTCACCAGTCTGGAGCCCTATGCCACCCCGTCATTCCCCGGCCTGCCTCCGCTTCGTCCTCGTGGTGGGCCTCGCCGCCGCGTCGCTTCCGCTGCCGGGAGCGCCGCGGGCGTCCGCTGCCGCCGGAAGTCTCGCCGCCGAGTTCCGCTACTCGCCGCCCAACCTCGGCACCGGCCGGCTGCCTCCACCCCTGCCTCCGGGCACCCGCCATACGCTGGTTCATCGGGGCTCCGCCGATCCGGAGGTGGGGGCCTTCGCCAATCTGCCGAACGTGGCCCACTTCCACGGCCGCCTCATCGTCACGTGGAACAGCCACCAGTGGGACGAGGATCAGCCCGGCCAGCGGCTCCTGATGCGCCAATCCCTCGATGGCGGCCGCACTTGGCTGCCCCCACTGGACGCTCCCCCCACGCCGCTATCGCCCGCGTTGGGCCGGATGCAGCGTCGCGGTGAGAAGCGCGAAGGCCTTCCCCGGGTGCAATGGAACAGCGGCCTCGCCGAGGTGGATGGCCGGCTGTGGGCGATCGCCAACGTGGGGCCGAATCACGGCAAGGGGGATCTGCTGGCCCTGGAGATCCTGCCGGACGGCACCCGAGGGGAGGTGCTGTGGCTGGCCGAGGAGGCTCCGGAGGTGGAGCCGGGCTACCCGCGCTACCCGGCGATGCGTGACCCGCGCCACGCGCCCCTCACCCGGGCGCTCCTGGCGCGGATCGACGATCCCACCGCCCGGGCCGCCCTGCCGCACGACTCGCGGCGACCACGCGGTGACGAGGCCAACGCTCCGGGCCTGCTGGATCCCGGCCGGCCGGGATCCCCGGCCGACGGGCAGAGGCTCATCGAGCCCACCCCCTCCTACCGCCTGCGGGATGGAACGCTCGTCCGGTTCTGGCGCGATTACGGCGATGCCCGGCGCCAGCACTGGGTGTGGCGCCTCTACGTCTCCTCCAGCCGCGATGAGGGTGCGACGTGGTCGGTGCCGGAGCGCACCGCCATCCCCTCGAACAGCACCCGCGTCGGCGTTGGCACGCTGCCGGACGGGCGGGTGTACCTGCTCCATAACCCTTACACGCTCGGCGACGACTTCTGGCAGGGTGCGGACCGGGAATTGCTGCCCACCGCCAGCCCGGCGGAAAAAATGGGGAGAGGGTTCGGCGGATCACGGAAGGTCCTCACGCTCAGCCTGTCGGAGGATGGCCGGGACTTCAACCGGGCCTGGACGGTGCGCACGCTCGAGACCACGCCGCGCATTGCCGGCCACTCCAAGCGGCACTACGACGTGGCGAACCCCGCCGCCACCCGGGTTGGCGACACGCTCTACATCGTCTACAGCCTCAACAAGGAGGACATCGAGCTGTGCGCGGTGCACCTGCCCGAGCTCCCGCGCCACCCGTGAGCCGAGGCCCGGGGCCGTCCCGCCCCGGAAGCTCCTCCGCCGACCTTCCGATGACCGCGCCTGAACCCCTGACCCCAACCCCGTCCACGCGGCGGATCCGGCGACTCCGGCTTGCGGCCGCGGCCCTCCCGGTGGTCGCGTTCGCCGCCGAGCCCGCCCCCCCGCTTCCCGCCGCCGCGAGCACCGGACCGGTCGTCGAACTGTCGCCATTCACGGTCGATGCGACCCGTGACACCGGCTACGCGGCGCTGGAAACGACCTCCGGCACGCGGATGCGCACCGCGCTCCGCGACCTCGCCGCGCCCCTTTCGGTGATCACGGCCGAGTTCCTGCAGGACCTCGCGGCGACCTCCCCGGTCGAGGCCCTGCTCTTCACGCCCAGCGTCGACACCGTCGAGGGTGACCCGACCCGGCACAACGGGTTTCTCCGCTTCGGCGACGGTCAGCCGATGGCCATCCGCGGATTCGTGAACAACGAGGGGTCCGTCGCCGGCGCGAGTGACACCTTCCGCTCCTTCATCGCGGGCGACGTGTACAACACCGAGCGCATCACGCTCTCGCGCGGACCCAACTCCCTCCTGTTCGGGGTGGGCGGGGCCGATGGCTTGACCGAGTCGACAACCAAGCGGGCCCGCTTCGACCGGCGCATCACCCAGGTCCAGTACCGCTATGACACCTGGGATTCCCACCGCGTCTCCCTGGATCACAACCAACCGCTCCTCGGGGCGCGGTTCGCCGTGCGGGTGAACGCCCTCTTTGACCGGAGGCGGGAGTTCCGCGACTTCGAGGGCAGCAACCAGAAGCGCGTGACGCTGGGGGTGACCGCCCGCCCGCTGCCCGACACCCGGCTCTCGGTGAACCGCGAGGACTACCGCGTGGATCGCAACATCGTCCCCCTCACCTGGGCCTACGACAACGGGGCGATGCAGTGGATCGCCAAGGGCCGGCCCACCGTTGACTTTTCCCCCACCGGCGCGATCACCGCCGCGCAGAAAGCGGCCTTTGACCCCCGCAACGCTCTCGGCCAGGTCAACGGGCAGTCGGTGATCTACGTGCAGGGCCTCGGCCTCGCGGAGCCGATCGTGAACTGGCGGCACCAGTTCAACCTCAACCGCCACCAGTTCAACGGTGCCCTCGCCACCGAGGTGCACACGCGGGATCCCTTCAGCCTGTTCGGCATCGCCAAGGAGACCAACCTCCAGGGCGGCACCTGGGACGATCCCTCGGACCAGTCGCGGGGCAGCACCACGCAGGCGTTCGTGGAACAGCGCCTCGGCCGGGACCTGTACCTCGAGGTCGCCGGCAGTTGGATGCGGAACGACCGCGACTTCAGCCCGAGTTCATTCGATCGCGTGACCGTCGACCCGAACCGCTTCTGGGTCGATGGCCGTCCCAATCCGGGGTTTCTCCAGCCGTACGGCGAGTCGGCCAACAACCAGTATCGCGAGTATCGGCAACGCCGCGACGCCTACCGGGCCTCCGTCTGGTACGAGCTCGACCTCGCCGGCCGCCGCCGGTGGCTGGGCCAGCACCAGCTGAGCTTCCTCGCCCAAACCACCGGGACGAGCTCGCGGCAGGACACGATGCGCTGGCTGAACCGGGGCACCGTCGGAATCGCCAACTGGAACGCCGACCCCCTCAACGCCGTCAACGCGATCGCGATCCGCACGTATTATGTCGGGGGGCGCCCGACGTATCCGGTGCCGGATGCCACATTCGTCGGCCGGAATCTCGCCGCCCTCGCCGCGCAAAGACAGATCGTGAGCAAGGTGGCCGCGGGCGTGGGGCCCCTCGATCTGGCACTGCGCCCGTTCGTCGCCCCGACCCTCACCCGGGAGGAGATCGATTCCGTCTCGGTCGGCTGGCAGGGGCGTTGGCTGGAGCGCCGGCTGGTCACGCTGGTGGGGTGGAGGCGCGATGCCACCGCGAACTACATCGGCGAGCCGCCGTATCGGGAATGGGCGGATCCCGCCGTCCCCAATTCCACGACGAGCGAGCTGCGGCGCTATTACAGCCTGGCGCGGCAGGTCCCGTTCAGGACCAGTCCGGAAGTCGACGTCTCCGCCGACACGATGACCTTCGGGGCGGTGCTCACGCCCCTCGCCTGGCTCGCCCTGACTTACAACCAGTCGGAGAATTTCACCCCTTCCACGAATCCTTCGCAGGTGACCTTCCTGGGCGAGCGGCCGGGGAACCAGTCCGGTGCCGCGCGCGACTTCGGCCTCCGGCTCTATGGGTTCGAGGGCCGGTTTTCCCTCGCCCTGAGCCGATTCGCTAACAGCCAGCGGAACCAGATCCGGGGTGGGGGCGCCTACGTCGGATTCAGCCGCGGCATCCTGCAGCGGCTGCGCGACAACTACTCGCAGGACTCCCGCTTCACCGCCCTCCCGCCCTCCGGACTGTTGCCCATCGACCCGGCCCAGACGGTGGCGACCGACTGGAATTTCGACGCCACCGGCTACGAGGCGACCGCCGTGTTCAACACGCGGAGGTGGCGGGTTTCGCTCACCGGCAGCCTCAACGAGAACGTCCTCGGGGAGCACTTGCTCGGCCTCGGCAAGTACCTCTACACGCCGAGACCTTTCGAGGGCCTTGAAACCTGGCGGAGGTTCGCGGCCGAACTGCGCCGCATCGAGGCCGGCCAGGCCTCGCCGCAATTCGACCTCAACCCCCAGAACCCGGCCCATCGCCTGCAGGCGGGGGAGGACGCGCGTTACCTCGAGAATCAGGCCAACGGCGCGGAGCGGCAGTACCTCGATGAGCGGGCGCTCGAAGGCCAGGCCACCAACTGGAGCGGCAAGTACGCGCTGAACGCGGTCGTGGCGCACGACTTCGAGGCCCGCGGGCCGCTCGGTGGCTGGTCCGTGGGCGCCAACTTCCGCTGGCGCAGCGCCGGCATCGCGGGTTACGCGCGGGCCTTGAACGCGGCCGGCGTGCCGGAGGGATTGATCGATGTCAGCCGCCCCATCCCGGGGGACTCGTTCGCCGAGGCGGGCGCGATGCTGCGCTACCAGCATCGCCTCCGGCGCGGCCCCACCGTGCGCGTGCAGCTCAACGTGCAGAATCTGCTCGACGCGCAGGACGTGCGCCTCGTGAAGGTCGGCACCGACACCGAGGCCGTGCTCGGCCCGCCGTACGCGCCGGTCGGCATCAGCTACGCCCTGCGCCGGCCGCGCAACTTCATCCTCACTACCACGCTGGACTTCTGACGATGCGGCTCACCCTGCCGGTTTTCCTGGCCCGAATCGCGCTGCTCGCGGCGGCGGCACCGGCCGCGCTCCCCGCCGCCGGCATCACGCCGGAGACGCCCCCGCCCTTGAACTTCACCCCCGGTCCCGAATACGGCCCGGCCGCCCGCAAGTACCAGGGCATCCCCACGATCGAGCGCGCCCCCAACGGCCGGCTGTGGGCCGCCTGGTATGCCGGCCCCGTCCAGGAGGACCGCTACAACTACGTGGTCCTCGTCACCAGCTCCGACGATGGCCGCACTTGGAGCGACCTCCGGCTCGTGATTGATCCCGACGGGTTCGGGCCGGTGCGCGCCTCCGATCCCTGCCTGTGGCTCGATCCCCGCGGCCGCCTCTGGCTGTTCTGGTTCCAGAATCCCGACAAGGAGGTCTCCGCCCCGCGTTGCTTCGCGATCACCACGGACCAGCCAGGGGAGGAAAATCCCCGCTGGTCCGCGCCCCGCCTGCTCGGGGAGGGCATCCCGATCAACAAGCCCACCGTCCTCGCCAGCGGCGAGTGGCTGCTGCCCGCGGCGGTTTGGCGGCGCGACGAGAGTTGCCGGGTGCTGGTTTCCGCGGATCACGGCGAAACCTGGACCCTCCGCGGGGCCGCCCGCGTGCCGCGGCCGGAGGACCGGCAGTGCGACGAACCGATGATCGTCGAGCGCCGCGATGGCTCGCTCTGGATGCTCGTCCGCACCAACTACGGCATCGGCGAATCGGTCTCCCGCGACCAAGGACGCACCTGGACACCCGTTGCCCCGACGACGCTGCCCCACACGCCGACCCGCTTCTACCTGCGCCGCCTCGTCTCCGGCCGGCTCCTGCTGGTCAAGCAGGGCCCGCTCACGGGCAAGCCCGTCGGGCGCAGGCAACTGATGGCCCACCTTTCCGACGACGACGGCCGCAGCTGGCAGGGCGGACTGATGCTCGATGAGCGCGGGTCCTCCTATCCTGACGCCACGGAGTCCGCCGATGGCACGATCCGGGTCATCTACGATCACGACCGCTTCGATGCGAAACACATCCTGTTCGCGTCGTTTCGCGAGGCCGATATCCTGGCGGCGGCCGCGCGCCTCCGCGCGCCGGATCCCGAACACGAGGGGATCCAGGATCACGGCGACCCGGCGCCGCCCGCGCCCGGGGCCCGTTCCGCGGCGCGGTTCCGGGTCCTCATCGATGCCGCCACCGGCGTGAACCCGCGCGCGTGGCTGAAGGACGCCCGCTTCCTGCGGCCCTCCGCGAACGAGGACGGCCAGCCGCTTCTCCGCGGCGCTGGCGCGACGCTGGAGCCGGTGGCCGGCGGCGATGAATTCCGCCCCTTGGTCGCGCCGGCGGAGTTCCTTTCCCCCCCGGAGGACACGCCAAGCGGCGTCCGCGTGGCCCAACCCGGGCAGAAGCTGTGGCGCGACCGCCCCACCGAGCTTAATGTGGTTCCGGAGGCGTTCGCCGGCCGGTCCTACCTGCTGACCTATTCCGGGCACGCCGCCGTGGTCTGCCGCTCCGGGGGCGTGGTGTACGTCCTGTCGCCGGCCTCCGGGCGCCATCCCGACAGCGCCGAGGAATCCCTGCGTGCCCAGGGTTTTGGCAAGGCCGCCGTGCGCGAGTTCCTGCTGCACCTCGGCCCCGGCGACCGCGCCACGGCGGAGCAGCTATGGACCGTCTTCCAGAAGCGGGTCAGCCCCGGGGAGCGAATCGGGATCCAGGGTCTCGGGCTGATCGTGCGTTAGCGGCGGCAAGCCCGCCGCGTTCACCTTCTATGCACGCCGTTCACTACACCGGAAACCGCACCTTCACCGTCGGCCCAGGCACCGCCGTGACTCCGGGCCCGAACGAGGTGCGTATCGACGTCGCGTACGCCGGCATCTGTGGCACGGACGTGCACATCTTCCACGGGGCGATGGATCGTCGTGTCCAAACCCCGTGCATCATCGGCCACGAGATGTCCGGCACCATCGCCGAGACCGGCCCCGGCGTGTCTGGCCTGGCGCGATCTTCGGGGCGGGATTCAATCGCTCCGGCCAGGATTACCAGACCCTGAACACCAAGGGCTACGAGCTCGAGCTGGTCGCGAACCTCACCCGCAGCTGGCGCCTGATGCTCAACGCGGCGACCAACGAGCTGGCCCTCACCGAGCGCCTGCCGCAGCTCAAGGGATTCGGGCGAGGTGTCACCGAGGTCGGGCTGGACCGAGGTCCCGTACGCGAGGACCTCGGCGAGGCTGTTGGCGCCGAGATCCTGGAGGAACTCCGGCGTGAACACCTGCAACGTGGCCGCGGTGTCCCGCAGGCTGGTGTTGAGGCGGCTCCCGGAGGTCGTGTTGCCAGCCTGGTAACCGATGTCCCTGGTGGCATCGACGAGGAAGGGGGAGAGCTCGACCGGGGCGGCTCCGGTGGCGGCGGTCGGCGGCTCCGGGCGGCGTTGCCCCCGGACCTGGCCCGGGACCAGCAGCAGCGCGGCGAGCAGCAGGGGAAAGGGCGACGGCGTGGGCGGCACGGGGGATCGGGCCCGCGGCCTCGCGCACCTCAGAACGTGTAGGTGCCGCGCACGCTCCAGGAGTGGCGGACGCGCGGGAGGAGGTAGCGGACGATCACGCCGGGGGAGGCCGCGGAGTAGGGGAGGCGGTCCTCCTGGCCGAGGATGTTCTCCACGTTCAGCTGCAGGTCCAGCGCCTGGCCGCGGCGCAGCGGGAAGCGCCGGCCGAGCATCCCGTTCCACACGATCGCGCTGCGGCCCAAGATCGGCGTGTCGCGGTTCGCCGCGTCGTAGCCGATCACCGCCGGGCCGCGGTAGTTTGCCCCCAGCCCCGCGCGCGACCCGCGGACCCACCGCGGCGCATCCGCGGCGAACCGGTAACTGCTGAACGCGTTGAAGGTCCGCTCGACGTGCGCGAAGGGCGACTTGCCCGTGCCGCGCAGGAACGGCTCCGCCACCGACAGGCCGTACGCGTAGACGTCCGCGAAGGTCGCCGGGTTGGTCACGAAGTCCCGCTGCGGCGTGCCGTCGCG
>VHCY01000096.1 GCA_016871595.1 Verrucomicrobiota bacterium
TGCCGCTCAAGAAGACCGCGCTGGAGCGCAACGTGGACCAGTTGACCCTCTCCGTGCAGAACACGCCGGCGCAGAGCCTCAACGGGGTGATCCGCATCCAGTGGGAGAAGACCGAGTTCGCGCTGCCGTTCACGGTCAAGAAGTGACCTCCGCACTGCGCGCTTGACGCGTCGGCGATTTCGCCAACGGTCCTACGTCCAGTTTTCGCCCTCATCGTCTATCGGTTAGGACAGGAGATTCTCAATCTTCAAAGCGGGGTTCGATTCCCCGTGGGGGCGCCAATTTCCACTCTGTCAGAGGAGGGTGGGTAGGGAGTTGTAGGTCAAAATAGGTTGCTGTGTGGGTGTCCGCGCCGGCATGATCGGCATCAACGTGGGCGTGCCCGCCCCGATGGCGATGTTCCCCTTCAGCGGCTGGAACGAGTCCTTCTTCGGCGATCTCCACATGCAGGGCCGTAGCGGTATCCTCTTCTACACCCAACCCAAGGTCACCACCTCCCGCTGGTTCGCCGACGGCGAGGGCGATATTTGGAAAAAATGAAAACGTTCACACCGCCGTAACCCAACCGCCGCATCACAGCTTTCTTGTCACCCCATAACACCACACCCACACCCATGAACAACATGATCCCATCCCCAACTGCCGCCCGTCAGACGTGGTTGGCGTTGTTAGTCGGAATCGTCCTTAGTGTAACCGCCGTGCAGGCGCAGACGGCCAGCGGTATTCTCGCCGGCCGCGTGCGGGACGGCAGCGGCAACCCGCTGGCCAGCGCCCGCGTCGCCGTGGTCAACACCAACCTTGAGGCTGTCACGGAGCGCGATGGTGATTACTACCTCGGCACCGTCCCGGCGGGCAATTATACCGTCCGGGTCAGCTATCTGGGTCTTCCGGCCCGGGACGAGCTGGTCGTGGTAACGGCCGGCGAGCGCACCACGCTTGATGTGCGCCTGGGCGTCGCGGATTCCGATGAAGTGGTCCAACTGGAGGCGATGAGCATCGAGGGCCAGCGGGCCGGTCAGGCCCGCGCGCTCAACCTGCAGCGCGCCTCCGGCAACCTGCGCAACATCGTCGCCGCCGACGCCATCGGCCGCTTCCCCGACCAGAACGCCGCCGAGACGATGCAGCGCATTACCGGCGTGTCCCTCGAGCGAGACCAGGGCGAGGGCCGGTTCATCTCCATCCGCGGCGTGGACCCCGACCTCAACAACACGCAGCTCAACGGCATCAACATCCCCGCCTCGCAGGAGGACAGCCGCAAGGTCAACCTCGACGTCTTCCCCACCGACATCCTCGACTCCATCGAGGTGGTGAAGGCCATCACGCCGGACATGGACGGCGACGCCATCGGCGGCTCGGTCAACGTCAAGACGCAGACCGCGTTCAGCGCGGACGGCCGCATCCTCCGCGGCTCGGCCGAGGGCCAGTATAACGACCTCAAGGGCAAGTTGGGCTACAAATACAGCGCCGTCTGGGGCGACAAGTTCCTCGACAACAAGCTCGGGCTCCTCGTCTCGTGGAGCGCGGCCAAGAAGATCTTCGGCTCCGACAACCGCGAGACGGACAACAGTCCGTGGGTGGTGGACCCGGCCAACGGCGGCTTCATCGAGCCGGGCGGCGACATCCAGCACCGCGAATACGACGTCACCCGCTGGCGCACCGGGGCGAGCTTCGCGCTGGATTACCGGCCCGACGCGGAGAACAGCTATTACGTGCGCGGCGTTTACAGCCGGTTCTCCGACTACGAGAACCGCTTCCGCACGCGTTTCCGCGGCGCGCCGGCGCGCACCAGTCCCACCAGCAACACCTCCGGCAACGTCACCGCCAGCCGCATCCAGATCGACCTGAAGGACCGTTACGAGGACAACAAGGTCTGGTCGCTGTCCACCGGCGGCGAGCACCTGCGGGGCGACTGGGAGATCGACTACCTGGCCGCCTGGTCGCTGGCGAAGCTGATTGACCGGCACCGCACCCAGCCGGTCTTCCGCACCGGCAACACCACCTTCACCTATGACATCAGCAACCCGGAGAACCCGGTCTTCACCGGCACGGGCACCGGCCTGGCCCCCAGCGCCTACACCTTCAACGGCTGGGCGCTCGATCGCGGTTTCAACGACGAGGAGGAGCTGACGCTCGCCGCGAATTTCAAGCGGGCCGCCAAATTCGGCGCGCACGACGGCCACTACAAGTTCGGCGCCAAATACCGCGCCAAGACCCGCACGGTGGACATCTCCAGTGATGCCGTCATCCTCGCCTCCGGCTCCCTGCCGCTGACCAACTTCGCGCGCTTTTCACCGCGCGGGGCGGGCGCGACCATCCCCAGCATCGATCCCGCCGCCTTCCGCGCCTTCTACGAGTCCAACCGGAGCCTGTTCACCACCAATGCCAACAACACCGCGGTGAACGCCGCCGTCGAGGACTACGACATGGATGAGAACATCCTCGCCGCCTATGCCATGGCCGAGGTGACGCTGGGCAAGCTCACCCTCATCGGCGGCGTGCGGGGGGAAGCCACCGACTATTCGTCGCGGGGCTTCAGCGTGGAGGACGGTGATGCCAGCACCATCGCGCGGACCTCCGCCTCCCGCGACTACACCACCGTGCTGCCCGGCGTGGTCGCCCGCTACGACTTCTCCAGGCGCTTCGTTGGCCGCGCCTCGCTCACCACCACGCTCGCCCGGCCCAAGCCGCTCGATTCCTCCAGCAGCCGCGTGGTCGAGGACGACGACGTCTTCCGCGGCAACCCGGGCCTCAAGCCCTACCGCTCGCTCAACTTCGACGCCTCCCTCGAATATTATAGCGATGCGCTCGGCGTGTTCTCCGTGGGCGTCTTCCACAAGGACATCCGGGACTTCATCTATTCCGAGGTCCTCCCCGGCGGCGGCATCAACGGCGGCGCGCTCACCACCCCGCTCAACGGCGACTCCGCCACCGTCACCGGGCTGGAAATCGAGTGGCAGCGGCAGTTCACCAACCTGCCGGCGCCCTTCGACGGCCTCGGCGTCTTCGCCAACCTGACGCTCACCGACAGCGAATCCGAAGTGGGCGGCGGGCGGCGCGGAGAGAATGTGCCGTTCCTCAACCAGTCCAAGACCCTCTACAACCTGGCGGTCTCCTACGAGAAACACGGCTTCTTCCTCCGGGCCTCGCTCAACCACCGCAGCCGCTACCTCAGCCTCCTCGGCAGCAGCACTTCCGGCGACCAGTATGTGCTCGATCACACCCAGCTCGACATCAGCACCAACTACCGGATTTCGCCCCGCTACACCGTCTATGCCGAGCTGTTGAACGTGACGGAGGAGCCCTACAGGGCGGTCTTCAATGTCACCAACGGCCTCCGGAAATTCGAATACTACTCCTGGACGGCCAACGTCGGCGTGAAGATCAACTTCTGACGCCGCACGCCGATTGATTTCTAACGCCCCTGCCGGTGTCATCCGCCGGCAGGGGCTTTTGTCGCACGATGGCAGCTCCGGAGGTGAGGCCCCCCGCTTACGACCCTGCCTTCCGCCGCCAGGCCTGGCCTCTGCCGGCGTTCCTTTCGTTTTTGTAATCCGGGGGTTGTTCCGTGGTAATGTTACCCCGCCAGACTGCTGCTCCGACCATGGAAAATCACTCCCCGCTCCTTCTCCTCCTCTCCCTCGCCCTGGCGTGCGCTCCCGTCGCCTCGGCCAAGCCCGGCAAGACCGGTCCCGCCCCCGGCGCCATCAAGCCCCGCATCGTCACCGAGCCCGTCAAGCACGACACGGACGATCCCGCCATCTGGATCAATCGCGCCAACCCGGCCGAAAGCCTCGTTGTCGGCACCGACAAGCACGTGGACGGCGCCCTCTACGTCTGGGGCCTCGACGGCAAGATTCGGCACGACAAGGTCGTCCGCGGCCTCTCCCGTCCCAACAACGTTGACATCGCCTACGACGTGATGATCGGCGGCAAGAAAGCCGATGTCGCGGTCGTCACCGAGCGCTACGCCAACCGCCTGCGCGTCTATCGGCTCCCCGACATGGCCCCGGTGGACGGCGGCGGCATCCCGGTGTTCCAAGGTGAGCTGGCGCGCGACTGCATGGGCATCGCCCTCTACACGCGTCCGTCCGACGGTGCGCTCTTCGCCATCGTCAGCCGCTCCGATTATCAGGCGCCGGCGCAGGGTTATCTGCACCAATACCGCCTGGTGGACGACGGCACCGGCACGCTCCGCGGCGTGTTCACGCGCTCCTTCGGCGAGTGGAGCGGCAAGAAGGAAATCGAGGCCATCGCGGTGGATCAGGATCTCGGGTTCATCTACTACGCCGATGAGGCCTACGGCATCCGCAAATACCACGCTGATCCGATGACACGAAAGGCCGACGACGAGCTGGCGGTGTTCGGTCGTGACGGTTTCGCCGAGGACCGCGAAGGCATCTCCATCTACAAGACCGGCCCCCGCACCGGCTACATCCTCGTCTCCAACCAACAGAACAACTCCTTCCGCATCTTCACGCGCGAAGGCACCGCAGCGAACCCGCACGACCACGAGCTCGTCAAGGAAGTGGATGTATCCACGATCGAGAGCGACGGCAGCGAGGTGACGAACGTCGCGTTGCCCGGCTTCCCGAACGGTCTCTTCGTCGCGATGTCCAACGGCAAGGTCTTCCACTACTACGCATGGGAGGACATCGCCGGCACCGACTTGAAGATCGCTCCCGTGGCGGCGGAGCGCCGCTGAGCTGCCGCGATCGTTGCCCTTGACTGCAACTTCAACCCGGCAACCCGCCAGACATGAACCGATTCCTACCCTGCCTTGTCTCCGTTCTCCTGCTGGGCGCCTGCGCCCGGCAGGAAGCCACCGTGGCCCCCTCGGCCACGGTCGATCCCTCGCCCCGCCATCTGCGGATCGTCTGGACGGAGCAACCTTCCACCCATGCCATCGTGTCGTGGACGACGATGTCGCCCACTACGAAGAATGTGGTGCATTACGACACGGTCAGCCGGGGGGGCGATGTCGCGTCCTACCGGTCCCGGGTCTATGCGTCACGCAACGGCACGATCACCCTCCGGGCCGAGGATCGCAAGGAAGGCGTGCCCCCCGGTTGGTATCATCACGCCGAGATCGACGGCTTGTCCCCGTCCACCCGGGTCTATATGGTGGTGGAAAGTGACGGGGTGCTGACTGAGGAGCGCTACTTTGTCACCGCCCCCGCCGATGACCGCCCGTTCAAGCTCCTCTCCGGCGGTGATTCGCGCATGGGCGGCGAGAAGCCGCGTTATGCGGGCCGCACGCCGCACGTGGACCGGCGGGCCATGAACCGGCGGATGGCGGAGCTGCTTGAGGAAAACCCCGACCTTCTCGCGATGGTGCACGGCGCCGACTGGTGCACCACGGCCGACTGGCGCCACCTCTACTGGTGGTTCGAGGACAACGAACTCCTGCAGGCGGCCGACGGCCGCCTGCTGCCGTTCATTGTCTCCCGGGGCAACCATGATGAAGGCATCGGCTTTCAGGAGAACTTCTGGCTGGGCGACATCACCGATGCCAACAGCGCGGCTTACTATTTCACCACTTTGTTCAATCCGCAGACCGCCCTGATCACCCTGAACACCGAGATCAGTGTGGCGGGCGACCAACTGGAATTTCTGGAGAAGCAGCTCGCCGAGCTGCGCCCCGCCAAGCGCTGGCTGCTCGTCCAATACCACCGCCCGGCCTACCCGGTCGCCAAGGATTTCAACGAACACACCTTTGCCCGCGTGCGGCAGACCTGGTCGCCGCTCTTCGAGAAGTTCAACGTGGACCTCGTGCTGGAGTCCGACGGTCATGTGCTCAAGCGCACCGTGCCGATCCGCAACAATGCGTTTGCCGCCGACGGCATTGTTTACATCGGCGAAGGTGGCCTGGGTGTCCCGCAGCGCCAACCCCGTCCGAACCTTTGGTTTGTGGAGCCGCCCGGATTTGCCGCGAGCGCGCACCATGTGTGGCTGCTCAGCTTCACGGCGGAAACGCTGCGCATGGAGGCCATCGGGATCGACGGCGCCGTGCTCGACAGCCATTCGCTCTCACCGCGGCCATGACGCCGGTGGCGATGCCTTTTTGCGTTCGCGGACCGTTGTTGGGAGCGACCGTCGCGGTCGCGATCGGGATGGCGCTGCTGGCATGGAAGACGACCGCCATCGGTTCCCTGCTTTTCATGAACCATGGCGTGGTCCACCCCACCGCGGTGTTGGTCGAGCGGGTGCTGGCGGGAGTCCTCGTGCTGGCCGCCGGCGCCCTGTTTGTCCGCCGCCTGTGCGTGGCGGCCGCGGGGTTGTTGTTCGTCGTGGCGCTGCTGCTTGCGTGGGCGAATGTTGACCAAGGTGGTTACCCGTTCAGCCGCTTTGCCCACGTGGCGCACGCCATGCGGATCGCCGCCCCGCTCGCGCTGATCGTGGCGTTGCTGCCATGGGCAGGGTGGGAGGGTGTGCGCAAGCGGATGTTGCTAACCGTGCTGGTCGGCAGCACGGCGGCCACCTTCGTCGTGCACGGTTATGAGGCGCTCGTAGCCCACCCTTGGTTTGTCGATCTAACGATTGGTGCGTTCACCTCCACCGGGCTCGGTCGGATCTCCCAGGCGGCCGCCGAGCGGATTCTCGTGGTGGTCGGCGTGGTCGACGTGGCCGTGGCCTTGCTGCTGATCGTGTGGCGCCATCCCGCGGTGGCCGGGTGGATGGCCTTCTGGGGTTTTTTCACGGCCGCGCTCCGGCCCTTGAACTATGGCTGGGGTGCGATGGGTGAGTTCATCGTGCGCCTGCCGCACTGTCTGCTCCCGCTCGCGCTGCTGCTGCTGTTCCGCAAGCGCGCCGATTCTCCGTCCGGTCCAACCCCTCAACCCCATTGATCCATGAAAACATCCCCGCGCTTCGTTCTGCTGTTTCTCGCCCTTGCCCTGCCGGCGCTGTCCGGCGCCGCCGAAGTCCGTTGGATGTGGAGCGGCGCCCAAACTCCCGACTCGCTGCGCATCAAGGTGAAATTTGGGAGCGCCGAGGCGGGGCCTTTGACGTATGCCCCGGCCGGTGAGCCGGGTGCCGTCCCGGCGCAGGTGGCGCCGGTCAGCGTGGTGCCGGCCGGCAAAGGTTGGATTGCCGACTATCACCTGCATGGGTTGCAATCCGCCACGAGCTATCACTACACGGTCGGGGGTGTTGCCGGCCGGGTGTCCACGCTGCCGCCGCCCGGGCCGGCGTCGTTTACCTTGGCGCTCAGCTCCTGTGGTGACACGGGTTCGGCCCACGGGGTTTTTCGCGCCATCGCGGCCCATGCACCGCTGTTTTTCCTGCACATGGGCGATCTCCATTATGAGGATATCGCGGTGAACGATGTGGCGGTGTTTCACGCGGCCATCGACCGCGCCCTCACTTCACCGACGCAGGCGACCCTGTTTCGCTCCACGGCGGTCCCCTACATGTGGGATGACCATGACTTTGGTCCCAACAACTCCGACAGCTCCTCGCCCAGCCGCGAGGCTTCCCGGCGTGCCTACCGGGAGGCCGTGCCACACCACCCGCTGGTGATTGGCGAGGACGGTCCGGTTTACCACGCCTTCACGGTGGGACGGGTGCGATTTATCATGTCGGACATGCGCTCGGAGCGCTCGCCGCTCGACGTGCCGGAAGGCCCGGAGCGCTCCATGCTGGGGGCGGAACAGAAGGCTTGGTTCAAGGCGGAGGTCTTGGCGGCTCGCGATACGCACGCCTTGATTGTTTGGTTCAATTCCGTGCCGTGGATCGGCACCGACAGCGGGAGTGAGAACGAGGACCGCTGGACGGGTTTTGTCACCGAGCGGGCCGAGCTCTCCGCCTTCCTGGAGGAGCACGATATCCGTAATCTTTGTGTCCTGAGCGGCGACTCCCATATGCTCGCCATCGATGACGGCTCGAACAACCGCTATGGCCCTTCGGGTCGGCTGCTGTTTCCCGTCTTTCAGGCCGCCGCTCTCGACCGCAAAGGCTCGGTCAAGGGCGGGCCTTACAGCCACGGCACCTTTCCGGGTCCGGGCCAGTTCGGGCTGATGCGCGTGGTGGACGATGGCGGTCCGGAAGTCCGGGTCGAGTGGAGCGGTCGCAACCACAAGGGCGCAGAACTGGTGCGGCACAGCTTCACGGTGACCGTGCCTTCTCCCGATCCTTCCTGACCGGTGCCAGCCATGGCTGCGGTGAAACGCTTCCAGCAGTGCTCATTCTCCATCGTGGGCTTGGCCTGGCTTCTTTCCACCACGATGTTCGCCGGTCCGCTGGCCCATTCGCACAACGACTACGAGCAGCCCCGCCCGCTGCACGACGCCCTGGCGGCGGGCTTCGACAGCATTGAGGCCGACGTCTGGCTGATCGACGGGCAGTTGCTTGTGGCGCACGAATACGAGGAGATCCGGCCCGGCCGCACTCTGGCATCGCTCTACCTCGATCCGCTGCGCGAGCACCTGAAGACGCGGCCCACCCGGTCGCTCATCCTTCTCATCGATGTGAAGACCGAGGCGGATTCCACCTGGCGCGCAATCGACGCGGTCCTGGCGAAATACCCCGATCTTGCCGGGCGGGTCCGCTTCATCATCTCCGGCAACCGGGCCCGCGGCCTGCTCGCCGCCGCGTCGCCGCGGTGTGCCGTGATGGACGGGCGACTTGAGGATCTGGCGGATCCAGCCACGGCGGACTGGATCCCCCTTATCAGCGACAACTGGACAAAGTATTTCTCCTGGCGGGGCGACGGCGAATTCCCCGCGGCCGAGCGCGCGTTCACGTCTGTATTTCCGACGCTGACACGGCCGCGGCCATGAAAAGTTATTGGAAGTTATCCCCACCTTCCCAACCACAACTCGTCGGCAGAAATAACAGATGGATCAGGTGGAGGCCCCCCGCGATGAGCAGTCTGTACACCGTCTGGTGTCTTCTCCTTCTCTCGCTCACTTTTATTCTATACGCTAAAGTCAGGGGGTCTCCACCTTGCCCGCAGGCACGGCGGAACCAACGCCCCAACGCCCCAACGCCCCAACGACCCAACGTCTCACGTCTCACGACCCATGGTCCCGAGGTCGATGGGCCTTGGGACGGAGAGAACTCAGGTCCTCGAGACCTTGAGCGGCGGGTCGCCGGGTCGTGGGTACGCGAGGCCTTGGGTCCTCGGGCCCGTCGACCAACGGCCTCAGCGCCCGTACGGCCCTACCTCACCACTTCTGGATACTGGCAACGGACAGAGGCTCGACGAGCTTGAGCAGTCGCAAGGCGTGCTCCCGGAGCAGCTCATGGTGGGCCTCGATGTCCTTCATGCCCCACATCGTGCCGTCCGGAAGACGGTACAGCTCGGAAGACGCCTTCCCGTGGGCCTCGATAAAGCTCTTCCAAGCGCGCTGCTCGGCCGGCAAGGCCTTCTTGGCCTCGGGCGGGACATCCGGCCGCTCTGCCAGAAAGAGGTAGATGCGGTCGATCTCAGCCGTCCACCGCGCGACGCTTGAGTCGTAGGCCTCCAGCATGTCCATGTTGGCGGGGCCAGCGGCCAGATTCCTCGAAAGCAGCAGGTCGAGGGGGTGCTTGTTCTCGAAGCCATCGTACACGACCAGCCTCGTCCGGCTCTCGGGCTGAATGAGCACCGTACCAAAAACGGTACCGTACCCGTACGTAAGGCGCGTCTCCTTGGTCCACGAGCCCACCTCCTCCCAAGTCGCACGGTTTTCGTAGAGTACGTTCAAACGCGTGCCATCGCTGAGCTCGATAAGGTCGGGGTCACTCGTGTCCGAAAACCCCCTCCCGGCCCAACCCCCCAAGATCCAGTTTCCTAGCAGTAAACCCCCTCCCGGCCCAACCCCCCAAGATCCAGTTTCCTAGCAGCCAAATCCCCAAAATCGGATTTTGGCCGGGACAGGAGAGAAACTGGACCAACGTTGCGCCCCAACGAGTAACAAATGTAGTTTCTTAGGAGCTAAACCCCTCCCGGATCCGATCCCCCTGAAAATCCGGTTTCCTTCCAGTAGCAGCAGCTGGGGCCATCCGTACTAGGGGAGGTTACCCCTCACGGTAGAAGTTGGCGCGACCTGACACGATTCTTGTACTCAAGCCCGCCGGATCGGCTTCGCTTCGAGGATTGCCTGAAGCGTCGCCACCGGAGCGTCCAGGAAACGCGCCGACATGCCTCCTTGCATCATGGCGTGCCGCTTTCGCCCCTCAGTTCTCCACCAGCGGGGAATCTCCCACCAGTCCGCGGGCATCGGCCCAAGGTGCTCGCCGCGAATAGCTGCCTTGGCCGCGTAGACGGCGAAATTCTCGATGCGACCTGTTAGTAGCATGGTCTTCACCGGAAGACCGATAACTTACATGCAGCTCCGAATGCTACAGAGCCGTGAGTGACCTTCAGTAACCCGCGTTTACTTCTTCTTCGCCTCCAGCTCCGCCTCAGCGCCCCATCAAGCTGTCCCAGGAGCACCCGAGCGCGGATCTGAGGCGCATCGCCGTTGTGATCAGGATGTTCGTCTTGCCGGCCTCGATCTTCTGGACCGTGCGAATGTTCAGG
>VHCY01000097.1 GCA_016871595.1 Verrucomicrobiota bacterium
CGATGGCACCTACGACACCGTGGCCTCGGACTATTTCCACGACCGCGAGCGGACCCGCAGCATCCACTGCGATTCCCGCTACCTGCTCTGGGTCCTGACCGCGGTCGAGCGCGCGGACGAGCTCCTGCGCGAGCTTACCCTCGCGCCCTGAAGCCCGGCGCGCCCCGGCGGCGTCGGCCGGGGCGCCGGGGCGAGGCCGCCCGCCGCCTCAGCGGCGGAAGGACTTCGTGAAGTCCTCCGCTACCTGCTGGACGACCTTCTTCTCGTGGCGGGAGTTGGCGATCAGCTCGTTGAGCTTCTTTTCCCACGCGGCGCTGTCCATCGGCAGCTCCACATTCTGGCCGAGCAGCGAGGAGAAGAGCAGCACGTTGGCGAGCTCGACCGAGCCCATCCCCTCGGCGCCGGGGGCGATGAGGGGGGTGCCGTCGAGGATCGAATCGACGAAGTTCTGGATCAGCGTGCAGTGCGCGTTCGGGGCGTTGTCGAAGGGGATCTCGACGTTCCAGACCTCGGGCTTGGCGAAGCCGCTCTTGGAGGCCTTGGAGAACTGGACCATATCCGCGTCGTTGCGGGTGAAGTGGATCTTGTTGTTCTCGAGGACGACCTTGCCGCGGGTGCCGCAGAGCTCGAAGCGATTGGTGCCGGGGGCCTCGCCGGTGGACGAGATGAACACGCCCGTGGCGCCGTTGGCCCACTCGAGGTAGGTGGTGATGTTGTCCTCGACCTCGATGTTGTGGAAGCGCCCGAGCTGGCAGAAGCCGCGGACGCGGGCGGGCATCCCGCAGAGCCACTGCAGCATATCGAGCTGGTGGAGGCACTGGTTGAGGAGGACGCCGCCGCCCTCGCCCTTCCAGGTGGCCCGCCACCCGCCGCTGGCGTAATAGGCCTCGGTGCGGAACCAGTCGGTGATGATCCAGTTCATCCGCACCAGCTCCTCCAGCTCGCCGCCCTGGATCAGCTGGCGCAGCTTCAGGTAGCGGGGCTCCACGCGCATCTGGAACATCCCGGCAAACACCTGCTTCGGCCGCGCCGCGGCGCAGGCGATGAGGCGCTCGGCGTCCGCCTTGTGGGCGGAGATCGGCTTCTCGACCATCACGTGGAGGCCGTTCTGCAGCGCGTCGATGCCGAGCGTGGTGTGCAGGAAGTGCGGGGTGGCGATGACCAGCGCGTCGATCTCCCCGGAACGGATCATCTCCTCGGCGCTGGTGAAGGTCTTCAGCCCGGGACGGCCCTTGTAGGCCTCGAGGCCGGGGGCAAAGGCGTCGCTGACGGCCGTGAGCGTGCAGCGGGACACCTTGTTCTCGAGCAGGTAACCGGCGTGGAATCGACCGATGTTGCCCAGACCGACGATGCCGAGACGTACGTTTTTCATAGGGGAAAAAGGGAAGGCGGACTATCCGCGGAGGGAAATTACCGCGGCAACCACATTCTCCGGCCGGCGCACCCGCGCGGACCCGCCTCAGTCGCGGAACGGGGCCGTCAGCGCGGGCGGCAGCTCCGGCGTGGCCCCGCGCCGCGTGCAAACAAAGGCCGCCACCGCGGTCGCCCGCTCCAGGATCGTCGCCGGCGCCCACCCCCGGAGCAGGCCCAGCGCGAAGGCCGCCGTGAACGCATCGCCGGCACCGACGGTGTCCGCCACCTCGACCCGCTCCCCCGGATGCTCCACCCACGCGCCGTCGACCAGCGCGAGGCAGCCGCGCTCGCCCCGGGTGTGGATCACCGCCCGCAAGGGATGCGCCGCGGCCAAGGCCGCCACCGCCTCCCGTTCCCCGGCGGGCAATCCCAGCTGCGCCCCCAGTACGGGCAACTCGGTCTCGTTCACCTTGAGCACATTGGCCCGGGCCAGGGACGAACGGAGGATTTCGGGGGAATGATAGTGCTGGCGGAGGTTGACGTCGAAAATCCGCAGCGCCGCGGCCGGGGTCGCGTCCAGCAGCGCCGCGATCGCCGCCCGCGCCCCGGGCGTCCGCTGGGCCAGCGAGCCGAAACCCACGGCGTCCGCCGTCGCCACCGCGGCGTGGCCGGCGGGCCCGGCCTCGAGACGGTCCCACGCCACGCCCTCGTGGATGGTGTAGCGCGGATGCCCGCCGGCCTCCATCGCCACCGAGACCGTCCCGGTGGGCGCGGCCGGATCGACCGCGACCGCGTCGACGGGCAGGCGGATTTCGCGGAGCCGGGCGAGCAGGGCGCGGCCAGGTTCGTCGTCCCCCACCCGCGAGACGACGCGGCCCTCGGCCCCGAGGGCGGCCGCGTGGTAGGCGAAGTTGGCCGGGGCGCCCCCGAGTTGCCGCCCGGAAGGCAGCAGGTCCCAGAGCACCTCGCCGAGGCCGACGCAGCGCAACGGCATCGCGGGACGGTGGCGGATCAGTCCTTCTCGGCCTCGGGCTTCGGCTCCGGCAGGAACTGCGTGAGCAGCGCGCCGGCCAGCACGTAAACCCCGGCGACGCAGGCGCCCACGAGGGCGACCCGCGCCGGATCCGGCTTGTCGGAAGCGGAGAGGGTGAGGGTGATCCAGGCGGCGGCGGTGCCGATGACGCGGCCGCCGATGTTGGCCGCGAAGCTCTCGCCGGTGCCGCGCAGGTGCACCGGGAACACCAGGGGGATGTAGTTCCCCCAGAAGCTGAATTGCGCCACCGTGAGGAACCCGGCCACGAAGATGCCGACCTTGATCAGCGTCAGGCTGCCCGGGTCCCCGAGCTGGGTGGAGACCCACCAGAAATAGAGCGGCACGAAGATCAGCGCGGGGATCTGGAACACCCGCAGCAGCATCCGCCGGGAGACAATCGCGACCGCGAGCATCGCGAGCGCGAAGCGGCCGGCGAGGCCGCCGATCTCCTGCCAGAGCGTGACTCCGGCCACCAGCTGGTCGCTGGCGTTGCCGGCCGCCTGCCGCTGCTCGCGCAGCGCCACGGGGTCGGGTTTGCCCGCGGTCTTGGCCGCCGCGAGGGCCGCGGCACCCTTTTCCTTCGCGGCCGCGATCACGGCCGCGTGACCGGCCTCCGCCGGGGTGCCGAGCCGCTGGGCGCCGAGGATCTGCGGCAACTGCTGGATCGCGCCGAACGCGATGCCGTAGCTCGAGGCGAACACCAGCGTGGTGAGGATGGTGGTCTTGCGCAGCTCGGGGGCGAAGAGCGCCGCGATGCTCGGACGGCGCAGGGTGCCGCTCTCGCGCTTGCGCTGCCAGACGGGCGATTCGGGCAGGAACGGGCGGATCAGGATCAGCGGCAGCGCCGGGAAGACGCCCGAGATCAGGGTGTAGCGCCACGCCTCGTGGCCGCCGTGGATCGCGGGCAGGTCAAGCGCCCACTTCGCGGCGAGAATGTTCGCCCCCGCCACCAGCAGGCCACCGAAGGAGGAAAACGCCTGGGTGTACCCCAGCACCTTCTCGCGCTGCACCGGATCGGTGAACAGCTCCGCCAGCCACGCCACCGCCGCCACGAACTCCACGCACACCCCGATGAAGACCAGGCAGCGGAAGAACAGCAATTGCTCGAGGGAGGTCGCAAACCCCGCCGCAAACGCCGCGAAGGCATACAGGAGGATGCTGAAGGTGAGCACCCGCCGCCGCCCCAGCAGGTCCGTGAGATACCCGCCCAGGAGGCCGAACGCGCCACCGGCAATCGCCGGAACAAAGAAAAGCGTCCGCGCCCACTTCACGTACTCCTCCCCGCCGGGCGACCAGAGTGCCGCGGCCCGCGCCCGCTCCATCCCGCCCGCCACCAGCTGCTCGACCAGCGGAGCGCTCAGCGAGGCCATCGCCGGTTTGATGATCAGCGGAAGCATCAGCAGCTCGTAAATGTCGAAGGCGAAACCAAGCGCGGCGATGCTGCAGATGAGCCACGCGGTGCGATTCAGCGGACTAGGGGCAGAGGCGCTAGGATTCATGGGTGGCGGGACGCTGCGGGCAACCGCCGCGCCACTCAAGCGGGGAAACGGTTTTCCCGGCGATTCCCTCCGCCGGATTTGACCCGCGCCCCCGCGACCCCACGCTCGCCTCCAGCCCTCCTTCGCCGATGCGCCTCGCCTCCCTCCTGCTCGCCCTCGCCACCCTCGCCCCCACCCCCGCCGCCGCCCCCCACTGGCCCGTCTGGCGCGGCCCCAGCAACGACGGCACCGCCCCCGGCGCCACCCCGCCTCTCGTCTGGAGTGAATCCCGCAACGTCGCCTGGAAGATCCCCGTCGCCGGCCTCGGATTCTCCACCCCCATCGTCTGGGGGGACCGCCTCTACCTCCTCACCGCCGTCGAGACGACCGAGGAGGGCCCCGCCCGCACCGCCGCCGCCGAGCCTCCCCCTCCGCCCCCGGGCAAGGGCCCCGGCCGCGACGGCAAGGGCAAGCGCGGTGGCCCCCCGGGCTTCGGCGGCGGCCCCAACCCGACCCGCTTCCACGAGTTCATCCTCCTCGCCCTCGACCGCGCCACCGGCGCCACGGTCTGGCAACGCACCGCCCGCCGCGAGGTCCCCCACGAGGGCAAGCACGCCACCAACAGCTTCGCCTCCGCCTCGCCCGTCACCGACGGCACCCGCCTCTACGCCTCCTTCGGCTCCCGCGGGATTTACTGCTACGACCTGCAGGGGAACAAGGTCTGGGAAAAAGACCTCGGCGATATGCGCACCCGCGGCACCTTCGGCGAGGGCGCCTCGCCCGCCCTCGCCGGGGACACCCTCCTCGTCACCTGGGATCACGAGGAGAACTCGTTCATCGTCGGACTCGATGCCCGCACCGGGGCCGAGCGCTGGCGCCGGCCCCGCGAGGAACGCTCGTCCTGGTCCACCCCCGTCATCGTCACGGTCGAGGGCCGGCGGCAGGCCATCGTGGCGGCCGCCGGCCGCACGCGCAGCTACGACCCCGCGACCGGCGAGTTGATCTGGGAGGCCGCTGGGCTGACCGAGAACGTGATCCCCACGCCGGTGATCGGCCACGGGATGGTCTACCTCGCGAGCGGCTTCCGCGGGAACGCGATCCAGGCGGTGAAGCTGACCGCGCGCGGGGACGTCACGGACACGCCCGCCGTCGTCTGGAGCGTGCGCAAGAGCGCTCCCTACGTGCCCTCGCCGGTGCTCTCCGGCGAGCGGCTGTACGTGGGCAAGAGCAACGACGCCTTCCTCTCCTGCCTCAACGCGCTCACCGGCGAGGTCCACTACCAGGACCAGCGGCTCGAGGGCGTCCGCGGGCTGTACGCCTCGCCGGTCGCCGCACGCGGGCACGTGTTCATCGTGGGCCGCGAGGGCACGACGCTGGTGATCCGCGACGACCCGCGCTACGAGGTGGTCTACTCGAACGTGCTGGACGACCGCTTTGACGCCTCGCCGGTGATGCTCGGGCGCGACCTCTACCTGCGCGGTCATCGCCACCTGTACTGCCTGCGCGAGGGCTAAGCCAAAAGCCAAGGACCGGATCCGGCCAACGATCTCCGCTGCGCCACCCCGCTCGCCCGGCTCACCAATTTCGCCGACTAAGCCGGCCTCCGGCGCGCCGACATCGATGCAATGGTTTCATCAGTCCACCGCCGGGCTGGCACGGAGGCTGCTTTATTCCCGGTGTCACCCATGCAGGGTTTGGGTGACACTGGTCCGGCCGAAAGGCCGGAAGAGCAGAAAAAACTGGGGCCGGCGTTAAGGGGTTATCGCCGGCCCCTTCTGCTGTCCAGACGCGGCGTTCGCCGCCCGGAACGGATCACTTCAGGATCGCGAGGATCTTCTTCTCGTACTCAGCCGTCGCCATCATCCCCACCTTTTTGTCGCGGATGCGGCCCTCGCGATCGATGAGGAACGTGGTCGGAATGCCCTCGACCCCGCCAAAGGCGGCCACCGTGGTGTCATCGCCCATCACGATCGGGTAGTTGATGCCCGACTTGGCGACGAAGGGCCGCACGACCCCGGGACCGGCCTGGTCCAGCGAGATGCCGATGATGACGAGGCCGTCTTTGCCGTACTTCTTGGTCAGCTCAATGTAGCCGGGAATCTCCTCGCGGCAGGGCGGGCACCACGTGGCCCAGAAGTCGATCACGACCACCTTCCCCTTAAAATCCGCGAAGCGGACCGGCTTGCCGTCAACGTCCTTGAGGGTCCAGGCCGGCGCCTCGCGGAGCACCGGCAGGGTGGCGCCACCCTTGGCGGCGGCGAAGACGGCGGGCAGCGAGCAGGCGAGGCCGGCGCAGGCGGCCAGGGCGAGGAGGAGGCGGGGGGGCTTCATGGGAAATGGACAGGAAAAGGGGATTCGCAACCGGCGCAACCGGGGCTCAGCGCGCCGGGCCTTCCGGCAGGGTGAGGCCAAGCACCTCGATGAATTTCTTCATCGCCGGGGTGAGGACGCGCCCGCGCCGGTGCAAGATGGCGAGGGGCCGGGTGAACTCATTCCCCTCGAAGGGGACGACCGCGAGCGTACCCTGCTTCTGCTCCTGCGCCACGGTCGCCAGCGGGACCACCGCCACGCCGTGGTCGATCTCCACCGCCCGCTTCACCGTCTCGATGTTGTCGAACTCCATCACCGGATCGAGCTCCAGCCGGTGGTCCCGGAAGATGGCGTCGACCGCCTTGCGCGTCGGGATGTCCGGGTCGAACCCAATGAAGCGCTGCCCGGCGAGGTCCTTCACCTCCACTTTCGCCCGCCGCGCGAGGGCGTGCTGGGGATGCGTGATCAGCACCAGCTGGTCATCCCGGAACGGCAGGATCTCGATCTGCCGCTGCTTCACCGGGAAGGCCACGAGGCCGAAGTCCACCGAGTTGTGCAGCAGGTCCTCGTACACGAGGTTCGAGCGCCGGTACTCCACCCGCACGTTCACCGAGGGGAAATCGTGCAGGAACCGCTTGATGAACGGCGGCAGCTCGTGGAGGCCGATCGAGTAGATGGTCGAGATCCGGATCGTCCCGCTGATCACCTTCTTCATCTCCTGCAGCTCCGACTGCAGCTTCTCGTAATTGTGCAGGATCTCCTTCGCCGCCTCGTACACCCGCTGCCCCTCCCGCGTCAGCTGGAACTGCTTCTGGCTCCGGTCGATCAGCAGCGTCTTGAAGTGCCGCTCCATCGCCCTCGCCTGCTGGCTCACCGCCGATTGGGTGATGCCATTCAGTTTCGCCGATTTCGAGAAACTCCGGGTCTCGACCAGGTCCGCGAAGATTTTGAAGTTCTCGATCTGCATGATAAGCTGGCCTTGAGAACCACTGAAGCGAAGCTGCACCGCCCGCGCAAACCCTTATTAGAAACGCTTAACCCGATGACCTGTTCCTACGAGGAGTTCGCCGCCCGCGCCGACGCCGTCCGCGCCCGCATCGCCGCCGCCTGCGCCCAGACCGGGCGCGATCCCGCCGGGGTCGAACTGCTGGCGGTCACTAAGACCCACCCGGTCGAGGCCGCCGCCTATGCCGCCCGCCACGGGCTCCGCGGGGTGGGCGAAAACCGCGTGCAGGAAGGGGTCGCGAAGCGCGCCGAGGCCCCCGAGCTGCCGCTGCGCTGGGAACTGATCGGCCACCTCCAGTCGAACAAGGCCCGCGCCGCCGCCGCCGGCTTCGACCGCATCCAAAGCGTGGATCGCGAGAAACTGCTCCCCGCCCTCGACCGCGCCGCCGCCGAGGAGGGCCGCCCCCTCGCGATCTTGCTCCAGGTGAACGCCGGCCACGACCCCGCGAAGTTCGGCGCCGACCCCGCCGAGGCCCCCCGCCTCCTCGACCTCGCCCTCGCCTGCCCCCACCTCCGCGTCGACGGCCTGATGACCATCGCCCCGCTCGGCCAGACCCCCGCCGAGACGCTCGACCTCGCCACCCGCACCTTCTCGGCGCTGCGGGAACTGCGCGACACCCTCGCTGCCCGCACCGGCCGCCCGCTGCCGGAACTCTCGATGGGGATGACCGGGGACCTGGAGCCCGCCGTCGCCGCCGGGAGCACGCAGGTGCGCGTCGGCACCGCCCTGTACGGCACCCGCTGAGCGGCGGTTCCCGCCGTTGACATCCCCGGCCCTCCCGCCGTGATCCGCCGGCGATGTCCGCCGAACCCGTCCTGACCCTCGCCGACCTCGCCGCCTGGGCGCGCCCGGGCACGTCGCTCGCGGTGCTCGGTCACCCGATTAAGCACTCGGTCAGCCCGGCGATGCACAATGCCGCCCTCGCGCAGCTGGCGGCGGTTGACCCGCGCTACGCGGACTGGCGCTACTTCCGCTTCGAGGTGCCCCCGGACGACCTCCCGCGCGCCCTCGAACTCCTCCAGGCGGCACGTTTCCACGGGGTCAACCTGACCGTCCCGCACAAGGTGATCGCCTTCGGCCGCGTGGCGCGGTTGGACCCCGCGGCGCAACCGGCCGGCGCCGTGAACACGCTGCGGCTCGAGCCGGCGGGCTGGCACGGGTTCAACACCGACGGCTACGGCCTCGCGACGGCCATCCGCGCCGAGCTCGGGCGGCCGCTGGCGGGCGCCCACGTGCTGCTGCTGGGCGCGGGCGGGGCGGCCCGGGGAGCCGCCGTCGAATGCCTCCGCCAAGGCTGCGCCTCGCTCGCGATCGCCAACCGTTCCGCCGGGAACCTGCAGGCCCTGCTGGACATCGTGCGGCCCCTCGCGGGTGCGATTCCGGTGCGCGGCTTCGCGCCCGGCGAAGCCCCGGCGGACCTGCCCGCCGGGATGATCGTGATCAATGCCACCAGTGCCGGGCTCCGGCCCGGGGATCCGGCGCCGGTGGACCTCGCCGCCCTGCCCCGGCCGGCCGCCGTCTACGATATGATCTACAATCCCCCGCGCACGCCCCTGCTGCAGGCGGCGGCCGCCCTTGGGCTGCCGCACGCCCACGGCCTCGGGATGCTGGTTCATCAGGGGGCCAAGGCCCTCGAGCTCTGGACCGGCGTCCCGGCCCACTGCACCGCCCCGGCGATGGCCGCCGCCGCGCGGGCCGCGCTCGCTTGACTGGCGGAGGCCCGGCGGAAGACTCCCCCTCGACGCCGGCGCGCCCCACCCGATGCTGCACGAATTCTCCACTCTGCACGCCGCATTGCCGTGGTTTTTCCCCTTGGCGGCGTTCCTGTTCGGCACCTGCGTCGGCAGCTTCCTGAACGTGGTGATTCACCGCCTGCCGCGGAAGGAATCCGTGGTCACGCCCGGTTCCCATTGCGGCTGCGGCCAGCCGATCCGCTGGTTCGACAACGTGCCGGTGCTCTCGTGGTTCCTGCTCCGCGGCCGCGCGCGGTGCTGCGGGCGGCCCTTCTCGTTCCGCTACCCGGCGGTCGAACTCCTGACCGGGCTGCTCTTCGCGGCCTGTGCCCTGCGCCACCCGCCCGCGGTGGCGGCCGCCGGCTGGGTCTTCCTCGCCGGTCTGATTGGAGCCAGCGGGATCGACCTCGAACACTTTGAGATCCCGGACCTGTTCACGCTGGGCCTCGGCTCGATCGGCGTCGTCCTCTCGGCCGTGGTTCCGGCCCTTCACGGGCTCGCGGGGGAGCTGGCGCTCGCGGACGGCTTCCGCGGCGTGCTATCGGCCCTACTCGGGATCTGCGTAGGCTCCGGGCTGCTGCTCTGGATCGCGATGGGGGCGGAGGCGCTGCTGCGGCGCGAGGCGATGGGATTTGGCGACGTGCTGTTCCTCGGGGCGATCGGGGCCTTCTGCGGCTGGCAGGGGGCCGTGTTCAGCCTCTTCGGGGGCGCGGTGGTCGGCGTGATCTGGCTCGGCCTCGCGGCGGTCTGGACGCGCCTCGCGGGCCGGTCCGCGCCCGTCGCCCTGCCGGCGCAATCCGCCGAGGGCACGGCGACTCCGCTGGGCTTCGGGGCGCAGGTGCCCTTCGGCCCGATGCTGGCGGTGGCGGCGGCGGCCTACTTCCTGGTTTTCCGCGGGCCGGTGAACGCCTGGTTCGCCGAGCTCGCGAGCATCCTCTGACGGCGCCCCGGCGCAGCCGGTCCGGCCTGCCGTTCAGTCCGAGCTTAATCGGCTTGGTGTGGCTGGGGCGCGCCTGCCCGCCGTCTTGTCCGCCGTTTTGTCCGCCGTAGCCTTGGCGGAGGTGGAAGCCTTGGCGAAGGTGGGTCGCCCCGGTGATGGCGGGCGAATACCCCTTCCGCGGAGCGCTCACCTCCGAAGCTCTCGATGACGGCCACAAAAGGCTCAAAGGGCTCTATCCGCGCTCGGCGCCGGGCGTGGCGTCCATAGACGCCGCGGGACCGCAGCGACGAACCATTCAAGCAGGGCTCGATCCGCGGCGCTTCGATCCGCGAAGCCCTTCGCCGGGAACATTCGGTCGGCCTCGGCTCGAATCCCTCCCGCCTGATTCGCTCCCCTGATCCCGTCCCCGGCGCCTATGGGCGCCACGCACGGCACTGCCGCGCCCTCGACCCTTTGAGCCTTTTGCGGCCTCCTTGGTTGCCGGAGTGATTGGTACGGCAAGAGGCCCGTATCGCTTCGCCCGGGGCGGCGCGCCCACCTTCGCTAAAGCTACGGCGGGTAGGCCCCAGCTGCTATGAAGCCGGCTTGGTCAAGGCCGAAGGGGGGTTGGTTGGTTTCTTTTTAACCT
>VHCY01000098.1 GCA_016871595.1 Verrucomicrobiota bacterium
ATCCGCGACCGACCGTTTTTCCTCGCGGTGGGTTTCTGGAAGCCGCACGCCCCGTTCAACGCCCCCAAGCGCTACTGGGACCTCTACGACCGCGCCCGCCTGCCGCCCGTCGACCTGCGCGCGCCGGCGGGCGCCCCGGAAGTGGCCCTCCACGACGGCCGCGAGATCCTCGGTTTGCCGGGGCCGGGCCGGATCTCGCCCGATGCGGCGCTCGTGGCCGAGATGCGCCACGGGTATTTCGCGAACATCTCCTACCTCGACGCGCAGCTGGGCAAGGTCCTCGACGCGCTGGACGTGAGCGGCGTCGCCAGCCGCACCGTGGTGGTCTTCGCGGGCGACCACGGTTTCCACCTCGGCGAGCACGGGCTGTGGGGCAAGACCTCGAACTTCGAGCTCGATGCGCGCGTGCCGCTGCTGATCGCCCTGCCTGGGAGCGGTTCCCGCGGCGTGGCGACGAGGGCCTTCGCCGAACTCGTCGACCTGTTCCCCACGCTGAACGCCGCCTGCGGGCTGCCCGCGGTGCCCGGCCTCGACGGGTTGAGCCTCCTGCCCGTCCTCCGCGACCCCGCCGCCGCGGTCAAGCCGGCCGCCTTCTCCCAGCATCCGCGCCCCGCCTACTACGACCGCGAGCCGGCCAAGGTGCCGCGGGCGATGGGGTATTCCGTGCGGACGGACGCCGTGCGTTACACCGAATGGCGCGACTGGGCGAGCGGGTCGGTGATCGCGCGTGAGCTTTACGATGCCGTCGCGGACGGGGGCGAGACGCGCAACCGGGCGGGCGATCCCGCGCTGGCCGCCGCCGAAGCCGACGCCGCGGCGCGCCTGCGGGCGCAGTTCCCCCCGCGCGCGCGCTGAGCCCCCCGGTCCGCCACCCGGCGACTTTTCCGCCACCTCACTCCCCGATGCTCCCGCTCCTCCGCCGTCTCCTGCTTCCGGCGCTGCTCCCGCTGGCCGCCGCGGCCGCGACGCCCGCGGTCCGCCCCAATATCCTGTTCGTGATCTACGATGACTGGGGCTGGCGCGATGCCGGCGCCTATGGCGCGACCTGGCTGCGCACGCCGGGCTTCGACCGCGTGGCCCGCGAGGGCGTGCTTTTCCGGAACGCATTCACCTCGAACCCGAAGTGCAGTCCCTGCCGCGCCAGCATCCTTACCGGGCGCAACACGTGGCAGCTCCGCGAGGCGGTCTCGCACAACGGGATGTTCCCCGCCGGTTTCGCCGTCTATCCGGACCTGCTCGAGCAGGCTGGCTACCACGTGGGCCTCACCGGCAAGGGCTGGGGGCCGGGCGACTTCAAGACCCTCGCCGGCCGCGCGCGGAACCCCGCCGGACCGGTGATCGAGGAGCACACGATGACCGTCCCGGCCACGGGCATCAACCGGAAGGACTACGCGAAAAACTTCGAGACGTTCCTCGCCCGTCGGCCGCGCGGCACGCCGTTCTGCTTCTGGCTGGGCTTCCACGAACCCCACCGCGCCTATGAGCCCGGCTCCGGGCGGCGTCTCGGCAAGGATCTCGCCGCCGTGCCCGTGCCACCTTACTTCCCGGACGTGACGCCGGTGCGGGACGATCTCGCGGATTACGCGGTCGAGGTCGAGTGGGCCGACGCGCACCTCGGCCGGGTGCTCGCCGCGCTGGAGGCGGCGGGCGAGCTGGAGAACACCCTCGTCGTGGTCACCTCGGACCACGGGATGCCCTTCCCGTACGTCAAGGGCCAGATCCACGAGGACGGCTTCCACCTGCCGCTGGCGATGCGCTGGGGCGCGGCGATCCGCCCGGGCCGGGTGGTCGAGGATTTCATCAACGTCCGCGACTTCGCCCCGACGTTCCTCGAGCTCGCGGGCCTGCCCGCGCATCCGCAGATGACGGGACGCAGCCTGGCCGCGCTGCTCCGCGCGCCCGGTTCGGGCTGGGTGGAAGGCCGTGACGAGATGCTCGTGGGCAAGGAACGCCACGATCTCGGCCGGCCCGGCAACGCGGGCTACCCGGTGCGCGCCCTGCGCACGCGCGACTTCCTCTACGTGCGGAACTTCCACCCGGAGCGCTGGCCCGCCGGGAACCCTGAGACCGATTTCGGCAACTGCGACCCCGGCCCGACCAAGGAGGTGATCAAGGCTCTCGGCGGCCACTTCTACGATCTCTCCTTCGGCAAGCGCCCGGCGGAAGAGTTGTATGACCTGCGTCGCGACCCGCACGGGGTGAACAACCTCGCCCACGACCTGACGCACGCCGCGACGGCAGCGGAACTGCGCCAGCGCCTCGTCACCCTGCTGCGGCAGGACGAGGACCCGCGGATTCTCGGCCGCGCGGCGGAGCTGGAGGCCTACGCCTACGTGGGCGGCGGAGGGAACAAGGCGTACGACACCTGGCTCAAGGCGCAGGAGGCGAAGCTCAACGCCGCGGCCGTCGCGCCGGCTCCCGCACGCAAGGGCGGGCGGAAGGCGCCCGAGTGACCGCGATGCGCCACTCCGCCTTGTCCCGTCGTCGATTCCTAGGTGCCTCCCTCGCCGCGGGGACCTCGGCCGCCGTTCGGCCGGTAACCCTTGGCGCGGCCGCGGGGCAGGAGTTCGATTATATCGTCGTCGGCGCCGGCTCGAGCGGCTGCGTGGTCGCCAACCGCCTTTCCGCCGATCCGGCCGTGCGGGTGCTGCTGCTCGAGGCGGGTGGCCGCGGGGATGATCCCCTGATCACCGACATCGGGCGCTGGACCTCCCTGCTCGGGACGGCGGCGGATTGGAACTACGCCACCGAGCCGGAGCCCGCGCTGGGCGGCCGCTCGGTGAAGTGGCCCCGGGGGCGCGGCTTCGGTGGATCGAGCGCGATCAGCGCCGCGGCCTACGTGCGCGGGCACCCCCTCGACTTCGCGGCGTGGGCGCGCGAGGCCGGCCCGGACTGGTCCCACGCCGTGGTCCAGCCGATCTTCCGCGCCCTGGAGGACAATAGTCGCGGCGCCTCCGCCCTGCGGGGCGTGGGCGGGCCGGTCGCGGTGAGTGACACGGACGATCCGCACGCCGGCCACCTCGCCTTCCTCGAGGCGTGCCGCGGGCTCGGTTTCGCGGCGGATCCCCGCTGGGACTTCAACTCCGAGCGGCCCGAGAACGGGGCCGGCTTCTACCAGAAACACCTCCGCTCCGGCCGGCGGCAGTCCGCGGCCGCGGCCTTCCTGACCCCGGTGCTCGGCCGGTCGAATCTCGCCGCGCGCCCGCACGCTCACGTGCGCCGGCTGCTCCTCGAGGGCAACCGCGTCGTCGGCCTGGAGTACCTCGATGGCGGCCTCGGGGCCGCCACGGCGGTCCGCACGGTCCGCGCCGCCCGCGAGGTGGTGCTGTGCGCGGGGGCGATCGATTCGCCGCGGCTTCTGCTGCTGTCCGGCATCGGTCCCGCGGCGGCGCTCCGCGCGGCCGGCGTCACGGTCCGCCACGATTTGCCGGGCGTCGGCGCCAACCTGCAGGACCATCCCCGCATCGGCCTGCGCTGGGCCAGCCGCGCCCCGCTCCCGGGTTCCTCGGTCTCGGCGGGGCTGCTGGCCTTTTCCGGCGTGGGTCCTGCCGGCGGCCCGCCCGACATCCAGTTCGCCGTCGGCCGCGGCCTGAGCGCCCCGGATTCGTCCCTAGCCTATTCCGTCATCGTCACCCGCGTTCAGAGCCGCGGCTCCATCAGCCTGCGGTCGGCGGACCCGCTCGCGCCGCCGGTGATCCGCGCGAATTACTTCACCGAGGAGCGCGATCTTGCCATTGCGGTCGAGGGCGTGCGGCTGGGGCTGGCGATCGGGCGGGCGCGGGCGTTCGACGCCTTGCGGGGCGCCGCGGCCGAGCCCGCGGAAGGGGAGGACTCGCCAGAGCGGCTGCGCGAGTTTATCCGCCGGACCTCCGGCACGATCTACCATCCCGCCGGCACCTGCCGGATGGGCCGCGGGGCGGACGCGGTCGTGGACCCGGCGCTCAGGGTGCGCGGGCTGGAAGGCCTGCGGGTGGCGGACGCCTCGATAATGCCAACCCTGCTCAGCGTGCAGACGCACGCGACCTGCTTGGTGATCGGCGAACTCGCGGCGCGTTTCCTGCGCGCCTGAGTCAGGCTTAGCGGAAGGAGTGCGCCGTCTGGGCGGGAAGCTCCGGCAGCGTCAGCGGCTCGATTTGCTCCGCCCGGACGTGAATCACGCCGGCGCGGTGCTCGAGCCGGCCGGTGATGCGCAGGGCGGGTTCCTGCGTGATCACCAGCCGCCGGGCCGCGAACAGGTCCGGGTGAACCACCGCGTTGGCGATCCCGGTCTCGTCCTCCAGGCTCAGGAACAGGAACCCCTTGGCCGTGCCGGGGCGCTGCCGGCAGATGACGGGCCCGGCGATGCGGACCGTCTCGCCGTCGCGGCCCAGCGGGAGATCCGCCGCGCGCCAGACGTCGGGCAACCGCTCGCGGAGCCGGGCGAGCGGGTGGGGGCCGCCGGTCAGGCCGAGCCCGGTGAAGTCGGCCGCGAGGCGTTCCCCCGGCGTCATCGGGCGCAGCGCGTCGGGCGGGTCGGGTTCCTCGTCGCCGTCCCGCAGCAGCGGCTCGTCCGCGGACCACGCGGCCTCCACCTGCCAGAGCGCGGCGCGGCGGTGGGGCCCCAGCGCGTGGAAGGCGCCGGTGGCGGCGAGGGCGCGGCGCTCGTCCGCGTGGAGGGGGGTGCGGCGGAGGCAGTCGGCGAGCGAGGCGAAGGGCGCGCGTTCCCTTTCCCGCTCGAGCGCGCGCGCGGCCTCCTCGCGCAGCCCGCGGACGTGGCGCAGTCCGATCCGGACGGCGTCGGCCGCCTCCGCCGTGCATTCCCAGCGGGAGGAGGCCACGCACACCGGCAGGATCCGCAGCCCGTGGCGGCGGGCGTCCTGCACCAGGGTCGCCGGGCCGTAGAAGCCCATCGGCTGGTGGTTGAGCAGGCTGGCGGTGAACTGGGCGGGGCGGTGCACCTTCAGCCAGGTGCTGGCGTAGGCGAGCAGCGCGAAGCTCAGCGCGTGCGACTCGGGGAACCCGTAGGCGGCGAAGGAGAGCGCGGCCTCGCCCATCCGGCGCACGACGGTCTCGCTGCGCCCGTGCGCGCGGAGCGCTTCGCCGAGGCGGCCGAGCGCGCGGCGCAGCCGGCCGGTGTCGTGGGTGCAGCCCATCGCCCGCCGGAGTTCCTCGGCCTCCCCGCCGGCGAGGCCCGCGAGCCGCATCGCCAGCTCCAGCATCTGCTCCTGGAACAGGATCACCCCCAGGGTGCGGGCGAGGATCGGTCGCGCGATGTCGTCCACGCTGGGATCGAGGTAGGTCACGGGCTCCAGCCCGTTGCGGCGGCGGATCAGCGGGTGCGTGAGCTGGCCGACGATCGGGCCCGGCCGCACGATCGCCACCTGCATCGCGACGTCGTAGAGGCAGGCCGGGCGCAGCCGCGGCAGGGTGGCCATCTGCGCCCGGCTTTCGATCTGGAAGACCCCGATGGTGTCTGCCCGCTGCATCGCCACGTAGGTTGGCGCGTCGTCCGGCGGCAGGGTGTGCAGCGCGATCGGGTCGCCCCGCTCCGCGCACCGCGCGAAGGTTTCCTGCAGCACGGCCATCATCCCCAGCCCGAGCAGGTCGATCTTCACGATGCCGAGGTCCTCGCACGAGGCCTTGTCCCATTGCACGATCACGCGGCCCGGCATCGTGGCCGGCTCCAGCGGCACGACCTCGTCGAGCCGCCCGCCGCACACGACCATCCCGCCGCTGTGCTGGCCGAGGTGCCGCGGGAGTCCCCGCAGCTGGCCGAGGAGCGACGCGAGCGCCGCGCCGCGGGGGTGGTCCGGGGCCAGGCCGGCCAGCGCGAGTCGCTGCCGCAGTTCCAGCGGGTCGGGGAAGTCCCCGGGCGACTGGAGCGCCGAGAACCGGTCGAGCAGGTCCTCGCCGAAGCCGAGCACCTTGCCGAGTTCCCGCATCGCCCCGCGGCCGCGGTAGGTGATGAAGTTCGCGGTCATCGCTGCCCCGCGCGGCGCGTGATCGGCGTAGACCTTGCGGATCAGGCGCTCGCGCGGTTCCCCGCTGGGCAGGTCGAGGTCGATGTCCGGCCACGAGGGATGGCCGTCGTGGCCGACGCGCCCCTCGCTCAGGAAACGCTCGAAGAGCAGCCCGTGCCGGATGGGATCCACGGCGGTGATGCCGAGCACGTAGCAGACCGCGCTGTTGGCGGCGCTGCCGCGGCCCTGGACCAGAATGCCCTCGGCGCGCGCGTGCCGGCACAGGTCCCACACGATGAGGAAGTAGCCGCAGAAGCCCAGGCGCTCGATCAGCGCGAGCTCGCGGTCGAGCTGGGCGCGGACGCGCGGGCCGGGTTCTCCGTACCGCTCGCGGGCCCCGGCGTAGGTCCGGGCGCGGAGCACGCCGGGCATCGTCTCCCCCGGCGGCACCGGGAAATCGGGGAAACGGTAACCGAGGTCGCGCAGGGTGAAGTCCAGCGTGGCCTCGAGCCGGCCCGCCGCCTCCACCGCCCCGGGCAGATCGGCGAACCGCGCCGCCATCGCCTCCCCGTCCCGCAGGTGGCGCTCGGCGTTAGGCGCGAGCCGGCGGCCCGCGGCGTCCAGCGTGGTGCGGTGCCGCAGGCAGGTGAAGACGTCCGCGACCGGACGCCCCTCCGGGGTCGCGTAGTCCACGCCGCCGGTCGCGAGGACAGGTAGCCCGCGCGCGGCGGCGAGGTCGCGGAGGCCGGCGAGCTCGCGGTCCTCCCCACGCCGGCGTTCCCGCTGTAGTTCCACGTGCAGGCGGTCCTTCCCGTAGGTGGCCTCGAGCCGCGCCAGGGTGGCGGCCGCGGCCACCGGTCCCTCCCGCCGCCACGCGCGCCGCACCGGTCCCTCCGCGTCGCCGGTCAGCGCCACCAGCCCCTCGGCGTGGCGCGCGAGCTCCTCCCAGGTGGCGAGGCAGGGTCGCTTGGGCGCCCCGGGATCCACGGTCTCCTCCGGGTCGGGCGCCCCGGGCGCGGCCGCCTCCACGGCCACGTCCGCCGGCCGGGGGGTGAGCTTGGCCTCGGAGATGAGGCGGCAAAGGTTGCGGTAGCCGGTGCGGTTGGCCACCAGCAGGGGCAGCACGCTGCCGTCCGCGAGCGTCACCTCGGCGCCCACCCGCGCGCGGAGGCCGGCCTCCCGCGCCGCCCCGTAGACCCGGGGGGCGGCGCAGAGGTTGTCGCGGTCGAGCACCGCCAGCGCCGGCAGGTTCCGGCGGGCGGCCTCCGCCACGAGCGCCTCCGGTGTCGAGGCGCCCCGCAGGAAGCTGAAGGCGCTGCGGCTGTGCAGCTCGCAATAGGCGGCCATCGCGGGGTTCAGTCGTATTCGCCCTCGACGAACCAGGCCTCGCGCTCGCCGAGGAGCCGGTAGAGGCCGCCGCCCGCAAGCGCGACGTCCCATTCGACCCGGGCCCAGGCGCGGGCCGGTTCCCACCAGTCGCCGCTCGCGCACCACGGGCCGCGCGCCTCGGCGACCGGGCCGGAGAAGCGTTCCGTCCACACGTGCGCGGGCCGCCCGGAGGCCGGCGCGAAGGCCAGCCGTGCCGGCAGGGGCGGGCGGAACCGGCGCAGCGGCAGGCCGATCACGCCGCCGGGCGCCGCCGGCGCCTCCGCCAGCAGTCCCGGGGGCGGGCCGAGCGCCGCCGCATCCGGCCGGTGGGTGTCGGTGGGGACGGGAGTCCCGACCCGCTCGGCGCCGACGAGGGCGGCCACCCGGGCGAGGGTCTCGGTGAAGGCGTGCGGGTCGCGCAGCCCGCCGGAGAGGAAATCCTGCTGCCGGACCGGCGCGCGCACCGCCTCCACGCGCAGGCTCCAGCCCCGCACGGGCGCCGCGGTGCGGAGCCCGGTGAGATGGGTCTCGAGGGCGCGCTGGAGCGGGGCGGCGGAGGCCGTCGGCGCCGGCAGGCGGAGGTGCGCGCGATGGGGCGGTCCATCCTCCAGCCGCAGCTCCAGTTCCAGTCCGCCCGCGGCGAGGCCGGCCGCCTGCAGCTCAAGGGCCAGGCGTTCCACGTGGCGCTGCAGTGGCGGCAGCAACGCCGGCAGGGTCTCGACGCCCGCCTCGTGGTCCGCGGTCGCGTGGAAGCCCGCGGGTGGCTCGTGGCGGCGCAGCGGCCTGGGTTCGCCGCCCCGCGCCCGGTCCCAGAGTTCGCGGCCCTCGCGGCCGAGCCGGCGGGTCAGGCCGGCGGCCGTCAGCGCGGCCAGCTCGCCGAGGGTGTGGATGCCCCAGCCGGCGAGCCGGGCGGCCTGCGCCGGCGTCGGCTCCGCGTAGTCGACCGGCAGCTTGGCGAGGAACGATGCCTCCTCCTCCACCGCGAGGAATCCGCCCGGGAGCGCGTTTTGCCCCGCCCAGCGGGCCGCGTAGGCCGCTAACCGGGGCGTGCGGGCGGCGCCTGCGCTGGCCTCAAGATCCGTCGCCGCGAGCGCGCGCACCGCCGCCTCCGCCGCGCCCCGGCGTCCGGCCGGGTCGGTGCCCCGGAGGTCGATCGTGCAGCAGCCGGCCGCCGTGTCCTCCACCGCCGGCGACAGCGTGAGTGCCGTCGCGAGCAGCACCGCCCGGGCCTCCGCCTCGCCCGCGGGATCGGGGGGGCGGAGGAGCAGGGCGGGACAACGCGCGAGGGCCTGTGCGACGGACATCCCCGCGGAGAGGCCCGCCGCGCGGGCGGCGCGGTTGCATTCGCCCAAGCCGGTCTGGCGGCCCAGGCCCGTGATCAGGCCCGCCGGGCGGGTCGCGGCCACGGGCGGACCGGCCCGCAGGGCCGCCTGCAGGGCGAACGCTTCCACGTGGAGCACGGCGAACACGGCGGGCCTCGGGGGTTCAGACGGCGGCGGCCAACGGGTGCCGCGTGCGCACCGGGGAAAGGGCGGCCAGCAGCAGCAGGCGTTCCTCCTCGAGCGCGGCGAGCGGCAGGGAAGGCGCCAGCGCGAGGCGGAGCCGGGTGCCGGGCACGGCCGCCACCGCGGTCTGCACCAGCAGCGTGTTCCCGGCGGTCTCGGCCGCGAGCCGCAGCCGGTGCCAGTGGGTCGCCGGGATCCGGCGCAACGCCGGCTCCGGCAGCCGGCGCAGATCCAGCACCACCAGGTTGAAATTCGCGTCGCGGACCAGCAGGTCGGCCGCGGCCAGCGCCTGATCCGGGGTCGGGCAGCGCACCCACACCAGGTGCTGCAGCGTGGTCGCCGGAAAGGAGTCCGGGTCGAAGGCGTCGTGCGGGTCGACCAGCGCCACGCGGCCGCCGCCGGCGCGGCTGGCGGCGAGCAGGCCGCCGAGGAGCAGCGAGGCCCCGCCGCCGGACGCCGGGCAGGTGAGCTCGGTGACCGCTCCCCGGGGCAAACCGCCGGCGGCGTCGATCGCGGGCAGTCCGGTCGGCAGCCCGCCGGGCGCCACCGCCCCGTGACGTGCGTCGCAGGACGGAAAGCGCCCGGACAGCAGCGCGCGCAGGGCGGCGGGCGTCATCCGGGTACGATCGGGGCGGGGGGCGAGGGTGGACATCGGGTCGCGGGGCGATGGCGCGCCGCGGCGCGTCCCCGGGAAGGGGCGCGGTGGCGGCCGGGACGCGGGGTGGCGTTTCAGCCGGGGCCGGCGCGGAGCAGCCCGACCATCACCCCCTGGATCACCAGTTCCTCGGCGGGCAGCAGGTCCGGATAGCGGGGATTCTCGGCGCGGAGGAACGGGCGGCCGCGCTGGAGCAGGTAGCGCTTGAGGGTGGATTCCCCGTCGATCAGCGCGGCGACGATTTCCCGGGGGCGGGGTTCGCGCGGGGTGAGGAACACGACGTCCTGGTCAAGGATTCCGGCGCCGGTCATCGAGTCCCCGCGGACGCGGAGGGCGAAGAGCGGGGCGGCCGCGTGGATCCCGAGCGTCGCGGGGTCGAGGGGCACGAAGGAATCGGGTTCCTGCTCTTGCGCGGCGGGCAGGCCGGCGGGGATGGTGCCGTAGAGGGGGATGCCGGCGGGGGCGGGCGGGGTGGGGGGGAGCAGCCCGCGGGCCTTGCCCTCGAGGCGGCGCAGCGCGCCCTTGCCGATGAGCGCGTCGACGTGCCGTTTCACGCCGAAGGGGCTGGCGAGGCCGAAGTGGGCCTGGATCTCGCGCAGCGACGGCGCGACCCCGTGCTCGCGGTGGTGGGACTGGATGAAGCCGAGCACCTGCTGCTGGCGCCCGGTGAGCTGGTCGTTCATAGTGTCCAAGTGGACACTAGGACCGCCGGAAGGCAATGCTGAAGCGCGCGGGGCGCGGTCAGGCGCGGGGGCGGCGGCGGGCCGGGCGGCGGGGCTCGATGTTCAGGTAGGTCTTGTTGAGCATCTGGCTCTCGTAGAGCTCGAGCAGCCGGACGCCCTCGCGGGGCTTCACCTGGTCCTTGCGGGTGGCGGCGTCGATCTGCGCCTTCATCCGGCGGCAGAGGTCCTCCTGCTGGTACTGCACGCCCTCGATCACGTCGGCGATGCGGCTGCCGCTGAGCGCCTCCTCGATGTAGAACCCGT
>VHCY01000099.1 GCA_016871595.1 Verrucomicrobiota bacterium
AACGAGCGTTCGACGGACGACGTGAAGCACACCCTGTACGCGAACGCCCGCCGCGCCTTCCGGGGCCCGCTGCCCTTCGCGCTGAAGGGGGGCCTCGACTTCCGCCGGGCCGCGCGCGACCAGCGCCTGTTCGTGCCGGCCTTCACCTACGTCGGCCGCGACGGCGTCGCCAGCACGACCGTGACCCCGACGAGCGACGACCGCCCGCGGCCGTTCCTCGACCCGAGCTTCTCCAGCCGCATCGCGCCCTACGGGTTCCCGCGGATCGAGGGCGTGAGCAGCGAGCTGCTTTACCGGCACTACCTCGATAACCCGGCCTACTTCACCACCAACGCGAACACCGGCTACCGGAACCTCGTGACCAACTCCAAGTGGGCGGAGGAGCTGGTCTCGGCGGCCTACCTGCGGGCGGACCTGGGCCTGCTGGGCAACCGGCTGCGGTTCACCGGCGGCGTGCGCGCGGAGCAGACGAACCTCGCGGCGCAGGGCCCGTTCACCGACCCGAACCGCAACGTGCAGCGTGACGCTCAGGGCCGCCCGGTGCTCGGCGCCAACGGCCGCCCGGTCGCGATCGCCCCGGCGAACACCCTCGAGTTCTCGCGCCTGACCTTCCTCGACCGCGGCTTCAACGCCGAGAAGGAGTACCTGCGCTGGTTCCCGAGCCTCAACGCCAGCTTCAACGTGCGGGAGGACCTGATCGCGCGCGCCTCGTGGTCGACCTCGGTGGGCCGGCCGGACTTCAACCAGTACGCGGGCGGCGTCACCCTGCCCGACCCGGAGAACCCCTCGCCGAACGACCAGATCACGATCAACAACATCGGCATCAAGCCGTGGACCGCCCGCGCGGTGAACGTGCGCCTCGAGTACTACCTGCAGGGCGTCGGCCAGGTGTCGGTGGGCGCCTTCCGCCGCGACTTCGAAAACTTCTTCGGCAGCACCACGATCGCCGCCACGCCGGAGTTCCTGGAACTCTACGACCTCAACCCGAACGTCTACGGCCAGTACCCGGTGGTCACGCAGACCAACCTCGACCGCACGGTGCGGATGCAGGGCCTCACCTTCAATTACCGGCAGCCGCTCACCTTCCTCCCCGCCTGGGCCCGCGGGGTGCAGGTCTACGCGAACGGCAGCGCCCAGCGCCTCCTCGGGCCCGCGGCCGCGACCTTCCCGGGCTTCGTGCCGCGGACGGCGAACTGGGGCTTCAGCTTCACCCGCGAGAAGCTCTCTCTCCGCGCCAACTGGAACTACCGCGGGGCCCAGCGCCGCGCCGCGATCGCGAGCGGCGCCAGCATCGAGCCGGGCACGTTCACCTGGTGGTCCAAGCGCCTCTACGTCGACGTCGGCGGCGAGTACACCTTCCGCCCGGGGATCGCCGTGTTCGCCAACCTCCGCAACATCGGGGACACCCCGGACGACATCAAGGTCTACGGGCCCAGCACGCCCCTCGTGGCGCGGTTCCGCCAGCGCATCGAGTTCGGCTCGCTCTGGATGATCGGCGTCAAGGGCACCTTCTAGGCGCCCGCGGCCCGCTCAACGCCCGAGGAATTCCTCGAACCGGACCGCGTCCTCGGGCGTGTCGACCCCGATGGTGGGGTCGTCGGTGACGTCGCACGCGATCTCCAGGCCGTTCTCGAGCACGCGGAGCTGTTCCAGCTTCTCGATCCGCTCGAGGCGGCCCGGCGGCAGGGCGGCGAACCGGTCCAGCAGCCCGGCCTCGTAGGCGTAGAGCCCGAGGTGGCGGAAGCAGGGCTGGGCGGCCACCCAGGCGTCGTCGACCCGCCCCTGCAGGTCGCGCGCGTACGGCACCGGGGAGCGCGAGAAGTACAGGGCGCGGCGGCCGACGGCCCCGGCGCGGCCGGCCGGAAAATCGCCCAGCAGGGCCTTGACCTGGTTGGGGTTATGAAAGTCGGCGGCCGTGCGGAACGGGGTCACGAGGGTCGCCATCGGGGCCCCGCCGGCGAGGAGGGCGGCGAGAGCCCGGATCTGGGCGCCGGTGACGAGCGGCTCGTCGGCCTGGACGTTGATGACGTGGCGGGCGCCGATGCGGCGGTTGGCCTCGGCGAGGCGGTCGGTGCCGCTTTGGTGGGCGACGCTGGTGGTCAGGGCCTGGAAGCCGGCGGCAGTGACGCAGTCGGCGAGGAGCGGGTCATCGACCGCGAAGTAGAGGGGGAATTCGGGGGCCTCGGCGGCGATGCGTTCGGCTACCCAGTGGAGGAGGGGCTTGCCGCGGATCGGGTGGAGGAGCTTGCGCGGGAAACGCGTCGATTCGAGACGGCACGGCACGATGATCGCGGTGGCGGGCGGCATTAGGCGGGACGCTGGCGCCGGGTTTTTGGGTTGCAAGCCGGGGAGGCGAAAGGGACTTTGGCCGGCCCGCCACGATCGTATGAGCCAAAACAGCGCCAGCCCGACCACCGCTTCCCTCACCCGGGAGCTGATCGTGCAGAACAAGATGGGCATTCACGCCCGGCCGGCGGCGATGATCGTGCGCATCACCAACAAGTTCCGCGCCGAGGTGCTGGTGGAAAAGGACGAGGAGCAGGTGAACGGCAAAAGCATTATGGGCCTGATGATGCTGGCGGCGGGCAAGGGCGCGAAGGTGCGCTTCATCGCGACGGGCGCCGACGCGGCGAACCTGCTGGCCGAGCTCGAGGGCCTGTTCGCGCGGAAATTCGACGAGGTCTGACCTCGCCGTTCCGCCCCGGGTTCACCGGGCCGGAACCGACCGGCGCCGGCTCAGACCTTGCCGGCCTGGCGCGCCTCGACCATCCGGTAGAAATCGACGAAGAGCGGATCCGCGTCGTTCGGGCCGGGGGCGGCCTCGGGGTGGTACTGGACGCTGAAGACCGGGAGCGTGTTGTGCCGGAGGCCCTCGACCGTGCGGTCGTTGAGGTTGATCTCGGTGATGCGGGCGCCGCGCTGCTCGATCGACTTCGGATCGGTGGCGAAGCCGTGGTTCTGGGCCGTGATCGAGACGCGGCCGGTCTCGAGGTTTTGCACCGGCTGGTTGCCGCCGCGGTGGCCAAACTTGAGCTTGAACGTCGTGCCCCCCAGCGCGTGGGTCAGCATCTGGTGCCCGAGGCAGATCCCGAACGTCGGGAAATCGGGCAGCAGGTTAGTGACCGTGTGGTGGATGTACGGCAGGGCGGCGGGGTCGCCGGGGCCGTTGGAGAGGAAGATGGCGTCGGGCCGGTGCTCGCGCACCGCCTCGGGGGGCGTGGTGGCGGGGAACACCTGCACATCGAAGCCGTGGTGGGCCAGCTTGCGGAAGATGCTGAACTTGGCGCCGTAATCGAAGGCCGCGACCCGGAAGCGGCGGGCCGGCGCGGCCGGCAGGTTCATCGTCGTGCCCACCGGCAGGTAGGGCAGGTTGCCCCGGTCCGCGGAGGGCCACGCGAACGGCGCCGCGCAGGTGACCTCCCGCACGTAGTCGCTGCCCGCCATATCCCGCCAGCCCCGCGCGAGGGCGATGGCCTCGGCGTCGGCGATCGGGCGCGTGCTCAGGCAGCACTTCATCGCGCCGTCCACCCGCAGCTTCTTCGTCAGGGCCCGGGTGTCGACGTCGCTGATCCCCGGGATGCCGTGGCGGGCGAGGTAATCACCCAGCGAGAGGCGGCTGCGCCAGTTGCTGACCACCGGCGAGAGCTCGCGGACCACGAAGCCGGTGCAGCGCGGGGCGGCGGCCTCGTTGTCCTCCTCGTTGATCCCGTAGTTGCCGATCTGCACGGCCGTCATCGTGACGATCTGGCCGCAGTAGGAGGGGTCCGTGAGGATCTCCTGGTAACCGGTCATCGAGGTGTTGAACACGCACTCGCCGGCGACGGTGGCGTCGGCGCCGAAGGCGCGGCCGCGGAACAAGGAACCGTCTTCGAGCGCGAGGAGGGCGGGTTTCGGCGGGGACATTAAAGCCGAACGAAAAACGGTCGCTCCGGGCGTGCCAAGTGGTTTCGGGCAAATCTTGGGCCGCGCCGATTACCGGCGGGTTGTTTGACACCCGGGGGCGCCCCCCTAACGCTCTGGTCTGACAATGCCTTACACTGAAGACCGCGCCGTCTGGGCCGAGGGACGGGGCCTGTGGCAGCACCTCCCGGCGGACACCTGGCGCGATTGGACGTGGCAGCTGAAGAACCGCATCACGACCACGGCACAGCTGGAGCAGCTGATGGAGCTGACGCCGGACGAGCGGGCCGGGTGCGAGCACGCCAACCGGAAGCTGGCCCTCGCGATCACCCCCTACTTCTTCAACCTGATCGACCGCCGGGACCCCGATTGCCCCATCCGCAAGCAGGTGATCCCGCGGGCCGCCGAGCAGGTCGTCTCCGAGGGCGAGATGCTGGACTCGCTGGGGGAGGACGAGAACTCGCCCGTCTCGGGCCTCGTGCACCGGTACCCGGACCGGGTGCTGTTTCTGGTGACGGACCGCTGCGCCGCCTACTGCCGCTACTGCACGCGGAGCCGGCTGGTCTCCAACGCGCAGGACTACAATTTCCACCCCGAGTACGAGGAGGGCCTGCGGTACATCGCGGCGCACCCGGAGATCCGCGACGTGCTGCTGTCGGGCGGGGATCCGCTGCTGCTGTCGGACGCCAAGCTGGAGCACCTGATCTCGCGCCTGCGGGCCATCCCGCACGTCGAGTTCATCCGCATCGGCTCGCGGATCCCGGTCTTCCTGCCGCAGCGGATCACGCCGGAGCTGTGCGGGATCCTGCGGCGGCACGGGCCGGTGTGGATGAGCATCCACGTGAACCACCCGCGGGAGTGCACCGCGGACCTGCGGGCGGCCTGCGAGCGGCTGGCCTTCGCCGGGGTGCCGCTGGGCAACCAGAGCGTGCTGCTGCGGGGGATCAACGATGACGTCGACGTGATGAAGGCGCTGGTCCACCGGCTGCTGCGGATGCGCGTGCGGCCCTATTACCTGTACCAGATGGACCTGATCACCGGGGGCGCGCACTTCAAGGCGAGCGTCCGCAAGGGGATCGAGATCATCCAGGCCCTGCGTGGGCACACCACGGGGTACGCGGTGCCGCAGTTCGTGATCGATGCGCCCGGCGGCGGCGGGAAGGTGCCGCTGAACCCGGATTACGTGGAGTCGGTGGACGACGACGCGATCGTGCTGCGCAACTACGAGGGGCGGCTGTACCGTTACCCGCTCGCGGCGGGCGTACCGGCGGCGGCGCCGGGCTGGGAACCGGCCTTCGTCGACCGCTGAGCGAGCCGGCGGCGCGCGGGATCAGCGGCGGCGGGCGGGGGTCGGGGCGGGCCGGCGGCGTTCCCGCTCCAGGCTCCCGCAGACCAGCTCGCAGAGGGCGAAGATCGTGGGGTCCGCGATGCGGTGGAACACGAGGAGGCCCTCGCGGCGGCGGGCGAGGATGTTGGCGCGCGTGAGCCGCTGCAGGTGGCGCGTGATGTTGGCCTGGGAACCGCCCGTCGCGACGACGAGGGCGCCGACGTGGCGTTCGCCGGCGAAGAGCGCCTGGATCAGCCGCAGCCGCATCGGCTCGGCCAGCACGGCGAAGCGCCGCGCGATCTGCTCGAGGGCGGCGTCGGTCAACGGGTTCTTCCGGGCCATCCTCCGAGGAAGCAGACGGTCCGGGCGGGTTCAAGGCGGAGATGCGCGCGGGAGGCCGCGGGCAGCTTGCTCCCGGGCGGCGGGGGCGTTTCGATGGCCCGAATGTCTCCCGCCACCGTCGACTCGCCGGATGCCGCGCCGGCCCTGCGCCGGTACCTCGAGGCGATGCCGCGGGTCGTCCGGGAGCGGGGCGTCGACTACGCCCGGCGCGGCCGGGTGGAGACCGTGGCGCGGCGCTCCGAGCGCGAGGTCGAGGGTACGGTCCGGGGCGAACGACTCTACACGGTGCGGCTGCTGCGGGCGGGCAACCACTGGATGGGCGTCTGCACCTGCCCCCTCGGGAGCCGCTGCAAGCACCTGCACGCGCTCGGCCTCGCCTGGCTGGGCAAACTGGCGCCGGAACCCGTCGCCCCGCCCACCGGCAACGAGCCCCCGGCCGAACGGGAAGCGCTGCTGCTGCGGGAATTCACCGCCGGGTTGAAGTCCCCGCTCGCCCCGGGAGAGGAGGGGCTCGCCCGGAAGATCCTCCGCGTCTTCCTCCAGCTGGAACGGAACGGCCGCCTCCAGGCCCGGGACCTCGCGCCCCTGCGCGAACTGTTCGGCTGGGAAACGGTGGGACGCGGCTGGCAGGTGCCGGACGGGCGGGCGCTGCCGCGGACGCCCCGCGAATTCTGGCAGCAGCTGGCCGCGGACCTGCGGGCGGCGGGGACGTCGCTGCCCGACTTCCTGCGCGCCGCGACCGAGCCCGGACCCGTCCCGGCCCGCGGCGCGGAGGAGCAGCGGCGCGCGGCCGTGGCCCGCTGGCGCGAACGCCTCGCCCCCGCCCCGCCGCCGCCCCGGGCGCCGATGCCCGGGACGATGCCCACGGGGCCCCTGCGGGTGCGGGTGGGCCCCGGCACCTTCGCGCTGGAGAGCTGCCCGCCCGAGGGCGGCGCGTGGCGCAACGCCTGGCGCACCGTGGTCGCACCCGGCGGCGCCGAGCGCTGGCTGGAGACCGACCTCGACGCCCCCAGCGCCGTCCTCCTCGCCCTGCTGCGGCGGCACGTGGAGGATTTTGGCCGCGCGAACCCCAGCCTCGGCCAGCGGCAGGAGGCGGCGTGGCTGCACGCCGTCCTGCGGCACCCGCGCGCACGGGAACTGGTCACGGACGCCGCCGGCCGGCCGCTGCACTTCGCCCCGGAACCGCTGCGGCGCCGCCTGCTGGCCCCGGAACCGGGCGAGACCGACTACCGGCTCATCCTCGAGGACGCCGCCGGCCGCCCCGTGCCGCCGAGCGCCCTGCACCTGCCGGGCCACCCCGCCTATTACCTGCTGGACGCCGTGGTGCACGAGGGCCCGCCGGCGCTCGATGGCGCGTCGGCCGCGGCCGCGCTGATCCCGCCCGCGGTCGCCGAGGACCCCGCGATGCTCCTCGCCTTCCGGGACGCGGCCGTGGCCCTGCCCCCGGCGCTCGGCGCGCGGATGGAGACCATCGCCCTCGGCGCCCGCGTCGAGTGCAGCCTCGGGGCCGCCCTGGCCGGGGGGGAACGCCTCGTGCTGCGGATCTGGGCGCAGGCGGAGCGGCCGCCGGTGCGGACCGACTGGACCCCGCAGGGCTGGCGCGCGCTCGTGCCCCCCCCGACGGCGGGCGACCGGTTGTTCGCGCTGGATGCGGCGCTGCCCGAGCTCGTGGTGCGGCAGACGTTGGCGCTGGGGCTCTTCTTTGATCCCGTCGAGCAGGCCTGGGCCTGCCGGCTCGGCCCCGATCTGCCCGAGCGCCTCGCGCTCTGGCGGGAGCGGCTGCCGCGCGCGGTGGAGGTGTGGGCGGACCCGGAGGTGCGGGGCATTTTGGCGGGCCCCGTGCGGGCGCGGGTGGAGTTCGACCTCTCCGAGGCGGGTGAGGGGCGCGACTGGTTCGACCTGGCGCTGGTGCTGAAACCCGAGGACGCGAGCCTGACGCGCGCGGAGCTGGCCCTCCTGCTGCGCGCGGGCGGCAAGCTGGTGCGGCTGCCGGGCAAGGGGTGGCGCAGCCTGGAGGTCACCGTCGACGCCGGGGCGCAGGCGGCGCTCGCGGAGGCGGGCCTGCCCGCGGCCGGGGCGGGCGCGGCGGCGCTCGAGGGCGAGAAGGTGCGGCTGCACGCGCTCCAGCTCGGCCGGGGCGCGATCGCGGAACGCCTGCCGGCGGAGCTTGCGGCCCGGTTGCGCGCGCGCGCGGAGGCGCTGACGGCACCGCCCCCGCCGCCCTGCCCCGCGGGCCTGCGCGCGGCCCTGCGGCCCTACCAGCTGGAGGGGTTCCACTTCCTCGCGTTCCTCGCGGCCAACCGGCTCGGCGCCCTGCTCGCGGACGATATGGGCCTCGGCAAGACCCTGCAGGCCCTCGCGTGGCTGCTGTGGCTGGCCGGGCGCCAGCCCGCGGGCGAACCCCTGCGCGCGCTCGTCGTCTGCCCCAAGTCCGTGGTCGGCAACTGGGAGGCGGAGACGGCCCGCTTCGCGCCGTCGCTGGCCACGCGGCGCCACGAGGCGGGCGGCGACGTGGAGCCGCCCCCCGGCCCGGGGATTCTGCTGGCCAACTACACCCAGCTGCGCCTCGGCGCGGCGGCCTTCGCGGCGCGGCGCTGGCACGCGGTGATCCTCGACGAGGCGCAGTTCATCAAGAACCCCGCCGCGCGGGTGGCGCAGGCGGCGCGGGCCCTCGACGCGGACCACCGCCTGATCCTCACCGGTACCCCGGTCGAGAACCGCCTGCTCGACCTCTGGAGCCTCTGCGCCTTCGCCCTGCCCGGCGTGCTCGGCAGCCAGGCCGCGTTCCGCCGCCACCACCCGCCGGGCGATCCCGGGGCCCCCGCCCGCCTGCGCGCGCGCGTGCGGCCGTTCCTCCTGCGCCGCACCAAGGCCCAGGTCGCGGCGGACCTGCCGCGGCGGACGGAGAAGGACCTCGTCGTCGAGCTCGAGGGCGAGCAGCTGCGCCTCTACCAGGCCGAGCTCAAGCGGGCGCGCGCCCAGCTCCTCGGCGCGCAAACCCCGGCCGCGCTCGACCGCGTGCGCTTCAACGTCCTCGCGAGCCTCACCCGCCTGCGCCAGATCTGCTGCCACCCCGGGCTGGCCGATCCCGCCCTGCGCGGCGCGCCCTCGGCCAAGCTGGAGGCGCTCGTCGAGCAGCTCGAGGAGCTCCGCGAGGAGGGCCACCCCGTCCTCGTGTTCAGCCAGTTCGTCGAGATGCTCGAGCTCCTGCGGGAGCGCCTCGCGGCGGACCACGTGCCGCACCTGCTGCTCACCGGGCGCACCGAGGACCGGGACGGGCTCGTGCGGCGCTTCCAGGAGAGCCCGGAGCCGCTGGTGTTCTTGCTCTCGCTGAAGGCGGCGGGCTTCGGCCTCAACCTCACCGCGGCGAGCTACGTGTTCCTCTTCGACCCGTGGTGGAACCCCGCGGTCGAGGCGCAGGCGATCGACCGCACGCACCGCATCGGGCAGACGGAGCCCGTGATCGCGTACCGCCTGGTGGCGCGGGGCACGGTCGAGGAGAAGATCCGCCGGCTGCAGGCGGAGAAGGCGGCCCTCGCCGGCGCCGTCGTGCCCGATGGCGAGGCCGCGCCGCCGCTCGACCTCGACACCCTCCGCGAGATCCTGGCCTGAGCGATGGAGAACGAGTGCCACTTCTCGCCGGACCGCCGGCACCGCTACGCCCTGATCCACCGGTGGAGCCCCCTGCTCGGCGACCGGCTGATCCTCTGGATCGGGCTCAACCCGAGCACGGCGGACGAGCGCCAGCTCGACCCGACCCTGACGCGGATCGCCTCATTCTCGCGGCGCGAGGGCTTCGACGGTTTCTGGATGGCGAACCTCTTCGGCCTGCGCACGCCCTACCCCGAGGAGATGCGCGCGGACCCGGACCCCGTGGGCCCGGAGAACGACGCCCAGCTCCTGCGGGCGGCCGCGCGCTGTGGGCGGGTGGTCGCGGCCTGGGGCGTGAGCGGCGTGCACCAGGAGCGCGCGGCGGCCGTCACGCGGCTCCTCGCCGGGCACGAGCTCTGGTGCCTCGGCACGACGCGCGAGGGGCACCCGCGGCACCCGCTGTACGTGGCCGGGCGCCAGCCCCTCGTCCGCTGGCGGCCGCCGGGGGCGGGTTGAGCGCCGCATTCCGGGATCGAATCGCGCCCGCCGGCCCGCCACGCTGCCCCCAACCCCTTCCCCGATGCCCACCATCGCCGTCCTCGGCACCCTCGACACCAAGGGCCCCGAACACGCCTTCGTGGCGGACTGCATCCGCGCCCGCGGCCACACCCCGCTGCTGATCAACGTCGGCTCGCTCGGCGAACCCGCGGTGGCGCCGGACGTGGCGGCGGCGGACGTCGCCGCGCGGGGCGGGGCGGACTGGCGCGAGGTGCTCGCGCGGCGCGACCGCGGGGAATGCGTGGCCCTGATGGGCCGCGGCGCCGCGGCGGTCCTCGGCGAGCTCGCGGCCGCCGGCCGCATCCACGGGGTCATCTCCCTCGGCGGCGGCGGCGGCACCGCGATCGCGACCGCGGGGATGCGCGCCCTGCCGATCGGGTTTCCCAAGCTGATGGTGTCGACCCTCGCCAGCGGCCAGACCGCGCCGTACGTGGGCACCACCGACCTCGCGATGCTGCCGGCGGTGGTCGACGTCGCGGGCCTCAACCGCGTGTCGCGCGCGATCTTCGGCAACGCCGCGGGCGCCATCTGCGGGATGACCGAGGCCGCCGCCG
>VHCY01000100.1 GCA_016871595.1 Verrucomicrobiota bacterium
GGAGGGCGGCGACCACCGAGTTGAGGTTCGGCTGGGAGGTGCTGCCGCTCATCGCGGCGAGGGCGAGGTCGACGACGTCCACCCCGGCGTCCGCGGCCCGGAGCACGCTGGCGGCGGCGATGCCGCTGGTGTCGTGCGTGTGGAAGTGGATCGGGAGGTCGACGGCCTCCTTCAGCGCCTTCACCAGCTTGTGGGCGGCGTAGGGGCGGCACAGGCCGGCCATATCCTTGATCGCGAGGACGTGGGCGCCCATCTTCTCGAGCTCGCGCGCGAGGCGGACATAGTACTGCAGGGAGAACTTGTCCCGGCGCTCGTCCAGGATGTCGCCGGTGTAGCAGAGCGCGGCCTCGCACACGCCGTGCGTCTCCTGCACGGCCTCCATCGCGACGCGGAGGTTGGGCAGGTAGTTGAGCGAGTCGAAGACGCGGAAGATGTCCATCCCGCTGGCCGCGGCGTGGCGCACGAAGCCGGCGACGACGTTGTCCGGGTAGCTGGTGTAGCCGACCGCGTTCGCCCCGCGGAACAGCATCTGGAAGCAGATGTTGGGCACGCGGGCGCGGAGCTGCCGGAGGCGCTCCCACGGGTCCTCGCTGAGGAAGCGCATCGCGGTGTCGAAGGTCGCCCCGCCCCACATCTCGAGCGAGTAGAGGCCGGGGGCGCGCCGGGCGAGGGCGTCGGCGCAGGCGAGCATATCGAAGCTGCGCACGCGCGTCGCCATCAGCGACTGGTGGGCGTCGCGCCAGGTGGTGTCGGTCACGAGCAGCCGCTTCTGGCGGGCGGTCCAGCGGGCGAACTCCCGGGGGCCCAGTTCCAGGAGCAACTGCCGGGTGCCCGGGGGAGGGGAGACGCGGAGGTCGGCCGCGGGGGCGGGCGCGACGGGCAGCGGGCGCTCGGGGCGGTAGCCCTTGGCGTGGGGGTTGCTGTTGACGATGACCTGGCCGAGGAAGTTGAGCAGCTTGGTCGCGCGGTCGCGGCGCGGCTTGAAGGCGAAGAGCTCGGGGGTGGTGTCGATGAGCGTCGTGGTGGCCTGCCCGGCCTGGAACTGCGGGTGGGCGATCACGTTCTCGAGGAACGGGATGTTCGTCTTCACGCCGCGGATGCGGAACTCGCTCAGCGTCCGGTGCGCGCGCCGCAGCGCGATGTCGTAGGTCTGCCCGCTGGTGATGCTCTTCACCAGCATCGAGTCGTAGAAGGGCGTGATGACCGCGCCCGCGTAGCCCATCCCGCCGTCAAGGCGCACGCCGAAGCCGCCCGGCGAGCGGTAGGCCACGATGCGGCCGTAGTCGGGGACGAACTTGTTCTCGGGATCCTCGGTGGTGATCCGGCACTGGATCGCGTAGCCGTTGCGCGGGATGTCGGCCTGGCGCGGCATCCCCACCTCGGGCGAGTGCAGCGAGTGGCCCTGCGCGATCAGGATCTGGGCGCGCACCAGGTCGAGGCCGGTGATGACCTCGGTGACGGTGTGCTCCACCTGGATGCGGGGGTTCATCTCGATGAAGAACCACTCGTGGCGGTCGAGGTCGTAGAGGAATTCCACCGTGCCCGCGTTGTCGTAGCGGATCTCGCGCGCGATCCGGGCCGCGGCATCGCAGAGCTCGTTGACGATCTTCTCCGGCAGGCCGAACGACGGCGCGACCTCGATCACCTTCTGGTGGCGCCGCTGGACCGAGCAGTCGCGCTCGTGGAGGTGGAGCACGTTGCCGTGCTGGTCGCCGAGCACCTGCACCTCGATGTGCTTCGCCCGCGGGATGTACTTCTCGAGGAAGACGGCGGGGTTGCCGAAGGCGCGGCCGGCCTCCGCCTGCGCCTCGTCGAGGAGGTTGGCGAGGTCCGCGGCGCGGTGGACGACCCGCATCCCGCGGCCGCCGCCGCCGAAGGCCGCCTTGATGATCAGCGGGAAGCCGATGGTGCGGGCGGTGGCGAGGGCCTCCTCGCGATCGGTCAGCGGGTTCTCCGTGCCCGGCAGCGTCGGCACGTTGATCCGTTGCGCGAGGGCGCGCGCCGCGGTCTTGTCCCCCATCATCTCCAGCAACTCGGGCCGGGGGCCGACGAAGATGATCCCCGCCCGGGCGCAGGCGCGGGCGAACTCGGGGTTCTCGGACAGGAAACCGTAACCGGGGTGGATGGCGTCGACGCCCTTCTCCCGCGCCACCGCGATGATGCCCTCGATGTCGAGGTAGGCCGCGACCGGGCCGCGCCCAGCGCCGACCACGTAAGCCTCATCGGCCTTGTAGCGGTGGATGCAGAGCCGGTCCTCCTGCGCGAACACGGCCACCGTGCGGAGATTCAGCTCGGTGCCGGCACGGAAGATCCGGACCGCGATCTCGCTCCGGTTGGCGGCCATCAGCTTCCGGATCGGGCGGAGCGGGACGGCGGGGGCGGGCGGGGTGGGCTTGGCGGAGGAGGGCATAACGCGGGAGAGTCGGGATTAAGGACAGGGGGCTCCGCTTGGGAAGCGCGAAGCGTGCCAGCCTGACAAAAAGAAGGCGCCCGGGGAGGGCGCCCTAAGGCGTGCGGGAAGGAACGGAGGTCGGCTCAGCGGCCGCGCCCGGTCCGGCCCAGCGTGTAGGTGAAGAAGACCGAGCGCTCCTCGCCTCGCAGGCGGTTGGCGCGGCGGTAATCCTGGTCCAGCGCGTTGTTCACGTTGATCGCGAACGTCTGGTCGTAGGCCGAGCCGCGGCCCTGCAGCCGGTAGCGGACGCCGAGGTTCCAAAGCGTGTAGCCGGGCACCCGGAGCCGCCACTGGTAGGTGGTGCGGGTGACCACCCGCTGGCCGTTCGCGGTCGTGGCGTAGGTGTCGCCCGCGTTGGGAGCCTCGGTCGGCGTCGGGCCGACGTGCGTCACGCCCAGGTTCGCGGAGAAGCCGCGCAGCGAGCCGGTGGTGGGCGCCCACTTCAGGTAGGCGCCGCCGTTGACCGGGGCGATGCCCTGCACCCGGCGGCCGACCGCGAGGGGGAAGGCGCTGCCGAAGTCGGTGTAGATCGAGTAGACGTGGCCCCAGCTGCCGCCCGCGGAAAGCGCGTCGGTCACGCGCCAGTTGAGGTCGACCTCGAAGCCCCGCACGAGCTGGTCGCCGTCGCGGCGCGTGGTGGTCTGATAGTTGCCGGAGCCGGGCGGGGTTTCCTCCACCTCGGTGACCAGCACGTTCTCGCGGATGGCGTAGAAGCCGGACACGGTGAAGTTGAGGCGGTCGTTGAGGAGGGATCCCTTGAAGCCGTAGTCGTAGCCGCTGGCCACCTCTGATTTGTAGCCGGGATCGGCGACCACCGGGGTGGCTTCAGATTGCGGCACGAAGTAGCTCTCGCTGTAGTTCGCGAAGAAGCGCAGGCCGGCCCCGAGCTTGTAGTTGATGCCCAGGTTGGGCTTCAGGGCGTTCATCGTCTTGTCGAGCATCTGCCCGGGGGCGAAGCCCGGGGGCGGCTGGGTAAAGTCCCGATGACGGAACCGGACCGTGTCGTAGCGCCCGCCCGCGTAGGCGAGCAGCCGGCCGTCGAACAGGGCCGCCTGGTGTCGCAGCAGGCCGCCCACGACGGTCACGCGCTGCTTGCGGATCCGGGTCGCGACCTCCTGGCCCCAAGTGAACCACTTCGGGAAATAGGCCACCGGCGACGTCGGGGTCAGCGTGAGCGGATCGAGGCGGGCCGTGCGCACCGCGTTCCACGCGACGAGGTCGGGGTTCGCGGCGTTCGCGAACTGGCGGATCGGATCCCAGCGGTAGTAGTCATTGAGGTCGATCGTCGCGAGCGTCCGGTGCTCGATCCGCCGGTTGTTGGTCCAGTAGTGCGCGAGCACATCGCCCTGGAAGCCGCCGCCGTCCTCGAAGATCAGGCCCTTCTGGGGGGTCGCGCCGCGGGCGGATTGGATCGCGGTGGTGGCGACCGCCGGGTTGATCGTGATGCCGCCCCAGCCGGTGTTCTGGTTGTAGTCCCAGCGCCGCACGAGGTAGTAGTTGCCGGACGCGCGCACGCTCCAGACCTCGTCGATCCGCTTGTCGTAGTTGGCGGTCAGCCCGGAGTAGCCGCGGTTGAGCTCGGAGTTCGGGCCGAACGGGTTGATCCGTCCGAGGTTCCAAGCGTAGCCGATCGCCTCGTCGTCCAGGTTGGAGGCGGTGCCCTTCTGGTCGGTGATGAGCGGGGCCGCGTTCAGCGGGGCGTGCCGCATCTGGAGCAGGTATTCGGCGGCCACGAGGAGGTTGGAGGAGTCCGGGAAGGTGTGCTTGAGGGCCCCGTAGTACTCGTAGTTGCGGTTCCGGGCGTACTCCTGGCCGAAGTCCCGCTGGTAGTGGCTGCCCGTGACGATGTAAGAGGTGGTCCCGAGCGCGGATTTGGCGAGCGGCCCGGTGGCCTCGAGCGTCACGCGCTCGGTGCCGTAGGAGCCGTAGTTGAAGGTGACCTTCTGGCCCTCCCGGGTCTTCGGCGCCTTGGAGATCATATTCACCATCCCGCCGGGCGACGAGCGGCCGTAGATGGCGGCGTTGGAGCCCTTGATGACCTCCATCCGGTCGATGTTGGAGGAACCGTAGCGGCCGAGGCGGAAGAAGCCGTCGCGCAGCTGGAAGCTGGAACTGAAGCCGCGGAGGTTGAAATTCCCGCCGATGTCGAGGCCGGTGAAGCTGCCGATGTGCACGATGTTGTCGGCCAGCTCGAAGATGCCGAAGTCCTCGAAGAAATCGGCGGTCAGCACGTTCACCGTGTAGGGCAGGTCGATGATCTTGGTCGCGACGCGGGTGCCGGTCATCGTCTCGGCCGGGGCGTAGCCACGGTCACCGCTGGCGGACACACTGAACTCGGACAGGCGGACCACGTCGTCGCCCGCGGGCGGCGAGGACTGGGCCGGGGCCGCCGCCCGGACGGGCAGCGCGACGCCGACGCCGAGGGCGAGGGCCAGCAGCGCGTAAGCGCGGTGGCTAGGATCAAGGCAGGGTCGGGTCAGGGTCATGGTTTGACGGGGTTGCTGAAAAAACCGTCCGACATCCCGGAGGTCAAGGCTCCGGCCGGGGGCACGTCAGCCGAGAATCCGCGCCTGCTCCGCCGGCCGAAAAATAACCGTTGTCGCCGCGTCCCCCCGCCGCCGGCGCGCGGCCGCCACCGCGCGGTAAGCGGTGTCCAGCCACAGCGGCGGCGCCCAGCGCAGGGCGCGGACCGCCCAACCGGTGCCGGGCAGCAGCGCGAGGGCCCGGAGGGCGCCGTCCGCGCGCAGGAACCACGGGCCCTCGAGCCGGCGCGACCAGTCGGGGACGAAAATGAGCGAATCCGGGGCGGGCTGCCCGTCGCCCAGCGCGGCGCGCACCGCCCGCCCTTCCGTGCCGCCGAGGTCCGCGAAGCGCAGGCGCGCGTGCCGGTCGCGCCGGATCAGCCACCGCACGGTCCGTCGGCAGAGGGCGCACTCGGCGTCGAAGAGCAGCACGGGTTGCGGATCGCGGGACATCCCGAGGCAGCGTGCGCCATCGCGCGCTCGCCGCAACCGCGGGGTGACCTGCGGCTTTGACGCGTCGGGATTTACGCCCACGCTCCGCCCGCCGATGCACGCCGCCACCCACATCCACATCAAGGGAGCCCGCGAGCACAACCTGCGGAACCTCGAGGTGCGGTTGCCCCGCGGCAAACTCATCGTGGTCACGGGCCCGAGCGGCTCCGGCAAGTCCTCGCTCGCCTTCGACACCCTCTACGCGGAGGGCTACCGGAAGTACATCGAGTCGCTCAGCGCCGCCGCCCGCGCCGCGCTCGACCAGTTGAAGCGCCCCGAGGTCGACTTCATCCACGGGCTCTCCCCCGTGCTCGCGATCGAGCAGCGCACCGGCGCCGGCGGACCCCGCACCACGATCGCCACCGCCACCGAGATCGCCGATTACGCGCAACTCCTCTGGTCGCTCGCCGGCGAGCAGCGCTGCCCGGCCGATGGCGGCCGGGTGCTGCAGCGCTCCCTCGACGACAACGTGCAGCACGTGCTCACGGCCTGCGCGGGCGAGCGGGTCCTCGTGCTCGCCCCCTGCCTCCGGGCCCGACCCAGCGTCCTGCGCGACGAGCTCCCGCGGCTTCGGCAACGGGGATTCCAGCGCGTCCGGATCGCGGGCGAGGTCAAGTCGCTCGACGATCCCGGGCTGCTTCCGGCCGGTTCCGGCACCCGCGAGCTGGAGGTGGAGCTGGTGGTCGACCGTCTGGTCGCGACGGCCGAGCAGCGCAGCCGGCTGGCGGATTCCCTTGAACTCGCGTTCCGCGAGGGCCGGGACCGGGCGATGGTCCTGGCGCAACCGAAGGCCGACGCGCCGTGGCGCGAGGTGCCGCTGAGCCAGTCGCTCGCCTGCGAGACCTGCGGCGAGGTCTTCCCGCGGCTGACCACGCGGCACTTCTCCTTCAGTCACCGCGACGGCGCCTGCCCCGAGTGCGACGGCATCGGGCGCCGGCTGCGGTTCGCCCCGGAGCTGCTGGTGCCGGACCCCACGAAATCCGTCGACGACGGCGCGATCAAGGCGTGGCGCATCGGCGGCAAGAACCTGATCATCCGCCACCACGCGCTCCTCCGGCAGTTAGCGGAGCAGCTCCCGTTCGATGCGGCCCAGCCGTGGGCGGACCTGCCCGCCGACGTGCGCCGGACCCTGCTGCACGGCGCCGGCGAGCGCCAGTTCGCCTTCAAGCTCCGCCGGATGCGCGAGGCGCGCGCGATGCCGTTCCCCGGCGTGATCGCCGACCTCGAGCAGAGTTTCCGCGAGACGGACAGCGACGGCTTCCGCGCCCGTCTCGCGACCTATATGGTCAGCGGCGAATGCCCCTCCTGCCGCGGGGCCCGCCTCAACCCGCGCAGCGCCGCCGTGCGCCTCGGCGGCCTGTCCTTCCCGGACTTCATGCGCCTCGACGTCGCCGCTGCGGCGGCCGCGGCCGAGGCCCTCGCGTCCGGCCCGGCGGCGGATCCCACCCTCAAGGAGGTCATCGGCGGGGTGCGCGAGCGGCTCCGTTTCCTGCTCGAGACGGGCCTCGGCTACCTGACGCTCGACCGCGACTACGCCACGCTTTCCGGCGGCGAGGCCCAGCGGGTGCGCCTCGCCACTCAGCTCGGGATGGGCCTGATGGGGGTGATCTACGTCCTCGACGAGCCCAGCATCGGCCTTCACCCCCACGACAACCAGAAGCTCCTCGACACCCTCACCGCCCTGCGCGACCGGGGGAACACCGTCGTCGTGGTGGAGCACGACGAGGACACGATGCGACTCGCCGACGAGTTGCTCGAGCTCGGCCCCGGTGCGGGCGTCGAGGGCGGACAGCTCCTGTTCCAAGGCAGCCCGGCGGACTGCCAACGCCGCACCGCGCGGGAATCCCTCACCGGCGCGTACCTCGGCCGGCGCCTGCAGGTCACCCGGGAGGCCGCGCCCAAGGCCCCAGATGGGGCCTGGCTCTCCGTGCGCGGGGCGCGGGCCAACAACCTCAAGGAGATCGATGCCCGCTTTCCCGTGGGCCTGCTCACCTGCGTCACCGGCGTCAGCGGCTCCGGCAAGAGCACCCTTGTGCTGGACATCCTCGCCGCGGAGGCGGCGCGGCGGCTCAACGGGGCGCGGACCATCCCCGGCGCGCACCGGCGGATCGAGAACCTCGAGTTCTTCGAGAAGCTCGTGCAGGTGGACCAGGAGCCCATTGGCCGCAGCCCCCGCTCCAATCCGGCGAGCTACGTCGACCTCCTCCCGCTCCTGCGCGACCTCTACGCCCAGGTGCCGTTGGCGCGCGTGCGGGGCTACCGCGCGAGCCGCTTTTCCTTCAACGTCCGCGGCGGCCGCTGTGAGCGCTGCCAGGGCGACGGTGCCATCCAGCTGGATATGCAGTTTATGCCGGACGCCTTCGCCCCCTGTCCCAGCTGCGGTGGCCGGCGATTCAACCGTGAGACCCTCGAGGTGTTGTTCCACGGCCACTCGATCGCGGACGTGCTCAACCTCTCGGTGCGGGAGGCGCTCAAGCTCTTCCGCCACGTGCCCCGCGTGGTCGACAAGCTCGCCACCCTCGATGCCGTCGGCCTCGGTTACCTCGCCCTCGGGCAATCCGCCACGACGCTGTCAGGCGGGGAGGCGCAGCGCATCAAGCTGGCCCTCGAGCTCAGCCGGCGCCAGCAGGGTGCCACCCTGTACATCCTCGACGAACCGACCACCGGGCTCCACTGGACCGACATCCAGCGGCTGATGGACCTGCTCTTCCGCCTGCGGGACGCGGGCAACACGGTCATCGTGATCGAGCACAATCTCGACGTGATCCACCTCGCGGACTGGCTCATCGACCTTGGCCCGGGAGGAGGTTCCGGGGGCGGGCGTCTGGTCTACGCGGGGGACCGCGGCGGGATCGAGGCCTGCGCCGAATCGCTCACGGGCCGCGCCCTCCGCCGCTGGCGCGAGGCGGTTCCGTCCGCCCGAGCCTGAGCCGGGGTCGGGTCCGGCCGGCGGTTGCCCCGACTTCGGGGCACGAGAACAGTCCGGCGCCGCGGTTCGGCCCCGCGGCGCCGGGGGGCTCATTTGGCCTCCGGGGTGCGCTTCTGGCGCGCGCCCTTCCGCGGGGCCGCGGCGGCATACTCGTCGCTCGCAAGCGCGCCGTCCTGGTTCTTGTCCAGTTCCTTGAACCGGGTCTTGGCGGCGGCCGCGGAGAGCGTGCCCTTCATCGCGGTGGCGAACTCCCGCGACGTCACCTTGCCGTCGCTGTTGGCGTCGGCGGTGGCGAACGGCGGCGGGGTGGGGGCGCTGGCGGCCGCGCGGACGGTGCCGGCGGCGAGCAGGAGGGCCAGGAGGGCGGGGAGCATCGGGATCATCAGGTTGCTTTCTCTTTCAGGTTTCGCCTTCGGCCGGGATGGCCGGTTGGGCGGGACGGAGGCTGGGGGCCGCGGCCGGCCCGCCGCCATCCGCGCTTGTCCCCGAAATTGAGGCCACCGCGGCCCGCTTGCGCGCCGCCGGCTTCCCCCTACGGTCCGCGCGATGAAACTTGCCTCCCTGCTCTGCTGCCTCCTCGGCCTCGCCGCCACGGCGTGGGCCGCCTCGTCCAAGGTCCCCGCCATTTCCCACGCGGACCTGTCCGCGGCGATCGCCGCCAAGTCGGTCACGATCCTCGACGTGAACGGGACCAGTTCCTTCAAGGAGGGGCGGATCCCCGGGGCGCTGGACTACGCGGCGCAGAAGGCCCAGCTGGCGGCGCTGCTACCGAAGGACAAGAACGCGCTGGTCGTCGCGTACTGCGGGAATGAGCACTGCACCGCCTACCTCTCGGCAGCGACCGCCGCGCAGCAGCTGGGGTACACCAACGTGCGCCATTACGCGCCGGGCATCGACGGTTGGAAGGCGAGCGGCGCGAAGCTGGATCGCGGCTGAACCTGCCAAAGTTTCTTTTCCCGGGCGGACCCCTGCGGGGCCGCCCTTTTTCGCGCCCACGCGCCAGGGCGAGCACGGGTGACAATTGCGTTACGGCCGGTTTCGGCCTCGTTCCCGATCCCCACGCCCGGTTAACCCTTTCCCGTGAGTCCCGCCCGCAAGTCTGCCCCCCGCCTCCGCCATCCGGTCCGCGCCGAGCCCGCCGTCCCGGCCGGCGATCCCTCGCGCTTCGGCAACCGCGAGCAGAGCTGGTTGGCGTTCAACCAGCGCGTCCTGGACCAGGCCCGCCACCCGGCGAACCCCCTGCTTGAGCGCGTCAAGTTCCTCGCGATTGCCAGTTCCAACCTCGACGAGTTCTTCGAGATCCGGGTCGCCGGGTTGCGGCAGCAGGCGGACTCCGAGACGGCGGCGCTGAGTCTAGATGGGCTGACGCCGCGCGAGCAGCTCCGGCGGGTGCGGAGCGCCGTCGCCGCGATGGTGGCGGCCCAGCACCGCTGCTGGCTGGAGGAGCTGGTCCCGTTGCTCGCGGCGGAACGCATCGTGTTCCGGCCCACCCACCAGCTCGACGCGGCGGAACTCGCCTGGGTGCACCGCCATTTCCGGGAGCAGGTGCAGCCGGTGCTCACGCCGCTCGCGGTCGACCAGGCGCATCCGTTTCCGCTCCTCGGCAACAAGACGCTCAGCCTGCTGGTGCTGCTGCGGCAGGAGGAGGATCCCGTCACGGAGCCGGTGCTC
>VHCY01000101.1 GCA_016871595.1 Verrucomicrobiota bacterium
GCCGGCGGAAATCCTCGTGGCCCCAGTTGGCGTGGTAGTGCGCGCCGGTGAAACCAAAGCCCCGCCCGCCATCCGGGCGCTCGTGGGCCCAGGCGACGACCGTCGCCTCACCACGCGCCACGAGGGCGCGGACGGCAGGGTTGCCCGAGTGCCGGCCATCGGGCCGGGACACGGTCGACGCGTCGGGAATCGCCACCAGCAGGGGGGTCACGCCGGTCATTCCCGGCTTGAACCGCATATTGAAGTACCACTCGTCCCGGATCGTGAACGGCTGCACGCCGCGGGTCACCGGATGCACGGGCAGCGACTTGAAGTGCGCGTCCCAATGGGGATTCACGGACCAGTCGGTCTCGAAGGCGCCGCCGATCAGATCGAGGAACTCGGCCTGGCCCTTTTCCTTGGTCGGCTCGACCGCGTAGTGGATGCACCCGATCCCGGCGCCCCGGCGGGCGAGGGCGCTAAGGACCCCGAGGCGGTTGTCCGCGAGGGCCAGATGCTTCACTCCGCCATCGCAGTAGAGGATCACCGCGTCCACGGCGGCGAGCGCGGCCGCGTCCTTCGGCCAGCCGTTGAGGGAGACCTCCGCGCGGAGGCCCGGCACCCCCGCGAGACATTTCTGGAGCAGCAGGACGCCGGCGTTGTGCTCGTGCGCGCCGGGACCGTGGCTCATCGTGCCCGCGACCAGCAGGACGCGTTTTTCCGCCGTCGGGGCGGCCGCGACGGCCGGGGCGGCGGCGGCGAGGCAAGCGAGGATCAGCAGGAAATTGAAGGGGCGGGGCAGGGGACGCATAGGGGAGGGAGTGGCACAGGCTTTCCGCGCCCCGCGTTCAGGTCAACCGCGGCCGCCGGCGCTTAGCCCGCGGGGGTGTAGTCGAGGTAGGGGCCGAGCCACTTCTCGGTTTCGGCGACGGCGAGCCCCTTACGCGCCGCATAATCCTCGATCTGGTCGCGCGCGACCTTGCCAACCGCGAAGTACTTCGAGTCGGGGTGGTTCAGATAGAGTCCGCTCACGCTGCTCGCCGGGTGCATCGCGCAACTCTTCGTCAGCGAGATGCCGGTCGCGGCGGGCGCGTCCAGCAGCTGGAACAGCGTCCGCTTCTCGGTGTGATCCGGGCACGCGGGATAGCCGGGGGCTGGGCGGATGCCGCGATAACGCTCCCGGATGAGGTCCTCCACCGAGAGGTTCTCGGCCCGGCCGAAGCCGCAGACCTGGCGCGCTCGCTGATGCATCAGCTCCGCCAGCGCCTCCGCCAGCCGGTCGCCCAGCGCCTGCGCGAGGATCGCGCCGTAATCGTCGTGCGCCGCCCGGAACTCGGCCGCGAGCGCCTCGACGCCGTGGCCCGCGGTCACCGCGAAGCCGCCGACGTAGTCGATCCGGCCGCTGTCCCGCGGCGCCACGTAGTCGGCGAGGCAGTGGTTGGCCTGCGCCGCGGGCTTCTCGAGTTGTTGGCGCAGGAAGTGAAAGCGGGCGAGCGTGCCAGAACGGGACTCGTCCGCATAGATTTCGACGCTGTCGCCGACGGCGTTGGCCGGCCAGAAGCCGATGACCGCGCGCGCGGTGAACAGCCGCTCGCGGACGATCCGCTCCAGCAGGCGGAGGGCGTCAGCGTGGAGGCGCGTGGCCTCGGTGCCGACCACGGGATCCTGGAGGATGTCCGGGTAGCGGCCGTGCAGTTCCCACGCGCTGAAGAAGGGGCCCCAGTCGATCAGGGGCGTGATCTCCGCGAGGGGGACCGGATCATAGATCCTTGCACCGAGGAACTCCGGCCGGGGGATGTCCACCTCCGCCCAGCGCGAGGCGGCGGCGCGGGCACGGGCGGACGCGAGCGGCAACGCGGCCCGCTTGCCCTGGCGGCCCTCGAATTCGGCGCGGAGCTGACCCTGCTTTCCGGCGACCTCCGCGAGGTAGGGGGCGCGCTGCTCCGGTGAGAGCAGCGCGCTCACCACGTTCACCACCCGCGAGGCGTCCAGCACGTGCACCACGCCCGGCGCGTAGGTGGGGGCGATCTTCACCGCCGTGTGCGCCGCGCTCGTGGTGGCCCCGCCGATCAGCAGCGGCACCCCGAAGCCCTGGCGGGTCATCTCCCGGGCCACGTGCACCATCTCATCGAGGGAGGGCGTGATCAGCCCGGAAAGCCCGATGACGTCCGCCTTGCCCTCGCGCGCCACCGCGAGGATCCGCTCCGCGGGCACCATCACGCCAAGGTCCGTGACCTCGTAATTGTTGCAGGCCAGCACCACGCCCACGATGTTCTTGCCGATGTCGTGGACGTCGCCCTTGACCGTCGCGAGCACGATGCGGCCCTTGGCCGAGGCCTGACCGGCGGCCGCCTTCTCCGCCTCCATATACGGCGTCAGCACGGCCACGGACTTCTTCATCACGCGGGCGGATTTCACCACTTGGGGGAGGAACATCTTCCCGGCGCCGAAGAGGTCGCCGACCACCCGCATCCCGTCCATCAACGGCCCCTCAATGATATCGAGCGGCCGCGGGTAGAGGGTCCGCGCCTCCTCGGTGTCCGCCTCGATGAAGGCGTCGATGCCCTTGACCAGCGCGTGCCGTAGGCGCTCGGCGACCGGGGCGCGGCGCCACTCCTCCGCCTCGGGTGCCGGCTTGCCGGCAGTGTCCCCCGCGGAGGACTGCTTGAGCTCGTCGGCCAGCGCCACGAGCCGTTCCGTGGCGTCGAGGCGGCGGTTGAGGATCACGTCCTCGACCCGGTCCCGGAGCTCCGCGGGGATCTCTTCGTAGACGCCCAGCATCCCGGCGTTCACGATCGCCATATCCAGGCCGGCCTGGACGGCGTGGTACAGGAACACCGTGTGCATTGCCTCGCGGACCGGGTTGTTGCCGCGGAACGAGAAGGACACGTTCGAGACGCCGCCGCTCACGCGCGCGCCGGGCAGGGTCGCCTTGATGGTCCGCGTCGCCTCGAAGAAGTCCACGGCGTACCCGTTGTGCTCCTCGATGCCGGTCGCCACCGTGAGGATGTTCGGGTCGAAGATGATGTCCTCCGCGGGGAAGCCGATGGCCTCGGTCAGGAGGCGGTAGGCCCGCGTGCAGATGCGCACCTTGTCGTCGCGCGTGGCCGCCTGGCCCTGCTCGTCGAACGCCATCACCACCACGGCCGCGCCGTAGCGGCGGACCAGCCGGGCCCGGCGCAGGAACTCCGCCTCCCCGTCCTTGAGGGAGATGGAGTTCACAATGCCCTTGCCCTGCAGGCACTGGAGCCCGCGCTCCAGCACGGACCACTTGGAGGAGTCCAGCATCACCGGCACGCGCGCGATCTCGGGCTCGGCGGCGATCAGGTTGAGGAAGCGGACCATCGTCGCCTCCCCGTCGATCAGCGCCTCGTCGACGTTGATGTCGATCACGTTGGCCCCGCTCTCCACCTGCTGGCGGGCGATGGCGAGGCAGGCCTCCCAGTCACCCGCCTTGAGGGCCTTGGCGAAGCGGGGCGAACCGGTGATGTTGGTCCGCTCCCCGATGACGAGGAACTGGGCGGCGGTGTTCACGGCGGATCAGGCGACTACCAGCGGTTCAAGCCCGCTCAGCCGCAACGCACGGCGGGCGGCGGGGACCGCCCGCGGGGCGACACCGTGGACGGCGGCGGCGATGGCCGCGATGTGGGCCGGCGTCGAGCCGCAGCAGCCGCCCACGAGGTTTACCCAGCCCTGCCGGGCGAAATCCCCGAGGACCTTCGCCATATCCTCCGGCGTCTCGTCGTAACCGCCGAAGGCGTTCGGCAGCCCCGCGTTGGGATAGCAGGACACGTAGCAGCCCGCGATGCGGGAAAGCTCCTCGACGTAGGGCCGCATCGCCTCACCGCCCAGCGCGCAGTTGATGCCGACCGAGAACGGCTGCGCGTGCGCCACGCTGTGGTAGAACGCGCTGATCGTTTGGCCGGAAAGGGTCCGCCCCGAGGCATCGGTGATGGTCACGCTCACGAGGACCGGGACGCGCGCCGCGGCGCCACGCCGCTCCTGCACCTCCGCGATCGCGTAGAGGGCGGCCTTCGCGTTCAACGTGTCGAAGATCGTCTCCACGAGCAGCGCGTCGACCCCGCCGTCCAGCAGCGCTTCGATCTGCTCGGTGTAGGCGCCGACCACCTGATCCCAGGTCACCGCGCGGTACTCCGGGCGATTCACGTCCGGCGACATCGAGAGCGTGCGGTTGAGCGGCCCGATCGCGCCCGCGACAAAACAACGCCGGCCCGGCGTCGCCTTTTCCGCCGTCTCCGCGGCGCGCCGGGCGCACGCCACCGCGGCCAGGTTGATCTCCCGCACCCAGGGCTCGCAGCGGTAGTCCGCCATCGCGATCGAGGTGCTGCTGAAGGTGTTGGTATCGACGAGGTCGGCGCCCGCCTCGAAATAGGCCCGGTGGATGCCCTCGATCACATCGGGCCGGGTCAGGCAAAGCAGGTCGTTGTTCCCCTTGAGGTCCTGCGGGTGCCCGGCGAAGCGCTCGCCGCGGAAATCAGCCTCCTCAAGCGCGTGACCTTGGATCATCGACCCCATCGCGCCATCCAGCACCACGATGCGGCCGGCGAACAGGCGGCGGAAGGCATCGTCACGAGCAGCGGCGGGAGGGAAGGGGGCGGACATTTCGGGTATTAGTCTGGCGTTGGCCGCCCCGCGTGGCAAGTGACATATCTACGTATCTATATGGGTTGATGCGTTCTTTACATCCAGAGGAAGAAGGTCATTGCGAAGGTGTGAACGCCGTCCGCGACCTCTCCCGCGCCTTCCGCTCCGTGAGCGGTTATCGCCGGAGTTTTGCTTTTGGCTGCGGCGGTTGGGGTGGCGCGGTCGGTGCGCTGGGAAGCCTCGTCCTGTGGTTCGCGGCGGTGCCGGAGCTGCGCGCGCAGGTGCCGGAATCGCTACCGCCTTTTGTCTTCCGCGCGTCCCGTGGGGGGGAGCCGGCGGGACCGGCGACCCCGAGCGCCGGCTGGTTGACGGCGGAAGAATTGGCCCGCCGGCAGGTCACTTCGCTCGCGGACGCCTTGCGGCAGGTGGCCGGGGTTCCAGCCGTGACCTCCGGGGCGGCCGGGATGATCACCTCGGTTTTCACGCGGGGGGCGAACTCCAACCAGACGTTGTTGCTGGTCGATGGCCTGCGGCTGAACGACCCCAACACGGACTACGCGGTTTTCCTGGGCGGCGCCTGCCTCGCGGCGTGCGACAGCCTGGAGGTTTCCCACGGCCCGCAGAGCACCCTGTACGGGGGAGAGGCGGTCGGCGGGCTGATTTCCCTGCGGGCGTCGCGAGGGCAGGGCGCACCGGCCGGGCGGGTCGTGTTGGAGGCGGGGAGTTTCGGCACCTTTCAGGGTGCCGTGAGCGCGCAGGGGGCCCGGGGGATGGACGCCTGGAACCTTTCGCTGCGCGGCGGCCGCACGCGGAACGAGCGGGCGAACAACGCCTTCACCTCGCACAACGCGGTGCTGCGGCTGGACCGCACCCTGCGCCCCGGGATCGAGGCGACGGCCACGCTGCGCTGGTTCCGCGGCGCCTATGGTTCGCCCGGGGACCGGTTCACCAACGACCCCGACAATCGTGAGCGCGAGGACAACCTCCTGGCCACGGCGCAACTCCAGGTGAGCCGAGGGTCGTGGCAGACGCGGTTGCTCGCCGGCGGGCAGGATCGTCGCTTTGTCGCGGTTAGCCCGTTTCCCGCCCCGCGCCCGACGGCGGAGACGCGGGTGACGAACCGGCGTGGAGTGCTCGATGCCCAGAGCACCTTTCGGGGATGGCCCGGCCATCTCCTGCTCGGTGGCGCCACGCTCGAGGCGAACCACACGCGCAACACGGGCTTCGGCAACATCAACCGCCGCCAGCGCCTCGCGGCGGTGTTCCTCCACGACGAATTCCGGCCGCGCCCGGACTTGCACCTGGGCTTCGGCTTGCGGAACGACGATTTCGACACCTTCGGCCGCGCCACCACCGGCCGGGCCACCGCGTCCTGGGCACCCGCCGGTTCTGGTTTGCGGTGGGGTGCGGGTTTCGGAACCGGCTTCCGCTCGCCGAGTTTCCTCGATCTCTACGGGCAAAGCGCGTTTTACCGCGGCAACCCCGGCCTTCGCCCGGAACGCGCCCGGGGGTGGGAGCTCGGGGGCGAATGGCGCGGCGCGGGCGGGCGCTGGACCGTGGGCCTGACGCGTTTCGAGCTTGGCCTCCGCGACCTGATCGCCAGCACCCGGGATTTCCGCAGCGTCGAGAACATCCTGCGCGCCCGCACCCGGGGCTGGGAGCTCACCTGGCGCCTGCGTTGGGCGGAGACCGCCACGATCTCGGGGCATTACGCCTACCTGGATGCCGAGAACCTCACGGCGGGGACCCGGCTGCTGCGCCGGCCGCGCCACCGCGGCGGGCTCGATTTGTGGCGGGCGTGGGGCGGCGGATTCAGCGCCGGCGCCGGGGTCGTCGCGACGGGCCAACGCGAGGATGTGCACGCCCGGACCTTCCGGACGATCGACGGCGAGGACTACGTGGTGGCGCGCCTCTACGCGGAGCAGCGGCTGGGGCCCGCGTGGGTCCTGCGCGCGCGGCTCGAGAACGCGTTGGACGAGCGTTACGAGGAGGTCCACGGCTACCCCGCGATCGGGCGGGGTGGGTTCCTCGCCCTCGAGCGCGGATTCTGAGCGCGGGTCGCCGGGCAACTCTAGGCTTCCCACCCACGGGGCCGCCGCTACCTTATCGGGCTTTTATGGAGAAAACGTTCATCATCCTGAAGCCTGACGCGATGGAGAAACGCCTGGTGGGCACGATCGTGGCCCGCTTCGAGGCGGCCGGTTTCGACGTCGTGGCGTGCAAGATGGGCCGGCTGTCGCCCGCGCTGCTCCGGGAGCATTACGCGCACGTCGCGTCCAAGCCCTTCTATCCGGAGATCGAGGCCTTTATGAGCCGCCGGCCCGTTGTGCTGGTGGCCCTGCAGGGGGAGAACGTGGTCCAGCGCGTGCGGGACCTGCTCGGGCCGACCGATTCGCGCAAGGCGGCCAAGGGCACGATCCGCGGGGACTTCGGCACCGATATGATGGTCAACGTCGCCCACGCTTCCGACAGCGTGGAGAACGCGCGGGCCGAGCTGGCCCGTTTCTTCCGCCCCGAGGAACTGTTCGCCTGACCGCCGCGCTCAGGGTCGGCGCTCCCACGCCAGCGGGATCCCGGCCGCCACCAGTTGGGCTTGGAAATCCGCCAGTAGTCCCGGCGCCTTGCGGACGGAGCGCGGCGCATGCCGCCCGGCCAGGCAGAAGGCCGCCAGTTCCCCGGCGGCCTCGCCGATGTTCCACTCCACGGGGTGGAGGCGATAGCAGCCGTTCGTGAGGTGGGTGGTGCCGATATTCTTGTTCGCGGCCAGGAGGTTCTCCATCCGCACAGGCAACAGGCAGCCGAGCGGGATCTGGAAGGGCAGCGCGGGGAAATCGATGTAGTTGTCGCCGCCGCTGCTGGGGTGGAGGTCGATGTTGTAGCTGCCGATCCCGACGCTATCCGGGAAGAGGGCCGCCGTGGTCTCAGCCGGGGTCTTCGCGCCCGTCTCGCGCTGGCGGGCCTCCGTGCCGACGTGCAGCTCGGTCACCGTGAATTCCGCGCGGATCCGGCGGCTCTCGCGGATGTACGGGTACTTGGCGAGGCCGTCCGCCGTGCCGACGATGTCGGGCCGCAACCGCAGCCCCTTCCAACCGGTGCCGCCGTCCGGGCGCGGGCACTCGGTCTGCAGCCAATGGAGCCACGACAGGCTCAGCTGCTTGCCCCCCTCGGTGTGGCGCGCGGCCTCCGCGGGGGATACGCCGACGAGGTTGCCCAGCATATAGTCGTTCTGGGGCCAGTTCACCAGGGTGATGTCCCCGCGGTAGGTGCCGGGCGCGAACTGGGAGCGGTCGATGATCCGCCGGTACTTGAACAGCCCCGTGCCCTTCTCGGGGTCGAAGCCCATATTGAAGGGCTGGAGGGTCCGCGGCGACGAATAGAACAGGCTCAGCAGCTTGCCCGACCACGGCGGCCGGAGGGCGGGGACGTGGTCGCGCCAGAACGCGTAGTCGCGAGGGCGCTCGATCACGTGATCCTCCCCCGCGACGTAATCCATCGCGAAGCAGCAGGTGAAGGATTGGTGGTTGTCGGGTTCCGCCTGCTCCTTCGCGCGGGGTTCCCCGGTCTCCCGCCGTGACTCCGCCCCGGTAACGAACTCCGTGCCGGTGAGCGGCAGCAGGTCGCCAAGTTCCGTCGCATCGATGAAGTAGGGCGCGCGCAGCACGGTCTCGTGGCCAAGGTCGAGGCTGCGGACGGTCACGGCCTCGACGCGGTCCCCCGTGGTCTGGGCCGCGACCGGCACGTGGAACAGCAGGATCTCCACGCGCCCCCCGGCCACGTGCGGGGCGAGGAGTTCCTGCAGGGCCGCGAGGGCGGCGCGCGGCTCGTGGCAGAGCCGCGAGACGCTGCCGTTGCCCGGGTTGAGCCGGGCGTTCGCGCGCGCGGCGGGCGTCAGCGGGAAATTGCGCCGGTAATGGTCGCGGATGCGCTCCCGCAACTCGCGGTAGGACCGGGTGGCGCCGCCGGTCTCGATCTGGGCGTTCTCATCCGGCGGCACCGCCTGGGACGTCAACTGGCCACCGATCCAATCCGTCTCCTCGGTGAGGATTACTCGCCGCCCTCGGCGCGCCGCGGCCAGGGCCGCCGCGCAGCCGCCGAGCCCGCCGCCGATCACCACGACGTCCGCTCTCAGTTCCTTCGCGGCCGGAGCGGTCCGGGCCGCCACGCCGCTGAGGATCACGGGGCCGGCGGGCGTCCCGCCCGCGCGCAGGGCGGACGGGGCCAAGACGGCGGCGGGCAGGGCGGAGACGGAATGACGGAGGAAGCGGCGGCGGTTCATCGGGGTGGCGGGTGGCGTCAATAAGTGCCCTTCAGGGCGAACGTCCAGTTCTGGCCCACGGTCTCGTTCCGCGTGAGCGCGGTCAGTCCGCCGGCGAAACGCTGCAGGTTGATGTAAGGCGTGTCCGTGAGGTTCCGCACGCTGACCGAGAGGCTGTAGACGGCGCTCAGGCGCCAGCCGGCCCCGGCGTCGACGTTGGTGCGATGCCGCCGGAAGGTCGTGCCGGCGAGGTTCGTGTTCACGTCATCCGTCCAGTTCCAGTTCGTGTAGAGGTTGAGGCGGTTGTAGGTGTAATTGATCCCGCCGCTGGCGAGGTGGGGCGTCAGGTTCGCGCGCGGCACCTCGGCGTAGAGCCGGGTGTAGCTCGCCCGCACGGAGAGGCGCCGGAAGAGCGCGCCGAGGAACGAGAGGCTCTGGTTGTACTCCCATTCCATACTGCGCATCCGGATGGTGCCCGGACCGTTGTCGGTGGTGATGAACTCGTAGCCGAGCAGCTCGTCGTCCCCGGTGTAGCCGAACTCCTGCGCGGTCAGGCGGTCGGTGATGAACAGGTTGCGCACCTTGCGCTCCGTGAGGGTGACGGCGAGCTGGCCCACCGGCTCGAAGTAATAGGCGAGCCGCGCCGCGTAGTTGTCCGCCGTCTCCGGCTTCAGGCGCGGGTTGGGCGAGGTGACCGTCAGCGCGGTGTCATTGACGATCCAGACGCCGGCGAGATTGACGTAGGAGGGCCGGCGGATCGTGGAGCTGTAGCCAAAGTGGAGATCGAGGTTGCGGGCCAGCCCGTACTTCACCGAGGCGCTGGGGAATAGGTTGTCGTAATCGCCGGTGCGCTTCACGCGCGGCTGGGAAAGGAACTGGTACTGGATGCCCGGGATGGTCGTGGCCCGGCCGGCGGCATTCACCGGGAAGCCCGCCGCCCGGAGTTCCGCCGGGGTCCGCGTGTCCGCCTCGCTCGCCTCGGTGCTGGTGCCCTCCCAGCGCAGCCCGGCCCGCAGGGTGAGCCCCCGTAGGCTGGCGGTCCCCATCAGGAAGCCCGAATCGACGCGCTCGTAATAGCGGCGCCGCCGGGCGACGTAGGACGCGTAGAAGTTGTCGCCGTTGGTGCCCCAGTTCTGCCGGAACGCGTCCGGGTTGGCGCGGTAGAGGTCCGCGATCGCGCGGAGGTTGGGCATAAAGACGTTCCCGCCCGAAAGGGACC
>VHCY01000102.1 GCA_016871595.1 Verrucomicrobiota bacterium
AAGCGGCACCCACCGCGCGGAACGCCGCCTCGACCGGCGGTAGCGGCACCCCGCCCCGCGTCGCCGCCTCACCCACCGCCGCCAGCACCACGAATCGCACCCCACCCGCGCGCACCTTTTTGTCCCGCTGCATCGCCGCCAACAGCTCCGCCCACGGCAACGGCCGCGCCAGCCGCACGGGCAGACGATGCGCCGTGAGCACCCGCTCCACCCGGCCCACCACGTCCGCCGGCACCAGCCCGAGGTCTACCGAAAGCCGCGCCGCCGCGCCCAAGCCGATCGCCACCGCCTCGCCGTGAAGGTACTCGCCGTAGCCCGCCACGTTCTCGATCGCGTGACCAAAGGTGTGGCCGAGGTTCAGCAGCGCCCGCCCGCCGTCGGCCGCCAGCTCTCGCTCGTCCGCCTCGACGATCCGCGCCTTCAACGCGCAGCACCGCCGGATCAGGTCCGGCAAATCCGCGCTCGCCCGGTCCACCGCCCCCGCCTCCAGCCGCGCGAACAGGGCCGCATCCCCCAGCAAACCGTATTTGACGACCTCCGCCATCCCCGCCGCGAACTCGCGCGCCGGCAGCGTCGCAAGCAAGCCCGTGTCGATGTACACCGCCCGCGGCTGGTGGAAGGCGCCGACTAGGTTCTTGCCGGCCGGGACATTGATGCCCGTCTTCCCGCCCACGGAACTGTCGACCATCGCGAGCAGGGTCGTCGGCACCTGCAGAAAATCCACCCCGCGCAGCCACGCGGCCGCCGCAAACCCGGCCAAATCGCCGATCACCCCGCCACCACACGCCACCACCACCCCGCCCCGGTCCAAGCGCTCCGCGGCCAGAAACGCTAGCACCCGCTCCAGCCCGGCCAAGGACTTCGCGCCCTCCCCCGGCGACACCGCCAGCACCGGCGCCGCCCCGAAGACCTCCGCCAAAAACGCCCCCTGCGCGGCCCGCACCGCCTCGTCCGTCACCACCGCCACCCGCCGCCCCTGCGCCGTCAGCCGCGCGATCTCCTCGCGCAGCACCGGCCCCAGCCGCTCCCCGAAGTGGATCGGATACGCGCGTGCGCCCAGCTGGACCGTGAGGGGAGCGACCATAGGGCGGATTAAGCCCCGCGCACCCAACGCGTCGAGCGGAACCTTGGCCCGCCCACCCCGCCCCACCGGCACCCCACCCGCCCCGCGCGGCCTCACCCGCCCTTAAACTCCACCCTTGACGAATAGCGACTAAGTCTCATTACCAGCGGTCTTTATTAAAGCGACTGACTCTCAGTAGCGACTGAAGGCCGACCTTTACTCTCTGTGGTGCAATTTTTTAGCCAACTTCGATTCTGTTTCCGCACCCGCCTCCCGGGTCGCCCCGCACTCGCGTGGCTGTGGGTCGCGACCCCTTTGTTCGCCGCTTCGGAACCTCCGCCGCCGCCGGTCCAGCTGCCCCGGTTCCAAGTCGAGGCCGAGGCGGAGTTCGATCACGTGATCCAAGGGCCGTTCCTCCCGAACGTCCAAGGCGCCAAGATCAACGCCGGGAAGAAGACCACGATCCTCGACTTCGACGGCCAACCCCGGATCAACGGCAACAACTACCGCCAGGCGCTCGCGGAGGCGCCCGGGCTGATCCTCAGCGAGGAGACTTCCCCGCTGGTCAGCATCGGCTACCGCGGGCTGGAACCCCACCGCGCGCAATTCACCCAGGTGCTCCAAGACGGCATCCCGATCCACGCCGACCAGTTCGGCTACCCCGAGGCCTATTACACGCCGCCCCTCGACACGGTCGACCGGATCGAATTCATCCGCGGCGGCGCCGCCCTCCTCTACGGCCCCCAACCCGGCGGGGCCCTCAACTACGTCACCCACCGGCCGCGCCCGGACCGCGGCTTCTCCGGCTCCTCGCTGCACACGGTCGGATCCGATGGCTACTACTCCACTTTCAGCCACCTCGATGGCACGGTCGGCCGCGTGGGCTACTACGGTTACCTGAACCACCGCCAGTCCGACGGCATTCGCTCCGCCAATAGCGACTACCGTCTGACCTCCTGGCTGGGCCGGCTCGCCCTCGACGCCACAAGCGCCTCGCGCTGGCTGCTCACGCTGGAGACCTACGCGGAGGAGCACGGCGAACCCGGCGGGCTGACCTTCGCCTCCGGCCCCGGCGCGGTGAACTACCTCGCCGACCGCCGCGCGCCCTCGCGCCTCCACGACCGCTTCAACCTCGAGCGGGACGCCGCCTCGCTGATCTGGGAACACGACCTCGCCGCGGGCACCTTCGCCTGGCGCGCCTGGGCCATCGACTACACCCGCGCTTCCCGCCGCCAGGGCGGTGGCGGCTTCGGCACGCTGCCCACCGGCCCCGCCGCCCAGACCAACACCCAGGAATGGCAGCAGTTCCGCACCCTCGGCACCGAGGCCCGCCTCCGCCTCGACTGGGGCCTGGCCGCGCGCCACGTCTTCAGCACCGGCGCGCAGCTCTACGGCAGCACCTCCCCTCGCACCGACCGCCGCGGCACCTCGCCCACGGCCACCACCGGGACCATCCAGGCCCAGTCTCGCCGCGAGGTCTTCTACGCCCCGGTCTACGCGGAGAACCTGTTCCGCTGGGGCGCGTTCACCCTCACGCCAGGCCTTCGCCTCGAGCAGGTCCGCCAATCGGTCCGCGAGGAAATCAACCTCGCCAAGGCCGCCGCCGGCAACCCGCTCGCGGACCGCACGGATACCGATACGGAGCCGCTCCTCGGCCTCGCTGCGACTTGGGAACCCGCCCGCGGCGCCCAGGCCTACCTGAACGCCTCGGAGAGCTTTCGCCCCGTGATCTTCACCCAGGCCGTGCCCAATGGCGCCACGCAGGTCGTGAACGCGGACCTCGCCCCCGCCCGCGCCCGCCAGCTGGAACTCGGCTACCGCTCCCAGACCGCCTCCGGCCTCGTCGTGGACGCGAGCCTGTTCCACCTCGAGTTCTCCGATCAGGTCGGCACGGCCGCCCTCCCCGGGGGACGCTCCCGTCTCGTCAACGTCGGCCGCTCCGTGCACCGCGGCCTGGAGGCCTCCGTCCGGCAGGAACTGCTACGGTCGCGCCCGGCTGGTGCCGCCTCGCTCCAGCTTTACGCCAATGCCCTCCTCCTCGATGCGTCATTCCGCGAGGGCGCCTTCGCCGGCCGCCGGCCCCAGTACGCCCCGCGCCACCTCGTCCGCACCGGGCTCCGGTTCTCGCGCGGTCCCGGGCTCAAGGCCGGCCTGTCCGGCACCTTCGTCGGCTCCAGCCACGCGGATGACACCAACACCGACCAGCGGCGCGTGCCGGCGCACGCCGTCTGGGACCTCACCGCCGAGTGGCGCGTCCCGGGCACCGCGATCCGGGTGATCGGGGGCGTGAACAACCTGCTCGACGAGGACTATTACAGCCGGGTGCGGGCGGACGGCATCGATCCCGCCCCGCGCCGCCACGGCTACCTCGGCGCCGCGATCGAGTTCTGAAGCGCCGCCGCGCAGAAAGGAGTGGATTTCGCGCGCCCCCCGGGTGTTTGATGCCCGCTTAGGCGCAACTCGGACCTCCGTCCTGGTCTGCGCCTATCGAAGACCATCCTAGTCTGAGCCTGTCGAAGACCATCCTGGTCTGAGCCTGTCGAAGACCTCCGTCCTTTTCCCGATGAAGAAAGCCCGCGCCCACTTCCCCACCGTTCCCGTGATCCCCTACGAGGGTCCGGGCAGCGACAATCCCCTCGCCTTCCGGCACTACAACCCGGACGAGGTCATCGATGGCCGGACGATGGCCGAGCACCTGCGCTTCTCCATCGCCTATTGGCACGCGTTCCGCGGCACCGGCTCGGACCCGTTCGGCCCGGGCACGATCGTCCGCCCCTGGGAAGCCGGCCGCGACCCGGTCGGCGTGGCCAAGGTGCGCCTCGAGGCGGCCTTTGAGTTCTTCCAGAAGATCCGGGCTCCCTTCTACTGCTTCCACGACCGCGACATCGCCCCCGAGGGCCGGACCCTCGCCGACTCCAACCGCATCCTCGACCAGGTCGCCACCCACGCGCGCGCCCTGCAAAAATCGACCGGCGTGAAGCTCCTTTGGGGTACCGCGAATCTGTTCTCGAACCCGCGTTATATGTGCGGCGCCGCGACCAACCCCGATGCCCACGTGTTCGCCTACGCGGCCGCGCAGGTGAAGCAGGCGATGGAAGTCACCCAGCGCCTCGGGGGTGAAAACTACGTCTTCTGGGGCGGCCGCGAGGGTTATGAGACGCTCCTCAACACCGACTTGAAGCGGGAGCAGGAGCACCTCGCCCGCTTCCTCCACCTCGCCGTCGCGCACGCCAAGACGATCGGCTTCAAGGGCCAGTTTCTCATCGAGCCGAAGCCAAAGGAGCCGACCAAGCACCAGTACGACTTCGACGTCGCCAGCGGCATCGCCTTCCTGCGCACCTTCGGCCTCGAGAAACACTTTAAGTTCAACATCGAGACCAACCACGCCACCCTCGCCGGCCACACCTTCCAGCACGAGATCGAGGTCGCCGCCGCCGCTGGGATGCTCGGCTCGATCGACGCCAACGCCGGGGACCTGCTCCTCGGCTGGGACACCGACCAGTTCAACACCGACGTGCGCGAGCTCACCCTCGCGATGATCTCCATTCTGCGCGCCGGGGGCCTCGGTAGCGGCGGGTTCAACTTCGACGCCAAGCTGCGCCGGCCCTCCATCGACCCGGAGGACCTCTTCCACGCGCACATCGGCGGAATGGACGCCTACGCCCTCGCCTTCAAGCTGGCCCGGCGGATCCTCGCCGAGGGGAAGTTCGAGACCTTCGTGCGCGAGCGCTACGCCAGCTTCGACGCCGGCTTCGGCCGCGACATCGAGCGCGGCAAGGCCGACTTCCGCTCTCTCGAGAAGCTCGTGCTGACGAAGCTCGGCGAACCGACGCCCCGCTCCGGACGCCAGGAGTACCTCGAGAACTTGCTGCTCTCGTACCTCCACCGCTGACCGCGCCGGCCCTGCCGGTCTGTCCCCGATGATCCGGAGCCTCCGGCCGGCCCTCCTGCTGGTCCTGCTCGCCCTCCTCACCGGGGGTTGCACCTCCGTCTCCTCGCGCCGGGTCGTCGACCTCTCGCGGTTTCAGCGCTTCTTCGTCGAGACCCGGCTGAACGAGAACCACCGGCTTGACGAGGCCCTGGTGGCCGCGCTGCGCCGTCAGGGCCGGGTGGCGGAGTGCGGGCCGCGGACGATGATGCCGCCGGACACCGAGGTGATCGTGACCTACGACGCGCGGTGGACGTGGGATTTCCGGAATTACCTGATCGAGCTGAACGTGGCGTTCCACACCGTCTCGCCGCCGAAGAAGCTCGCGGACGCCCGCCGCTACCAGCCCTCGCTGCTGCCCAAGCCGCCCGAGGAGGTCGTCCGCGGCCTGCTGGACCCGCTGTTCCGGCCCTGAGCGGGACCGCTCCAAGGCGACGGGGTCAGCCTGTTGCATGTTGCAACGGCACGTTCGGCGAGCCACCCGCCGGGAGACCACCGGAGCGAATGCAACGTGCAACAGGCTGACCCCGTCGCCTTCGCGCGCCTCAGGCGATCAGGTCCTTCACCACCTCGCCGGCAACGCCGGTGAGGCGCACGTCGAGGCCCTGGAACTTGGTGTTCAACCGCCGGTGGTCGATGCCCAGCAGGGCCAGCATCGTCGCGTGGAGGTCGTGCACGTTCACCACGTTCTCCACCGCCCGGTAACCCAACTCGTCCGTCGCCCCGTAGCTCATCCCACCCTTCACGCCCCCGCCCGCCATAAACACGCTGAAGCTCAGGATGTGGTGGTCGCGGCCCGTGCCCTGCCCCATCGGAGTCCGCCCGAATTCCCCACCCCACAGGATCAGCGTGTCCTCCAGCATCCCCCGCTGCTTCAGGTCCTTGATCAGCGCCGCCGTGGGGCGATCCACCTCGCTCGCCCCCGACCGCATCCCGCGCTCGAGCTCGGAGTGGTGGTCCCACGCCCGGTGATACAGCTGGATCATCCGCACGCCGCGCTCCGCCAGCCGCCGCGCCAGCAGGCAGTTCGAAGCATAACTGCCGTCGCCCGGCTCCTTGATGCCGTACTGCTCCAGCGTCGCCGGCGATTCCCCGGAGAAGTTCGTCAGCTCCGGCACGCTCGCCTGCATCCGGAACGCCATCTCGTACTGCGCGATCCGGGTAGCCACCTCGGGATCCCGCACCTCCTCCCCCAACAGGCCATTCAGACGCCGAATCTCCTCCACTACCTGCCGCTGGGTGCTCTGGCAGACCCCCTCCGGGTTGCCGATGTAATGCACCGCCTCGCCGCGCGACTGGAACTGGATCCCCTGAAACCGGCTCGGCAACACGCCGCTCGACCACTGGCGCGCCGAAATCGGCTGCAGGCCCAGCTTCCCCTGCGACGTCAGGACGATGAAGCCCGGCAGATCCTGCGACTCCGCGCCGAGCCCGTACAGCAACCACGAGCCCATGCTCGGCCGGCCCTTGATGATGGAGCCGGTGTTCATGAAGGCGTGCGCGGTGTCGTGGTTGATCTGCTCCGTCTGCATCGAGCGGATTACGCACAGGTCGTCCGCCACGGTCCCAAGCTCCGGGAATAACTCGCTGATCTCGATGCCCGACCGCCCGTGCCGCGCGAACCCCGTGAAAGCCCCGCGCGCCTTCAGCTCCGTGTTCTGCAACTGCGCCAGCTGCTGGCCCGCGGTGAACGACTCGGGGAACGGCTGCCCGTGCAGCTCCTTCAACTTCGGCTTCCAGTCAAAGGTCTCGAACTGCGACGGCCCACCCGCCATGCACAGGAAGATCACCCGCTTCGCCTTCACCGGGAAATGCGGCGCCGCCAGCGCCCCGTTCCATCCCGGCGGCCGCCCGACCACCCCCGGTGCCGCCCCCAGCCGCGACTGCAAGCAGGCGAACGCGAGCCCGCCCAGGCCATAGGCACTCTGCGTGAGGAAGGCGCGGCGGTTGACGCTCAGGGCGTGGGCAATGGGGTCCATCGGGAAAGGGGGCTTTCGGAACCGGGCTTCAGTAACGGGTGATGGTCTCCTGCAGGTTCAGGATGACTCGCGCGACCTGCGTCCAAGCCGCGTGCTCGGCGGCATCGCCGGACGGAGTGGGCGCGATCCCCACGCCGAGGAGCTTACGCGCCTCCTCCGGCTGCGCCCGGTAATGCTCCCGCTGCGCCGCAAGGAGCGTCCGCAGACCGCCGCGCTCAACGTCCCGCGGCGCCCGTGCGACCGCCAGCGCAAACGCCCGCGCCAACCGCGCGTCGTCGCCCGCCGCCGGCTCGCCCAGGAGCCGCGCCGCGAACAGCCGCGCCGCCTCCACGAAGGTCGGATCATTGAGGAGCGTCAGCGCCTGTTGGGGCGTGTTGCTGACCACCCGCTGGGCCGCGCACTCGTCCCGCGCCGGGGCATCGAAGTTCGCCAACATCGGATGCAGGAAAGTGCGCTGCCAGTGCATGTACACACCCCGGCGCCACTGCTCCTCCTCCCGGCTCGCCGCATAGTCCCGGTCCGGAAACTGCAGCTGGGCATAATAGCCCGCCGGCTGGTACGGGCGCACGCTCGGCCCGCCCACCTCCGCCAGATTCAGCACCCCCGCGATGAACAGGGCATTATCGCGCACGAACTCCGCCTCCAACCGCCGCGGCTGCTGGGCCGCCAACAGGCGGTTCGCGGGATCGGCCTCGCGCAACTCCGGCCGCGTGACGCTGCTCTGACGGTAGGTCGCACTGGTCACGATCAGGCGGATCAGATGCCGCAGGTCCCAGCCCCCATCGCGGAACTCCGCCGCCAGCCAGTCGAGCAACTCGGGATGCGACGGCGGCTCACCCTGCGAGCCCAAGTCATCGACCACCGCGCTCAACCCCGTGCCGAAGTACATCGCCCACAGGCGGTTCACCACCGCCCGCGCGGTCAGCGGGTTGTCCCGCGAGACGATCCACCGCGCCAGGTCGAGGCGCGTCAGCCGCCGCTCCGCCGCACTCTCCTGCCGCCCCGGGAGGAAGGACGGCGTCGCCGGCAGGACCAGCGGGCCGGTCTGGTCGAGCCAGTTGCCCCGCGGCAACACGCGGATGGGCAACGGTTCCACGGCCTCCGTGACGAGTGACCACGCGCGCCCGCCGCGGGTCTCGCGCCACGCCGCCGCCAGCGCGTGGTAGCGCGCGATCGGTTCGCGGCCGGGCGCCGCGCTGAATTGCCACGTCTCGGCCAGAAGGGCCCGCTCTTCCGCGGTCCGCTCCGCCGCCGTCCGCCGCAACGCGGCCAGCACCGCGGGCGCCGCCACCGCCAAGGGTTCCCCGGCGCCCAAGGGGCTCACGGACACCCGCACCGGTAGCGCCACATCCCCGGAAAACACCGCGACCAAGGTCTCCCCCTCCGCGAGGGTCACCGGGTGCTCGAGCAGCCAGACGCCCGCCACGGTCTGCCCCTCGGCGAGCGCGGGTAGCTTCCAGCCGGTGGTGACCCCGAGGACCTCCTCGCCGTCCTTGTAGCGCCGGTCCTTCGCGGCCGCCTCGGCGTGGACCACCGGGAGGCGCTTCACCGCGCCCGCGGCGTCCCGTCGGCTGAGGGCGAGGCGGAACGTCCCGCGGTTCTTGGCCGCCGTGCCCGCAAAGGCGCCGCCGCTCCCCGCGGTCACTTCCACCCGCACGGCCGCGACCGCGCCGGCGCCGGGGGTCAGCGTAAGCTGGAGGGTGTCATTGCGCGCGAGGGGTTTTTCCGGGAAGGCGAAGGCGTCCTCGCCCACCCGCACCGCCGCGTTGGCGAGGGGCTTGTTGGCCCGGAGGATCGCCCCGGCCGGCACGGGCGTCTGCCAGCCATCCGGGTGACGCGCGAGGAACGCGGCCGTCTGCCCGGCCCAGGCCGTCACCTCCGCGGGGGGCGCGGCCCGGCGCAACTCCGCGAGGTGGGCCCGCAGGCGCTCCTCCGCCTGGCGGTGCCGCTGCTGCAGGTAGGGGCTCTCGACCTCGATCTCCGGCGGGAACGGGTAGTCGTTGTTGAAGCCCGCCAGGTCCGCGTTCCGCGTGTAGCCGTAATCCGCGTACACGCCCCACTGCTTCACATCCGCGAAGAAGGCCTGCAGCTGGTAGAAATCCTTGGTGAGGATCGGGTCAAACTTGTGGTCGTGACACTCCGCGCAACCGAAGGTGCTGCCGAACCACGCCGCGGACACCGACCGCACGCGTTCCGCCCCGTACTTGGCGAGGTACTCCGCCGGCTGTGCCCCGCCCTCGCGGGTCATCATGTTCAGGCGGTTGTAGCCGGTGGCGACGCGCTGCGCCGGGGTCGGGTTGGGCAGCAGATCGCCGGCGAGCTGCTCGATCGTGAAGGCGTCGAAGCGCTGGTTGGCGTTGAAGGCGTTGATCACCCAGTCGCGGTACGGGAAGATCCGCTGGTTCTGGTCACCGTGGAACCCCACCGTGTCCGCGTAACGAGCCAGGTCCAACCACCACACCGCGAGGCGCTCCCCGTGGCGCGGCGAGCTCAGCAGGCGCTCCACTTGGCGCTCATAGGCCCCCGGGGCCTGGTCCGCGAGGAAGGCGGCCGTCTCCGCGGGCGTGGGCGGCAGGCCCGTGAGGTCGAGCGCGAGGCGGCGGAGGAGCCGGGCGCGGTCCGCCTCGGGGGCGGGCGTGAGCCGCTGTGCGGCCAGGCGAGCGCGAATGAAGGCATCGATCGGGTGGGCCGGGCCCGGGGCCTTGGGCACCGCGGGACGCTCGAGGGCCGCGTAGGCCCAGTGGGTCTCGTAGCGGGCGCCCTGCTCGATCCAGCGGCGCAGGAGGGCCTGCTGGTGGGCGGTGAGCGCCTTGTGGTGGTCGGCCGGCGGCATCGGATCGACCGGGTCGGCGATGCGCAGGAGGAGTTCACTCTGATCGGGCCGCCCGGGGACGATCGGGATGGCGCCGCTCTTCGCGGGCCGGAGCGCCTCCTCGCGGACGTCGAGTCG
>VHCY01000103.1 GCA_016871595.1 Verrucomicrobiota bacterium
CAGTTGGCCGCCCTCTTCGGCGACCGCTCCGTGCTCGGCCCGGTGCGCGCGCGCCTCGCCGACCGCAACGTCCCCGCGGCCGAGCGGCGCCGCGCCCTCGACCTGTTGCGCCGCGCGGGCGATCCCGGCGCCGTGCCGCTCCTCGCGGAACTGCTGGGCGACCCGGACCTGCGCGCGGCCGTCATCCCGCTGCTCGGCGCGGCCCCCGACGCCCCCGCGGCCGCCCAGGCGCTGCTGGGCGCGTTCCGCGGCCTCGGCCCCGCCGAGCGCAACGCCGCGCTTGCCGTCCTCACCGGGCGCACGGAGCTCGCGCGCGCCCTCCTCGGCGCCGTGGCCGCGGGCACCTTCGACCGGCGCGACCTCACCGCCCTCCACGCCCGGCAGCTGCGGAAGCTCGGGGACGCCGAGGTGAACCGCCGCCTGGCGGAGGTCTGGGGCCGGACCGCCGAGGCCTCCACCGACGCCAAGGCCACCATCGCGCGCCTGCGCGACACGTTCCGCAACGCGCCCGTGTGGGCCTTCGATGCCGCGGCGGGCCGGCGCACCTACGAGCGCCTCTGCGCCGCGTGCCACGTCTCCGGCGGGCCCGATGCCGGCCGCCTCGGACCCGACCTCGCCGGCACCTGGCGCCACGGCCTCGATTACTTCCTCGAGAACATCGTCGACCCGAACGCCGTCGTCGGCGCGGCCTACGAGCTGCACGTGCTGACGCGGCGCGACGGCACGGTGGTGTCGGGGATGATCGACCGCGAGTCGGAGACCGCCGTGGTGGTGCGGACGGTGGCGGAGACGGTGACCATTCCGCGGGCGGACATCCGGGAGCGGCAGCGGACGACCCAGTCGCTGATGCCGCCCGGCCTGCTCGAGGCGCTGCCGGAGCGGGAGGCGGTCGAGCTCCTGAAGTACCTCACCGAGCCGCGGTGAGGCGCGTCAACGGGTGGGCCGGAGCTGGAGCAGCACGTTGGCGGCGGTGATGAGCGCGCCGCCGAGCGGCGCCCGCGCAGATGGTGCCGCCTCGGAGCGAACGACCGCCAAGGCAGCCCCATCGGCCAAAACGTGGCGCAGGCGCAGTGTCAGGCGCCGCGGCGCCCCGTGGCCAAAAACCTGAGGAGTCGCGCCGCATAACCGGAGTGACACGATTTGCCGAAATGGTACGCTGATTTCTGGCCCGAGGGCCGGGATGCTTCGCGCATCCTCCATCGGCGCCACCTTCGCCTGACCCCAGCCGCAACCCCATTCTGTTCCCAACCCCTGCTACCGACCGCCCTCTGAGCCGAGCGCGGGACGGACGGCCGCCGCCGCTCCGACTCGCACTCCGGCGGTGACTCTCAGCCCCTTCGAGGTTACCGCCCACGCCCCTTTTCCCCTAAAGCGGTTGCTTCTGCTCTCCTTCGCCCAATGCCCCCCTGCCCCATTCCCTCACCCCGCCCTTTGCCCGCCCGCCTGTTCGCCGCGTGCCTGTTCCTCGCGGGCCTTGCTTCCGCCGCCGACACCAGCCGCATCACCGGCCAGGTCAGCAACGGCGCCACCCGCGCCCTGCTCGAGGGTGCCACGGTCGAGATCACGTCCCTAGGCCGGCGCACGCTCACCGACAACCTCGGCCGGTTCACGTTCGACCAGCTCCCGGCCGGGGCGTACCCCGTGAGCGTCACGTATATCGGCCTGAACCGGGAGGAGCGGCTCGTCCCGGTCGCCGCGGGGCAGCAGGTGAGCGCCAACTTCGACCTCGGTTCCGACGTCTACCGGCTCGAGCAGTTCAGCGTCGTCGGCGAACGCGAGGGCAACGCCGCCGCGCTCACCGCGCAGCGCAACGCCGACAGCGTGAAGAGCGTCGTCGCGCTCGACGCGTACGGCAACCTGTCCAACAGCGAGGCCGGCGAGCTGCTCATCCGGTTGCCCGGCATCGCGGGCTCCCTCAATGGCGAGGGCGTCGTGAGCGAGGTCATGGTGCGCGGGACCAACCACACGCTCAACTCCGTCACGGTTGACGGCAACAAGATGGCCAGCTCGGGCGGCATGAACCGGAATTTCCGCACCAACAGCATCCCGGGCGCGTTCTTCGACGCGATCGAGGTCACGAAGGCGGCGACGCCCGACCTCGACGCCGACTCGCTCGGCGGTAACATCAACATGAAGACCCGCTCGCCGCTCAGCATGAAGGAAAAGCGGCGCATGATCTACCGGTTCGGCGCCAAGTGGGCCCCGCCGTTCTACGATCACAATCCCGCCACGCGGAACCACTCGATCCACCCGATGACGTCGTTCAGCTACCAGGAGGTCTTCGACGCCTTCGGCGGCGACCGCAACCTGGGCGTGACGTTCAGCGTTTTCTACAGCGAGAACGCGGTGTCGGCGATCCAGATGACGCAGGACTACGCGTTCGTCACCACGAGTCCGGCGTACGTCTGGGACTACCGCTCCGCTGACATCTACAACAACCGGATGAACAAGAGCGCGACGCTGAAGCTCGACTACAAGTTCACCCCGACCTTCCGCGTCTTCCTCAACGGCATCTACAACGATGCGCACGAACGCTCGTTCGAGTACCTGCGCACGCGCGCCTACACCTCGCGCACCGTCGCCACGCTCAACGCCGCCGGCGAGCCCACGGGCAACAACGCGATCCTGCCTGACTACACCGACCGGATCACGCGCGTGCGGCCGGTGGCGGCGTCGAACTTCGAGCTGCAGACCGACGGCAACCGGTTCGAGGATTCCCAGCGCCAGGTGCACGCCGGCGCCGAGCACACCTACACGCGGCTCACGCTCGACTACGACGCGGCGTACTCGGAAAGCCTCGTGCGGCAGAACGACGGCCATAACAGCCGGAAGATCGGCTCCGGCGGCTTCTTCCGCACCTGGCTGACGGGCGTGGGTTGGACGCTCGACAAGACCACCGACGAGATGCGGCCGAGGTTCACGCAGACCGGCGGGCCGAGCATCTTCGACCTGCGGAACTACACGAACAGCGAGCTCAACAAGCGCGACAACGAGCGCAACGGCACGCTGGAGAGTCTCTCCGCCAACGCCCGCTACCGCTTCGACGCCCGCGGCGCCAACTACCTCAAGGGCGGGCTGCGGTTTCGCCGGCAGACGGCCGAGGAAGTGGGCGGCGACCGGCGCTGGCAGTACGCCGGCCCCGACGGCGTGCCGGGCATCAATCCCGCCACCGGCCGAAACGACGCCGACCTCAGCCTCTTCCAGTTCAAGGACGTGAAGACGACCGAGAGCCTGCGCAACGGGCCCATCCCGTACACGCACGTCGGATACGTCGCCGAGCACGTGAAGGAGAATCCCACCCACTGGATCGCCGACCGCTACTACGACGAGTCGCGCAAGTACCTGGGCACGCGCCGGGTCATCGAGGACGTCTCGTCGGCGTACCTGATGGGCGGCACGCGCTGGCGCCAGCTGCGCGCGGTGGCCGGGGTGCGGTTCGAGGAGACGGAAGTGACGGGCCGCGGTTTCGTCCGTGCCCGTACGCTCGCGACGGCCGCGGCGATTCCGGATCCGGTGCTGCGGGCGCAGGCCGACTACGCGAACTTCCGCCGCATCTCGGGCAAGTACAGCGAGACGTTCCCGGGCGCGTACCTGACGTACAACTTCTCGCGCACCTTCCTGGCCCGGGCGAACTGGTCGAACAGCATCGGCCGGCCGCCCTTCGCGAACCTCGTGCCGCGCGAGGATGTGAACGACCAGACGCAGACGCTGACCGTGGGCAACCCGGCGCTGAAGCCGCAGTTCGCCGAGAACATCGACTTCACGCTCGAGTATTATTTCGAGCCGGTCGGCGCGTTCTCCGTCGGCGTGTTCCGGAAGAAGCTGAAGGATTTCATCGTCACGCTCGGTGGCGAGACCGTGCCCAACGGCCCCGACAACGGCTTCGGAGGCAGCTACGGCGGCTACAACCTGATCACCGACCGCAACGCCGGCACCGCGACGATCCAGGGCATCGAGCTGAGCTTCCAGCAGCAGCTCACCTTCCTGCCGGGCGTGCTGAAACGGATGAGCGTCTTCGCCAACTACACCCGGCTCACGACCGAGGGCGACTACGGCTCGACCGGTCCGCGCACGACGAACCTCGTGCCGAACTTCGTGCCGACCACGGCAAACGCCGGGCTGAGTTTCCCGTGGAGGAAAGTGCGCGCGCGGCTGCTCGTGAACTACACCGGCGAGTACCTCGTCGGCTACTCCACCGACCTCTCACGCCTGCGCTACAAATTCGACCGCACGGCGGTGAACCTGAACCTGAGCTACGTCTTCTCGCCGAAGCTCGAGGTCTACTGCGACCTGCAGAACATGTTCAACGCGCACCAGGAATGGTATTACTACCAGCCCAGCCGCAAGCAGAGCGCCTTCGACAACGGCGCGTTCGTGAACTTCGGGATCAGCGGACGATTCTGAATGCCGGAACGATTCCCGGCGATTAGACCCGCTGCCGCCGTTGGCCGCTTCGGCTTCGACAGACCTAGCGTCATCCGAAAAAGGCGGGGCCTAAGGGGCGGAATCGCCGGTGCCGTTTCTCCCGCCCTCTGGGTGGCCTGCGGCCCAGCGCGGAGGCACGGTGAACAGACCACAAATATTCTAGGGGAGCAGGGGTGGCTCGGGAGCGGGTGGGCGACTTGTGCCTGGCCGGAGGCGCAAACGCCGGTGAGGACCCGCCAGAGCGGGCTAAGGTGGTTTCCGGTGAACGCCGAGGCTGATGAGCAGGTTTGGGCCTGTGGTGGGGCGGATTGGCCTCGAATGAGGTGGCTCGCCGGGTCCGGGAATGCGCGTCCCGGGCGACGCAATTGCTCAGGTCCGCAGCGGGCGTCACCGCGGTGTTGGTGCCGCGCAAGGCAGGTTTTTCATCACCGGGGACCTGCCGGATCGCGCGGCACCAGGGATCCGCCATCAGTATTTGCCCTCTGGCAGCGCGTTCCTGCGCCGGAATTCCCCCGGCGTCTGCCCGTGGGCCTCCTTGAAGGCGGCCTGGAGGTAATGGCTGTAGGCGAACCCGGTCTGGCCGGCGATCGCCTCGACCGTCAGGTCGGTGTCGCGGAGCAGCCGCTCCACCTCGCGGAAACGCACGCGGAGAATTTCCTCCTTGGGGGTGCGTCCGATCGCCGCCTTCATCCGGCGGTCGAGGGTGCTGCGCGAGGCGTTCAGCTTCCGGCACAGGTCGCCGACATTCATTCCCGTAGTGGCATTCTCGCGGATGACACGCGCAGCGTGGGCGACAAGGCGGTCGTGGATCACGAACTCATCCGACGACTGCCGCACGACGATACCCTTGGGCGGAAAGAGGATTTCCCCCCTTGGCCGGGCGCCACCGCGCATCAGCTGCGCGAGGAGCCGCGCCGCGGCGAATCCGACCGTCGCACCGTCGAAGCGCACACTGGTCAGCGATGGGTTGGCGAACGCGCACAGCGTCTCCTCGTTTTCCGCGCCGACCACGGCGACTTCCTCCGGCACCGGGATGCCGGCGCGCTGGCAGGCATCGAGCAGGCGGACGCCGAGCTGGTCGTTGGCGGCGAAGACCCCCACCGGTTTCGGCAGCGCCGTGAGCCAGGAGATCAGCCGGGCCTGGCCCCTTTCCCAGTCGGCCGCGCGGTCGGAAACGGGTTCCGGGAGCCGCGCGCAGCCGCCGCCACGCTGCCTCACCGCGGCCACGAAATTCCGCGCGCGCTCCTCGAAGAAGCGCTCGGTATGCAGGCTGTAGACGGCGAAGTTCCGGTAGCCGCGGTCGAAGAAGTGCTCGGCGACCATCTGCCCGATCAGCCGGTTGTCCATCCCGACAAACGGGCGTTCACTCCTCAGCGAGGTCGCGCGAAGTTCGACCGCCGGGAGCCCCGTCGCGGCAATGGCGTCGGCCATTCCCCGGGTGAATGTTCGCGTGAGGATGCCGTCGCCGTCCCAATTCCTCAGCCAAGGCGGCGGTCCGGACTCCAGTGCCCGCAGCTCGATGAAGCAGGACCAGGGGCCGCGCGCCGCGACGTAGCGCCGCACTCCGGCGAGGAGTTCGCGGGTGTAGGTGCGCGTGGTTTCGACCAGAATAGCGACGCGGGGTGGACGCCGACGGCGGGAGGCCATTCAGAATGGAGTGACGAAAAACCTGAGGTCTCCTGACTAAGCAGTGCAGTGACGGCGAGAGGCAATCCTATTACGCTGGGAGCCATGACTCCTCCCTTCCAAGGCAAGGCACTCATCGTGGTGGGCGACGCGGCCGAGACGCTCGACACCCTCTATCCCTACTACCGCCTGATCGAAGCCGGCATCCAACCGGTCGTCACCGGCCCCGAACGTCGTCGCTACCAGATGGTGATGCACGAGGTGAAGCCGGGCTGGACCATCACGAAAGAATGGGAGGGATACACCATCGACGTGGACGTGCCGTTCTCCGAGGTGAAGGAGGAGGAGTATCTTGGCATCATGTTCTCCGGCGGGCGCGCACCGGAGTACATCCGCTACGACGCAGACCTCGTGCGCATGACGAAGTACTTTTTCGCGGCCAACAAGCCTGTTGCCTCCGTCTGTCATGGAGTCGAGATCCCAGCCTACGCCGGTTGCGTGCAAGGTCGCCGGATGGCCACGGTCGCCAAGTGCAGATTCGACTTGGAAGTTTGCGGCGGCATCTACGTGGACGCCCCGTGCGTGGTGGATGGAAATCTGGTTTCGGGCCGAACTTACCGCGACAACGGGCTGTATCTCGGGCCTTGGATCAGAATGCTGGAAGCGGCCCGCGACGGTGCCCGCGGCCACGCCGCCCCGGTCGCGGCGGCGGCCGCCGTCTGACTCTGCCGCCCTGCCGCGGCCCGCGCGCAGGGCGGAACTGCCGGCGCGCCGCCACAGCCACGGAATTAAATCCTCCGACCCCATGTTATCCCGCCGCCACTTCCTTCAGGCCGTCGCCGCAGTCGCCGCGCTTCCACGTGCACCCGCAGCCGATCAGCGCGAACCGTTTCGACTGCGCTATCTCCTGGCGTCGGCCCTGTACGGCGAGATGCCGCTCGACGTGATCCTGCCCGAGGTGACGAGGACCGGCTCCGAAGCGATCGACATCTGGTGCAAGGTGCACGGCAACCAGCGCGAGCAGATCACGGCGATGGGAGACGACGCGTTCGCCGCGTTGCTCGCGAAACACCGCGTGAAGCTGGGGGTGAGCACGCGTTATCCGCTCGGGCCGCTGGGACTCGGAGACGAGATGAAGTGGATGAGGAAGTTTGGCGGCGGCATCATCGTCACCGGCAGCGGCGGTCCGAGGGGGCTGCCGGCGGCGGAACTCAAGTCCGCGATCCGGAGCTTCATCGAACGCATGCAGCCGCACGTCGCCGCCGCGGAGGAGAACGGCGTGACCATCGCGATCGAGAATCACAGCAATTCCCTGCTCCACCCTCCGGATTCGCTGCGCTATTTCGCGGAGTTCAACCGCTCGCGCCACCTCGGCATCGCCTTCGCGCCGCACCACTTGCACGAGTGGTCGGACCAGATCCCGGCACTGCTGCGCGACTTGGGCGCGAACCAGATTCCGTTCCTGTATTTCCAGGAACACTCGGACGGCATCCGGCAGAAAGTCGCGAAGGAAATCGAAATGCGGCAACTGCCCGGGTTCGGAGGCGGATTGGACTACCGGCCGATCGTGAAGGCGCTGCGCGACATCCGCTACACCGGCTACGTGGAGATCTTCATGCACCCGACGCCGCGCGGCATCCCGATCCTGCCGACCGTCGCCGAGATCACCGGCGCCATCAACCGCTCGCGGGCCTACGTGGAACAGTGCCTGCGGGAAGTCGCCGGGTGAGGCGGGAAGTCGTCCTAAGGAGGAGTGGGCGTCTCGGGTTGCCGGTTGCCCGCGTCGGGCCGTTTTTTGGCGACGAAAGCATTGGCGCCGCATCACGGAGGCGCGTCAACGGGTGGGCCGGAGCTGGAGCAGCACGTTGGCGGCGGTGATAAGCGCGCCGCCGACGAGCAGCCCGGCCGTGAGCGTCTCGTTGGCGTAGGGGATCCCGGTCCAGGCCGACAGCCAGCCCGGGAGGAACAGGGCGAGCCCGGCGGCGAAGACGGGCTCCACGCAGTAGAGGAGGCCGGCCTCGGTCGCGGTGATGCGCGGCTGGAAGGCGGTCATCAGCCCGAAGGCCCCGAGGGTGCAGAAGACGGTGAGCGCCGCGGTGAGGCCCAGCCAGGCGGGCGACTGCCACGGGCGGAGGAGCGCGGCCGCGTCGGGCGCGAGGGCGAACGCGAGCGCGGCGAAGACGACGGCCTCGGTCGCGAACATCACGAACGTGATCGGCAGCGTGCGGTTGCCCGCGAATTCCGCGCGCTCGAGGGCGAGGATCTGCACCATGAAGAAGACGGAGCAGAGCAGCGTCTCGGCCTCGCCGCGGCCGAACCGCAGCGGGACCTCGCCGGGGGCGAACGGGTGGAACCCGCCGAGGACCGCGACGCCGGCCAGCACGAGGCCGCAGGCGAGCCAGACGGGCGGCGCGGGCAGGCGGCGGACGCGCCACGCGAGCCACGCCGGGATGAGGACCGCGTAGAACTGGGTGAGGAAGGCGGAGGTGCTCGCGGCCGTGTACTGCAGCGCGTCGTTCTGGAGCAGCATCCCCGCCGCGCCGGAGAGCCCGAGGATCAGCCCCTGGCGCCACTCGGCGGCGGTGGCGCCGCGCAGCACCCCGGGGCGGAACGCGAGGAACACGAGCGTCGCGAGCAGGAAGCGCGGCGCAACGGTGCAGACCGCGAGGAACCAGGGGCCCGCCCCCGGCAGCAGCTCCACCTGCAGCAGGCCGGTCGCCTTGACCAGCGGGAAGCTGAGGCCCCAGAGCAAGTTCGCGAGCAGCAGCATCGCGATCGCCCGGGCGCGGCCGGAGGGGTCGGCGGAAAACACGGCAAAGAAAAGCCGCCGCGAGCGGACTCGCGGCGGCCGGGTAAAACGGGACTCGGGTGCCTTAACTCACGTTTTTCGAGACGAGCTTCGTCATCTCGAACATCGAGACCGAGGCCTTGCCGCCGAAGACCGCCTTGAGGGCGTCGTCAGCGTTGATCTGGGTCTTCACCTTCTTGTCCTGGAGACCCTTCTTCTTGATGTACGCCCAGAGCTTCTTGGTCAGCTCGGTGCGGGGGAGCGGGGCGGCGCCCACGACAGCGGCGAGCCTGTCGTTGGGAGTCACCGGCTTCATGAACGCGGCGTTCGGCTTACGGGCGGTCTTCTTGGCGGCTTTTTTAGCCATGGTATTTGGTTTTTATTTTGGGTTTTTCCCTCTGAAACGAAAGACCTTCTAGCGGGAACGCGCGGCTCTTGCCTAGGAAAATCTTTATCCCCGCCGTCGGGGCCTCCGGCCGCGGCAGGCTTGGCGGCAGCCCCCGGGTTGCGCCAAGCTCGCCCCCGATGCCCTCCGCCGCCACCCGCGACCACTCCCGCGCCGTCCTCCAACTGGCCGGCGCCGCCGTGTGCTGGAGCTTCGCCGGCGTGCTCATCAAGGCCGTCGCTGCCACCTGGCCGGGACTCGCCGTCGCCGGCGGCCGCGGCGCCGTCGCGGCCATTTTCCTGCTGCTGACCAACCGCGGCCTGCGCTTCCACCTCTCGCGGGACCAGGTGATCGGCGCCCTCGGCTACGCGGCCTGCACGATCACGTTCTGCACCGCGACGACGATGACGAGCGCCGCCAACGCGATTCTGCTCCAGTACACGGCGCCGGTTTGGGTCGCGCTGCTCGGCGCCTGGCTACTGCGCGAGCCGGCCACGCGGGTGGACTGGCTGACGATCGCCGCCGCCCTCGGCGGGATGGCCCTCTTCTTCCACGGGAGCCTCGCGCTCGGCCACCTCGCGGGCGACCTGC
>VHCY01000104.1 GCA_016871595.1 Verrucomicrobiota bacterium
GTGTGGCGGCTCTCGACCAGGCGGCCGTGCGGCGGCATCTGGCCTGGCAGGAGCGGCGGCTTGAGTTCGACGAGGCTCCTCTGGCTGAAATCGTGGGCCAGTTCAACCGGCACAACCGGGTCCGCCTGACCATCGACGACCCGGAACTCTCGCGGCAGCGCTTCAGCGGCGTTTTCCGCGCGGACGGGCAGGAGTCCTTGCTCCGGCTCCTCCAGAACGACTTCGGCGTGCAGGTGGAGCGCCGGCCGGACGAGGTGGTTCTTCGCCCGGCTTCCCCCGATCGCCCCCGGCGAGAACCCTGAGCCTCGATCCCCGGCCGCGTTCCCCGGCGATGACCCTCCGCCTCCCGAGCCCCCGTGCGCGTTGCCGGCCCACCCCGGCGGGGAACCGTTTTTACCCGCGGGAACTAGTAGTTCCGCGCGTCTCGCCCGTCCCCAAGTTATGCCAGCCTCCCGGCCTGCTTGCCCCCTTTCAGCGGCGAGGGTTCCCCGTGGCGCATTACCCATCGCCGATTCTGGTGCCGGGCGCGCTGCGGCGGGTGGGAGCGGGAATCGGGCTTGTCCTCCTGCTGGCCGTCGGAGCCCTGGCGGCGGAGAGGCCGCTCCGGGAGTTCCGGGTGGGGCCCGGGGAGGCTTCCCGGACCCTGCGGGAATTGGCGGTTCAGGCGGGCGTGGAGATTCTCTACGTGCCGGGAGACCTCCGGGGGGTCACGACCCGGGCGGTCCACGGCAAACACCCCCCGCTTGCCGCGATCGAGTTGATGCTGCGCGACTCGCCGCTGCGGGCGCGCGAGGATCCGGCCACCGGCGCCATCGCGGTGACCCGCGCGCCGGCCGGTTCGATCGAGAGCGCCCCGCTTCCGCCGCTGACCTCCAATCCCGGGACTAGGGAACCAATGAAACCGGGCTCCACCTTTTCCCTGCTTTTCACCCTGCTCCTGACCGGGGGGCCCGCCGACGGCCAGACCACCTCGCCGCCTTCGCCCTCCTCGACCCGGGCACCGGAGGTGTTCCTCGATCCCTTCACCGTCACGGCGACGCAGGAGTCAGGTTATGTGCCGACGACTTTCCTGTCCGGCAGCCGGGTCGGGCTGGCGCTCGACGAGACGCCCTACACGATCAACATCGTCACTCGGGAGCTGCTCGATGATCTCGGGATCACCGACTACAACGGGGCGGCGGCGCTGTTCTCGGGGGTTTTGCCGCAGGCGGAGACCGAGATCGGCAGCTCTTTCAACGATTATCAGGTCTCGATGCGCAACATCGGCACGGCGGGAAGCGGGACGCCTCCCACGCGCAACTACTTCCAGCTGCCGTTCAACTTCGACGCCTACAACCTCGACCGGATGGAGCTGGTGCGCGGGCCCAACTCGTTCCTCAACGACAACAACGACTGGGGCTCCTTCAACTCCGCGACCAAACAGGCCGTCCGGCGCCCGCTGACGCAGTTCAGCTTGCTGGCGTCGAGCTTCGGCGGCGGCCGGGCCACGGTCGACCTCAACCGCCCGCTGACCTCGAACTGGGCGGTGCGGGTCAACCTGATGTTCGACGACCAGAAAGGCTGGCGCGAGATCGAGCGGGTGCGGAAGCGGGGGCTGCACCTCACCACCAGCTACCAGTTCTCGCCGCGGACCCTCCTGCGGGCCGAGTACGAGTACGCCGACCGTGACCGGTGGGTGCCCCAGGTGCTCGGGGATCTCTATTCCCAGTGGGATGGCGTCACCGCCATCGACCGGCCCCTCGCGGCCAACCCGGCGGCAGCGAGCGGGCTGACCCGCATCACCGTGGACGAATGGGTCTACAATCCGGCCGTGGGCGCGAACCAGTTCGTGAACTTCCGCAACTACGCGGTCACCAATGGCAGCACCCGGGGCCTGCTGGGCGCCGATTCCTTCCGCCAGTATGTGTCCGCGGGCCTCGACGGCTGGATTCCCGAGGTGGCGGCGGGCGCGGTGCCGCGTTTCGGCGCGCTGGCGCTCGCCCCCACGCGGCGCACGACCACGATGCAGGGCGCCTGGCCGGCCAACAACCCCGCGAACGTGGCCTCCCTGTTCCTCACCCATCGCTTCAGCCCCCGGCTCACCTTCGAGTTCGCGGCCGCGTATCTCCGGCAGCAGCGGAGAAATTACTTTTCCGGCAACGCGTTCTGGGACGTGCGCGCCGACGTCGTGCGCACGCTGCCCAACGGGCAGCCCAATCCCTACTTCGGACAGCTCTATGTCCAGGGACGGACCGAGTACGTCTTCCAGGAGAACCGCAACTACTTCGGGCGCGTGCAGTTCGCGTGGGCTGATCGGCTCCCGTGGCTGAGCTACCGCCTTCTGGCGGGTTCGAATTACCAGACGCTTGCCTTCGTCAACAACACGACGCGCTGGATGGTGGACTCGGGCACGAACGTGTTCTCAAACGCCAACAACAATCAGTCCCTGATCCGCCCCCGGATCTATTTCAACGAGCGCTTCGGGTCGCTTCCCCTGCCCGAAGGCAGTCCCGGTCCGGGTCTCATCGTCCGACCCGTGCGCACCGCCGTCGGAAACCCTTACCACAACACCCGGTACAACCACCAGTTCTCCCTCAGCGGCTCCTGGTTCGGCAGCGGACGGCTCAAGACGATGGCGGCGATCCGGTTTGATGAGCGTTACCGCGAGAACTTCGACACGTGGTCCGCCGACGCCCGCGGCGAGTTCATTGTCCCGCGCCGGGTAGCCGGCACCCGCGTGCCCGACAAGTACGCTACCTCGCGGAACGCCGGCGCGTCGTTCCTCGTCCTCCGTGGCCTTCACGCCTACGCGAGCTACTCTGAGAACACCCCCTCCACCGCGACCTCCGTGTTCGATCTCCGGGGCAATCAGATCGAGGACGGCGTGCGCCGCGGCCTCGAGGCCGGCCTCAAGGGTTCCCTCTGGGACCAGCGGGTGGGCTTCACCCTCAATTACTTCGTCAACCAGGACACCAACGTCTCCACCACCGAGCTCGCCTCGGGCGCGGACGACTTCGACGCGCGGCTGGAGGCCATCCTCACCCGCCTCGGGCGCCCGGCGGACCTGCCGGACTCATTCGCCGACACCCGCACGCTCGAGGCCAAGGGCTGGGAGTTCGAGACCACCGCCAACCTATCCCGCGCCTTGTCGTTGCGTGCGGATGTCAGTTTTTCGGATACCGCGGTCGCCGATGAATTCCCGCGGACAAGAGCGTACCTCGAGGCCAACCGGGCCGGCTGGACGGGCGCGGCGGCTTCCCTTCCAACCTCCGATCGCGATTTCGTGCGCAGCCAACTCGCGCAGATGGACCAGAGGGTGGCGAGCCGCGGGCCGGGCAGGCGCCTCGCCAATACCTACCGTTACACAGGCAGCCTTGCCGTCACCTACCGGCTCTCTTCCGGGATCTTCAAGGGCACCGCGGCCACGCTTGCGGCCGTCCTCCGCGGCCGGCGCTACGTGACGACGTACCCCGAGGGCTTTGTCTTCGCGGATGGGCGGGTGGCGACGCCTTATGACTATGTGACGCAGGCTCCTTACGAGACCCTTCGCCTCAGTGTCAGCCACTCACGCAGGTTGTTCGGCCACCAGACCCGGTTCCAAGCCAACCTTGAGAACCTGACGGATGACATCCGGCTGATCTGGAGCACCAACAACTTCGCGCAGGTCGACGCCTCCGGCCGGCCGAATCCGGCTGGCCGATTCTACGTCCCGAACCGATTCACTTACACGACTCCCCGGCGGGTGACCGTGTCCACCTCGGTCCAGTTCTAGGAGCAACGCGTGCAGCGGCGCCACTTTCTCACCCTCTCCGCGCTGGCTTGCGCCGGCGGGCTTCGCGCCACGCCGGCGCCACCGCGGCCGGCCCGGCGCAAAGGCTTCATGCTCCCCTCGCTCCGGGGTGATCCGGGCCGGCCGGTGGCACTTCGGGACACCTTCCGGCTCCTGCGTGAAAGCGGGTTTGCCGGCGTCGAGGTGCGTGGCTCGATGAACCAGCGGGAAGTGCTCGCCGCGCGGGACGCGAGCGGACTGGAGATCCCGAGCGTCGTGGTCGCCGCGCACTGGACCCACCCGCTCACCTCGCCCAATCCCTCCACCCGCGCGAAGGGCCTCGAGGGGCTGCGCCAGGCCCTCCGTGACGCCAAGGCCTACGGGGCCGACTCCGTGCTGCTGGTGCCGGGGGTGGTCAACCGGGAGATCCCTTATGATGCCGCCCTCGCCCGCGCGACGACGGAGATCCGCGCCGCCCTGCCTCTGGCGGAGTCGCTCGGCGTGGCGATCGCGATCGAGAACGTCTGGAACAAGTTCCTGCTCAGCCCGCTCGAGGCGGTCGCCTTCGTCGATGCCTTCCAGTCCCCCTGGGTCCGGTGGCACTTCGACGTGGGCAACGTCGTGGACACCGGCTGGCCGGAGCAGTGGATCCGCCTGCTCGGGCCGCGCATCGTGAAGGTCCACGTGAAGGAGTACAGCCGGCAGATCCGGGACGAACGGGGGCCTCGCCACGGCTTCGAGGCGGCCCTGATGACCGGCGACATCGACTGGCCCGCGGTGCTGCGGGCGCTCGATGAGATTGGTTACTCCGGTTGGATGATCACGGAGCAACACCGGCCGCCGGGTTTGAGCGATGCCGCCTGGCTGCAGCGACTCTCGGGCGAGCTTGACCGCCTGCTCGCCTTGTGAGCCGCCCCGCCTCCGCCCCGATGAAGATCCCGACCCCCGCTTCCCGCCCGCGCCGCCGCGCCTTCCTCGCCTCCTCCGCCCGCACTGTCGCGGGCCTGGCGACCGGCAGTGCCCCGCGCATCCGGACATCGATGATCTTGAGGTGACCGCCGCGAAATGATCCGCTGGCAGTGACAGTCTGGGGCCCGCAGAAAGGAACCCGGAATCATGAAAGGCAAACGACACACGACGGAGGTGGATTAGTTCCGGCGTCCCTCGCCTTCGTCCCCGCGACCACCGGGGTGAACCTAAGCCGCCCGCCACGACGGATTTCCCCGCCGATGAACCAAACCCCTTCCCACCCCCGTCGGATCCCTGCTGTTCTGACCCTGCTGGGGGCGACGTTGGTCGCCGCCCCCGCCGCGGAGCCCAGGCCCCCGGCCAACCCGCCCATCCGGGCGGCCGATCCGATCGTGCTTTCCCCCTTTGAGGTGGTCACGGACCGTGACGTCGGCTTTGCGCCCGCGGTGGCCCTGGCCGGCGGACGGATGTCCACCAACCTGAGGGACACCCCGCTGGCCTACTCGGTGCTGACCCAGGAGTTCCTCGAGGCCCTGAACCTCACCGACACCGAGAAGGCGATGGAGTGGGCGGTGAACTCCTACGAGACCCGGGGTGACGGCACCGATCGCATCGCCAACCTTGATGCCGGGACGCGGACGGCCTCGCGGGGCGTGAAGCCGAAGGTGCTGCGCAACTTCTTCGAGCTCGGCCGCTTTGGCGACACCTACAACCAGGACCGCATCGACTACGCCCGCGGCGCCAACGCCCTGCTCATCGGCAACGGAACCCTGGGCGGTGCGCTGATCATGCTGACCAAGCAGGCGCAGATCGGGCGGCACTTCGGCAACGCGGGCCTCAACCTCCAGAGCTACGACCAGAAGCGGGTGACGCTGGATGTGAACCAGCCCCTGGGTGACCAACTCGCGCTGCGGTTCAATTTCCTCTGGCAGGACGCGGGGTCGTGGCGTGATCGCATCTTCGACCGGCGGCAGGGGCTTTACGTGACGACGACGTACCGGCCCTTGCCGCGGACCAAGGTGAGGTTGGACTACGAGACCTACGAGCAGCGCGAGCTCGTGGCGGTGAGCTACCTCGCTGACCGGGTCTCGGGCTGGGATGGCCGGACGGTCTTTGCCGCGCCGGCCGCCACCTTGCCGAATTCCAACGCGCTGGGGGTCGAGCGCGTCGGATCCGACACGACCGAGCACCGGATGATGATTCCCGGCGCCAGCGAGGGCATCGTGATGAACTGGGCCAATACGTGGCGGACGATGGGCGGCGGCCAGACCGCCGCGACCCCCATCAATGGCGTGCTGCCCCTCTCGACGGCGAACATCGGTGCGGCCGGGTCCTATATGTTCGGCGTGGTGAACGAGCCCGCGAACCGCTACACCCTCGCGACCGGAAACTCGCGGTTCCAGGTCCCCGGCCCGCAATCGATGATCGGACCCGATTACCCGACTTTCATCCAGTTTCTCGACAACGTCTCCGCCTACCTCGACCAGCAGATCGGCGAGAACATTTTCCTGCAGGCCGCGTTCAGCTCGACCCGCTCCGGACGGCGCACGGAGACGATGGTCAGCGCGCTGGCCCAGATCTACATCGACCTCAACCGCTCGCTTCCGGACGGACAGCCCAATCCCCGCTTCCTCGAGCCCTACGGCGAGTCCGCGTCCACCGCGCGGAGCAACGGAATCGACCGGTTCGACGAGTACCGTGTGGCCGCCGCCTGGGTGAAGGACCACCCGCGGTTCGGATCGTTCAAGTTTAACCTGCTCGGCGGGCGCACCACCCGCGACACCGACAACCGGAACCTCATCCGCGTGATGGCCCGCAACCCGAGCCTGCGGGAACGGGGCTACACCGACTTCATCGGGCGCCGCTACTACCTCACTGAGGGATGGCGTCCGTTCCGGAACCCCTCGGAGGTGACCTACGTCGATCCCGTGGCCCGGACCACGCGCACCTACGCCGTACAGGAGATACTCAACCTGGCCGCCGGCAATGTTTCGGCGAAACGCACGTTCGACTATGCCCAGGCCGCGGCGTTCGCGAAACTGTTCCGCGAGCGGGTCGCGCTCCTCGCCGGAGTCCGGCAGGACCGGTTCCGTTTCGCCACGCGCAACCAGGTCACCAACCCGCGCACGGGCTACCCGGCCGACTGGGACGGCATCTCGTTCGTGGAGGCGCCAGCGGCGCCGCCCAACTACTGGGATCTGGGCAGCAACGCCCGTGCCTCCTTCAGCCCGCCCGAGATCAACCAGACGGTGAGCACCCTGTCCTACGGTTCCGTCCTGCACCTTTTCCGCGGCGCGAGCGCGTTCTACAACTTCGCGCAAACCTACGACACGTCGCGCGCGGTGCAGGAACTCAGCGGGGCCCTCGTGGCCCCGGTGCGGGCGGAGGGCTGGGATGCCGGGTTGCGTTTCAGCCTCCTCGGAGACCGGGTCAACGTCTCGCTCGCCACCTACGGATCCCAACAGATCCGCAACATCGCGCAGGGCCCGGGCTTCCTGCAGACTCTGGTCGAGGCCAACGTGGCCGGTGACCTCAGTGAAACGGGCCGGAACCGTCGCGGGCTCGCGCAACTGCCGTCCTCCTACTTCGACTATGTCGACCGGCTGGCGGATGGGTATGAGGTGGAGGTTGTCGGCAACGTCACCCGGAACTGGCGGCTGACCGCCAACCTCGGCCTGCCGCAGGTCAAACAGTACAATTACTTCACGGACACGTGGTCCTACATCCGCCAGTATGAGGCTCTCCTGCGGCAGATCGCGCTCGACGCCGGCGCGGTGATTGACGCCGCGAATGTGGCCACGACCAGCCTGCCCGCCAGCGAGGCTCGCGATGCCGCCGGCGCGGTCTCCGGCTGGAACGCCCTCCAGGCTTGGAAACTCAGTAATGACCCTAATCGCCGGACCACGAACGCGACCTACAAGTTCACCGCCAACCTTTTCTCCGACTACCGCTTCCCGGAGGGCCGTCTCAAGGGCCTGCGTTTGGGGGCGGGTATCCAGTACCGCAGCCGGATCGAGATCGGGAACCGGGCGGGGGACACGATCGTCAATCCCGCCAACCCGTTGGCGGCCATCGACGATCCGACCGTCGATGTGAACACCCCGGTCCATATGAAGCCGTGGTATCTGGTTACTGCGACACTCGGCTACCAATTGCGGATGAAGGGTAACCGGACCTTGAATCTGGATCTCCGGCTTTCGAATCTCCTGAATTTTCGCGATCCGATCTACAACGGGGCGAGCCTCCGTCCCCCCGGAGGCGACATTCGCTCTCCTGCCCGGAATTCCGGCGGCGGAACGCATTACTACCTCGATCCGCGGTCGCTTTCGTTCTCCAGCCGGCTGGGGTGGTAGCTGGGATTGGGGAGTCCGGCCTAGCCAGGGTCTCAGTCGACCCGGGCCGAGAATGGTGGGGCGGGTAAGCCGGCCGCGTTGAGGAGCCATCCGGCGGGGAGGGCCTGCCACGCGTGGCGCACCCGCGTCGGCCGGCCGATTCCCGGCGCGGACACGCGCAGCCGGTTGCCGGGGAGCACCACGACTTCACTCGCCGCCGCGAAAACCCCATCCGGCCCCGCCACCTCGAGGGCCCGCCCGGGTTCCCCGCCCAAACTCAGGCCGCCCTCCGCGTGCACGAACTCCAACTCGAGGACTGCGCCCCGGCGGTCAACGGCGGCCAGTTCGGGACCGCGGTCCGCGACCGCCTCGCCGTACACCCGACGCCGGGCCACCCGGGCCAGCCGTTCGCCGACCTCGCGCTTGCGCCGGGGATGGATGTCCGCGGGATCCCCGACATCGAGGGTGATCGCCTGCCCGGTGAACGGCAGCGTGAGGGTTGCGGTCTGCGCCGCCCGCAGGGCCACCCAATCCTCGGGGGTCGTGGTGGGCGGCATCCGTCCGAGGCCTGGCAACTGCACCCACAGGAACGGAGCCTCCGGCGCGCCGAAGTCGGCCCGCCACTGCCGGATGAGCGCGCCGAAGAGCCCCTCGTATTCGCCGGCCCGCCGCGCGTTGCCCTCACCCTGATACCAAAGGAATCCGCGCACGCCGTAGCCGACGACCGGGGCGATCATCCCGTTGAACAGGGCCGCCGGTTCCTGGTGGTGTCCGGGCCCGATGGGGGCCGCGGGCCGGTTGGGCGGGCTGCCCCCGGTCGCGCGGGCTTTCGCCGCCTCCGTTTCCCAGCGCCGCAACGCCACCGCGTGGCGTTCGCGGGCGGCGGGGTAACGGGCGAGCACCTCATCCCAGCGCTCCTGCACGCCCCGGAAGGCCGGGTCCGAAGCCAATGCCTCGCGGCTCATCCAGCCCTCGACGGCGCTGTTGCCGTGCGAGCAATTGATCAGGCCCACGGGCACCCGCAGCGCCAACCAGAGCTCCCGGGCGAAGTGGAAACCCACCGCCGAGAACTCCCCGGCGGTCGCGGGCGAACACACGCTCCAGGCGGCCTCCGCCTCCGCCTGACGCGCGGTCCGGGGGTTGCGCGACACCTTGAGCTGCCGGATCGCCGGGAAATCCGCGGCCGCCACCGTCGCTTCGCCGTCGTCGGCGAACCGGAGGCGCCATTCCATATTGGACTGGCCCGCCGCCAGCCACACCTCGCCGACCAGGATGTCCCGCGCCTCCGCCCGGTTGCCGCCCTCGGCCACCAGGGTCAGCGGGGTGAACCCGGCCTCCCGCGGCGGCAGCGAGACTTCCCAGCGGCCGTTCGCATCCGCGTGCGCCGCCACCGGCGATCCCGCGAGCGAGACGCGCACGCTCTCGCCGGGCGCGGCCCAGCCCCAGACCCGGATGGGTTGGCCCCGTTGCAGGACCGCGTGGTCCCGGAAGGGCGTCCCGAGGCGCACCTCCGCG
>VHCY01000105.1 GCA_016871595.1 Verrucomicrobiota bacterium
GTCCGCGCTCCGGCCGAGGTGCTCGAAGGGGAAGGAGCTCTCCGGGGAGACGTGGGTCTTGCCCAGCAGGGCGGTGCGGTAGCCGGCCCCGTTCAGGTGCGTGAAGACGCTGCGCGTCGTCGGGTCCACCATCGTGTGGTTCGGGTAGGCGCCGCTGCGGATCGGGAACAGTCCCGTGTACAGGGCGTGGCGCAGGGGCGAGCAGGTCGGCGCCGGGGTGAAGAACGCCCGCAGGTTCATCCCTTCCGCCGCGAGACGGTCGATGTGGGGGGTCTTGACGTCCGGGCTGCCGGTGACGCCGAGGTCCCGCCAGTGGAGGTCGTCGGCGATGATGATCAGGAAGTTCGGCCGGGCCGCGCCCGCTCCGGAGACGGGGATCGTGGCGGCCAAGGTGAGGAGCAGGAGGGCGGTCAGGCGCATCGGGTGGGGAAGGGGTTCAGCGGCGGTTCCGCCGTTCGCGGTCGGCGCGACCCGCCAGTTCGGTGGCGCGCGCGGGGTCGTGGTCCGGGTTGGGCTCGGGCATCCGCGCGCCGACGCGCCGCCGCCACGCATCGAGGTCCGCCCGCAACGCGGCCGCGCGCGCGGGTTCGCGGGCCGCGAGGTTGACCTGTTCACCGGGATCGTCCGCGAGCGAGAACAGCTCGAGCCGCCCGTCCTCGAGGAATTCGATCAGCTTCCACGCGCCGCGACGCACCGCGCTGGCCGGCGTGCTGTGGTGGTAGTGAGGGAGGTGCCAGTAGAGGGTGTCGTTCGTCCGGGGCGTCTCCGGCCGTGCCAGGACCGGGCCGAGATCCTCGCCGTCGCGCGGCTGGTCGGCGGGCGCCGGGGCGCCGGCGAGGGCGAGCAGCGTCGGGTGGACGTCCTGGGTGGTCGCGGGGGTGGCGGAGACGGACCCGGCCGGGACGCGGCCCGGCCAGCGGACCAGTGCGGGGATGCGCACGCCGCCCTCGTAAAGCGTCCCCTTCTCGCCGCGGAGGGGCGCGTTGGAGGTGACGATCCGCCCGCTCTGCTCGTGTTCCAGGCCGCCGTTGTCGGAGAGGAACCACACGACGGTGTTGCCGGCCAGCCCGCGCCGGTCGAGTTCCGCGAGCACCCGGCCGATGGCGGTGTCGAGCTCCTCGAGGAGGCCGGCGTACTCGGGGCGGCTGGGGTAAGGCGGGCGCGGCGGCTTGGCTTGGTATTTGGCGAGGAGTTCCGGGGTGGTCGTGAGCGGGATGTGCACCGCGTAGAACGAGAGTTGCAGCAGGAAGGGGCCGGGGCGCGATTGGTTGAGGAACTCGATGGCGCGGTCGGCGAGGTGCGCGGCGGCGCGGGCCTCCCCGCGGGTGTGGCCCTGGAATTCCTCCGCGGTGTCCCAGCCCTGCTCGCGAGGCCCGAAGCCGGCGCCGCCGAGGTGCCATTTCCCGAAGTAGCCGGTGGCGTACCCGGCGCCACGGAGCGCCTCCGCGAAGGTCACGACCTCGAGCGGGAGCTGGCCGGGCACCTGCGGGTCGCGGAGGCGCGCGTAGGGGCGGCGGTGGCCGGGGATGTGCTGGGTGATGCCGAAGCGGGCCTGGTCCTGGCCGGACTGGAGGTTGGCGCGGGTGGGGGAGCAGACGGGCCCGGCGTAGAACTGGGTGAAGCGCAGCCCCTCGCGCGCGAGGCGGTCGAGGTGGGGCGTCTCGTGGAAGGTGTTGCCGTAGGCGGGGAGGTCGGAGGCGCCGAGGTCGTCGGCGAGGATCAGGAGCACGTTCGGCCGTGCCGGGGCGGGCGCGGCGGCGAGCGGGGCGCAGGCGAGCAGCAGCAGGGCGGTCAGGCGGGGGCGCATCGGGGCCGCCCGATCCCGCGCGCAAAACGCGGCGGAGGCAAGCGCGGCGGAGCTCCGTGCCTATTCCGCGGCCGCCAGTTCGGCGAGGCCGTCCTCGACGGGCACGGCGGCGCGGAAGCCGAGGGCGGCGGCGGCGGCCGCGGGATCACCCCGCGAGTGCCGGATGTCACCCTCCCGCGGCGGCGCCGAGCGGGGCGCGGGCGCGCCCGGGTACAACCGCTGAAACACCGCCAGCACCTCCCGCAACGAGGTGCCCCGGCCCGTGCAGATGTTTGCCGTCCCGCTCGCCAGCCCGGGCGCGGTCGCCGCCCGCACGTTGGCCCGCGCCACGTCGTGCACCGAGATGAAATCCCGCGTCTGCCCGCCGTCTCCGTATAGGGTCACGGCCGCCCCTTCGCGGTGCCGGCGGGCGAAGAGCGAGATCACGCCCGAGTACGGCGAGCCGGGGTCCTGCCGCGGGCCGAACACGTTGAAGTACCGCTGGCAGCGCACGGTGAACCCGTACGCCGCCGCGTGCCCCAGCAGCAGCGCCTCGCTCGCCAGCTTCGCCGCGCCGTAGGGGCTGATCGGCGCCTTTGGCGCGTCCTCGCCCGCCGGCAACGGCGCCGCGTCCCCGTACACCGCCGCCGATGACGCGAACACCACCCGCCCCACGCCCCCCGCCCGCGCCGCCTCGGCCACCCGCTGGGTCGCGACGACGTTCAGCCGGAAATTCAGCTCCGGATCCCGGATGCTCTCCGGCACGCTCACTAGCGCCGCTAGGTGCACGATCGCCGCCGGCCGCCCTGCCGCCACCAGCCCCGCCAGCACCCCCTCCGCCGACACGTCCGCCTCCACCAGCTCGCAGGCTGGCAGACGTAGCGCTCCCGCCAGATTCCCGCGCCGGCCGGTTCGAAAGTTGTCCACCGCCGTCACCCGGTGCCCCGCGGCCAGCAGCTGGTCGACGGTGTGGCTGCCGATGAAGCCGGCGGCGCCGGTGACGAGGACGTGGGTCATCACAGAAAGTGCTGGCGAACGCTGGGACGCGGGCAAACGTGGGGCAAGCCCGACCGCTCTCGCACCACCGATGAACACCCAGAAACGAGTCCTTGCCGTCATCATGGGCGGCGGCCGCGGCACCCGGCTGCAACCCCTCACGCTCGAGCGCTGCAAGCCCGCCGTGCCCCTCGCGGGCAAGTACCGCCTAGTTGATATCCCGATCAGCAACTGCCTCAACAGCGACATCAACCGGATGTTCCTGCTCACGCAGTTCCAGACGCAGTCGCTCCACCGCCACGTCCAGAGCACCTACCACTTCGATCCCTTCGGGGGCGGCTTCGTGGACATCCTCGCGGCCGAGCAGACCGAGCGCGGCTCCGACTGGTACCAGGGCACGGCCGACGCCGTCCGGCGCAATCTCCTCCACTTCCGCAATTTCCCGCACGACCTGGTCCTCATCCTCTCCGGCGACCAGCTGTACCGGATGGATTTCCGGCGGATCATTGCCGAGCATCTCGCCAACGCGGCCGACGTCACCATTGCCGCGATCCCGGTCCCGGTCTCCAAGGTGGCGGGCCTGGGCCTCATGGAAGTGCGCGATGACCACGGCATCGTCCGCTTCGTCGAGAAGCCCAAGGATCCCGCCGTGATCGAGAGCCTCGCTGTCAGTCCCGCCCTGGAGGCCGAGCTGTCGCCCAACCCCGAGCGCCGCTGCCTCGCGTCGATGGGCATCTACGTGTTCAATCGCCAGGTGCTCGAGCTGGCGCTCGACAATGCGATGACCGACTTCGGCAAGGAGGTCATCCCCGGCCTGCTCGGGAAGCGGAAGCTCTTCGCCCACCTCTTCGAGGGCTACTGGGAGGACATCGGCACCGTGCGCGCCTTCTTCGAGGCGAACCTCGCCCTCGCGCAACCGCTGCCCCCGTTCAACTTCTACGACCCCTCGGCGCCCATCTACACCCACGCCCGCTTCCTGCCGGCCTCCAAGGTGAACCGCTGCCAGATCGACCACGCGGTGATCGGCGACGGCTGCATCATCACCGATTCCAGCCTCAAGCGCACCGTGCTCGGCGTGCGCTGCGTGATCGGCGAGGGCAGCCACGTCGAGGACTCGATCCTGATGGGCAACGACGAGTACGAGGACGAGGGGCAGCACGATGCCAACCGCCTTGCCGGCCGGCCCCACCTTGGGATCGGTCGCAACTGCCGCATCTCCGGCGCGATCATCGACAAGAACACGCGGATCGGTGACGGCTGCGTGCTCTCGCCGCTGGGCAAGACCGACGGGAGCTACGTCAGCGGCTCGGTCATCATCCGCGACGGGGTGCTGGTGGTGCCCAAGAACGTCCACCTGCCCGCCGGCACGGTGGTCTGATCAGCGCCGGCTCCAGGCGCGGAGGCTCGCGAGGAGGAATCCCTCGAGGGCCGCCGCCTCGTTCAGGTTGAGGCGGAGCAGGGCGGTGTCCTGTTCCAATTGCCCCACGGCCGCGACCAGGGCCCTGCGGGTGGGCTCGTCGCCCTCCCGCAGCCGGGGCAGGGCGAAGGCGCGGGTGGCGTGCTCGATCTCCACTAGGAGCCGCGTGCGCAGGCCGACGGCGAGGCCGGTCTCGATCGCCACCTGCTCGTCGTCGTCCAATTCCGCGGGGAGTTTCGCCTTCTCCACCTTCCACGCCTCCGCGGTCGCGTGCTCCAGCACCGCGCTGAATCGCGCCACCAGGCCGTAGAGGCCGAGGACCTGGTCCGCCACGGCCTTGCGGTCGCCGCCGACCCCCTCGACGAGGCGCCCAAGCCACGCCTGGTAATCCTCCAGCCACGCCGGCCAGCCGTCCGCCGCGACGGCGCTGCCGGCGGTGGGGAAGCGGAAGATGAGCACGCGGCTCCGGATGGTCGGCAGCAGGGCGTAGGGCCGGGTCGTGAGCAGCAGCAGCGTGGTGTCGCGGGGCGGCTCCTCGAGGGTCTTCAGGAAGACGTTCGCGGCCGCGGGGTTCATCCGGTCCACCTCGTGGAGGATGGCGACCTTGGCGGGCGCGAGCACCGGGGAGACCTGGAGTTTCGTGATCAGGGCGCGGGTGGCGTCGGCCGAAATCTGGCGCGACTTGCCCGCCGGGCGGAGCGTGAAGCAGTCCGGGTGCTGCTCCGGGGCGAACGCGGCGGCGGGCGCCGCGCCGCGCAGCAGGCGGTCCGCGATCGCCGCGGCCACGCCCGCGAGGGTGGTGGGATCGTCCCCGTGCAGCAGCAGGCTGTGGGCGAGGCGCCCGCGCCGGATCGCCTGCTCGATCACCGCCGTGGAGGGAGTGCCCTCGAGGGCGGCGGGCCAGGGGGTGGCGGGGGCCGGGGGCATCGGGGGCGTCAGCAGCCGAGGCGGGCGGCCAGTTCCGCGCGGATCCGGCGCTCGATCACGTCCTCAGACTGGGTGCCATCGAGGAGCAGGAAGCGCTCGGGCAGGCCACGGGCCAGCACGAGGTAGCCCTCGCGCACCTTGCGGTAGAACTCCACGTTCTGGCGCTCCATCCGGTCCGGCAGGCCGGAGGCGCGGCGCTTGAGGCGGGCGAGGCTGACTTCCTCGGGGACGTCGAGCACCACCGTCAGGTCCGGCATCACGTTGCCCACGGCGAACCGGTTGATCTGGCTCACCGGGTCCGCCGCGAGGTTGCGCCCGATGCCCTGGTAGACGGTGGAGGAGTCGAGGAAACGGTCGCTGAGCACGATCGCGCCGCGGAGAAGGGCGGGGGCGATCACCTCGCGCACGAGCTGCGCGCGGGCCGCGGCGAAGAGGAGGAGCTCCGTCTCGGCGCACATCTCGTCGCCCTTGGAGTTGTGCACCAGTAGGTTGCGGATCTGCTCGCCGATCTCAGTCCCACCGGGCTCCCGTGTGGTCAGCACCTCGCGGCCCGCCTGTTGGAACTGCGCCGCGAGCCGGGCGATCTGGGTGGACTTCCCGGCTCCCTCGGATCCCTCGAAGGAAACCAAGCGACCGGCGGGCTTGTACGGCAGCGGCATCGGCAGGGTGATGGCGGGCTCAGCGCCAGTTGGCGAGGAAGGTTTCGAGCGTCGGCAGGTCCGGGCTTGCCCCAGTGCGCACGTAGTGCCCGCTGGTCGCCACGCCGAGGGTCAGGCATCCCTCCGCGTCGAGCCCGAGGAGCTGGCCGGTGGTGAACCCCGCGTTGAAATGGTCGCCCGCCCCGGTGGTCAGACGGGGCTCGGCCGTGAACGGTCCCGGCACCCACGCGGTGCCCCCGGGACCGGCGCAGGCCGCCGCCGCCCGCGGGTGGATCACCACGCAGTCCACCCCGAGCCGCTCCCGCAGCGCCGCCGCCGCGCCCCGCAACGCCGCCTCGCCCTCGTCGGGCTCCGGCACGCCCAGCGCCGCGGCCACCTGCCGCGCCTCCTTCAGGTTAAGGCCCAGCGTCACCCGGCCGTGCGCCCCGAAAGCCGCGATCTCCGCCAACGCCTCCCTCAGGTCGGCCACCGCCCGCTTCTCCGGATCCGCGAGGTCGAAGAAGTACCGCCGCGCCTCCGCCGCCGCCGGGAGCCCCGCCACGATCCTCCCGCGCAGCTCGCGCAGCACCGCCGTCAGGTGCGGGATCATCGTCCAGTTGACGAACGCCGCCAGGTCCGCCCCGGCCAGCTCCGCGCGGAGCGTGTCCTCGCCCACGACCTCCGCGAGGCGCGGGTAGGTGATCTCGTCGAGGCTGCGCATCCGCCCGAGCATCAGCTTCCCGTCCCGGCACTCGACCGCGAGGGTGTGCGCCGCTTCGGCCAGGGAGAAGACGCGCGCGCGGGCGGCAAGGTCCGCGAAGACCGGGTGCACGGCCGGCCGGCCCAGCGCGCCGACGTAGGTCAGCCCGCTGCCCAGCGCGAGGAGCGCGTTGGCCATGATCGGGCCGTTGCCGCCCAGCTTGTCCCCGCGCGGGTGCAGCTCGAGGTTGGTGCTCATCCCCGCGGCCGCGGAGATCCGCGCGCCCAGCTCGGCGAGGGTCGGGATCGGCGTGAAGTCCTCCCCCGGGCCGCGGCGCAGCCCGACCGGGGCCACGATCGAGTCGACGAAGCCGTCGAAGCCCACGAGGGCGCGGCGGGGTCGGGCGGGCCGGGCGGCGAGCTGGCGGAGGGTGCGGGCGCGAAACATAGCGGAGGGCCGGAGGAAGCCGCCGCCGGCGCGCGCGGCAACCTCATTCGGCCGCCGCCGGGTTTTCCGTTGCTGCGCCCGGCCAAAGCGGGCAACGGTTCCGGCCAGATATGCCTGTGCAGCTCTTCCCCTCGCCGGTCCTGGCCGCCAACATCATCGAGATCTTCGAGCGCTGCGGGACGATCGACAAGACGATCGTCCTCGGCCTCGCGCTCTTCAGCCTCGTCGCCTGGACGATCATGTTCGGGAAACACCACGAGCTGAAACGCCTCCGCGGGCTCAACCTCTCCTTCGAGCAGCACCTGCGCGACCAGCGCGCCCTCCTCGACGTGCCCGACACCTTCCGCGCCCCCCGCTCGATCCCCTACGCGGACCTCTTCGCCGACGCCATCGAGTGCTACCGCCGCGCCGCCGCCCACGACCGCGAGCGCGGGCGCGACGACCCCCGCGCCCGGCTCGAGCAGTCCGAAAATGCCATCCAACGCGCGATCGCCCGCCAGACGCTCCGCTACGAGTCGAACATGATCTTTCTCGCGTCGATCGTCTCCGGCGCTCCCTTCATTGGGTTGCTCGGCACGGTCTGGGGCGTGATGGAGGCCTTTAGCGCCATCGCCACCCAGCAGACCGCCGGCATCCAGCAGCTCGCGCCCGGCGTCTCCGGCGCGATGCTTGCCACCATCGCCGGCCTTGTGGTCGCCATCCCGTCCGTCTTCGGCTACAACCTGCTCCTCAGCCACACGCGCCGGATGACCACTGAGCTGGAGAACTACGCCTCCAGCCTCGCCGACCGCCTCGAGCTCGAGTCCAGCTGACCCGCCCGGTTATGGCCCGCAACTTCCGCCGTCCGCGCGCCTCCCACGCGATCGCCGACCTGAACGTCACGAACCTGATCGACCTCGGGTTCATTCTGCTGGTCATCTTTATGATCGCCACCCCCCTGATCCAGCAGGAGCAGACGGTCGGGGTGAACCTGCCGTCCGTGGCCAAGGCGCCCCAGACCAAGATGAAATCCGACGAGCGGCACGTGGCCGTCGCCATCGACGCCCGCGGGTACTACGTGGACAACCAGCCGACGCCCCTGACGCTCGCCCAGCTCCGCACGCGCTTCACCGCGCTCGCCGCCGAGCCCAAGCCGCCCGTCATCCGCGTGCGGGGTGACGCCGCGGTGCCGTTCCAGAAGGTCGCCGAGGTGATGACCGAGCTCCAGCGCGCCGGCCTCACCCGGATCACCATCGACTCGAAGACCGATTCCTGAGCGGCCGCCCGCTCCCCCGGCGATGACCGACAGCTCCTCCCGCGGTTTCCTCCAGGCGCTCGCGCTGCACGGCGCGGCGGTCGCGCTGGCGCTGGGGCTCGGCTTCGTCGCCGCGAACCGGGACCCGGAAACCGCGCGGATCATCGAGTTGGTCGCGGGCGAGGGCGACAATTACGCCGCCACGGAGGCGCCGGCCCTCGGGGTCGAGGGTGGGGTGAAGCTGAGCGTCCCCGCCGCCACCGCGCCGCGGCCTGAGCCGCCCGCCCTGCTGCGTCCGCCCGAACCGGAGCCGGAGATCGCGCCGGTCCCCCCGGCGCCCGTGACGGTCCCGCCGCCGCCCGTGCCCGCCGCCAAGGCGCCGCCGACCCCCGCGCCGCCGGCGGAGAAGGCACCCTCCGCCCCGGGCAACGAGGCCGTCCCCAACTTCAAGAAGAAGATCCAGTACGAGATCGTGCGCGGTGACGCGAAGGCCAAGCTCCAGCTCCGCCGGGAGCGGGAGGCGGAGCAGAAGCGGCTGGCGGAGGAGCGCAAGCGGGCGGCGGAGGATGCGAAGCGGATGACAAAGGAGGAATTTGACCGGGCCCAGCGGGCCAAGGGCGGCACCGCGAAGGGCGCCCCCACCAAGGTCGCCCGCGTCGACGGTGAGGGCATCGCCAAGGGTGTGGTCGGAGGTTCCACGGCGAACCGCAAGGGTGGGGCGGGCGGCAAGGCGCTCACCAGCACCGGGGAAGGTGTGCTCGACAGCTATTACGCGTACTTCAAACGGGAACTCCGGACGGCCTTCGAGCCGCCGCCGGGCCTGAGCGACTCGCTCAAGGCGACCCTGGAGGTGCGGAGCAATCCGGACGGTTCGCTGAGCAACGCGCGGATCGCGGTGTCATCCGGGAGCCGCGAGTTCGACCAGGCGGTGTTGGCGGCGGTCCGGCGCGTGCGGATGCCCGCCCGCCCCGCCGAGCACCGCGCCGCCGAGACCTTCGAGTTCGTCTTCACGATGCGCGAGCGCGACCAGGGCTGAAAAAGTCCTTGCGTTCGGAGGGTGATGTTGGATTTCTTGGCCCTTCGTCGGTGGCTCGGGCTCTTAGCTCAGTTGGTAGAGCGCCTCAATGGCATTGAGGAGGTCAGCGGTTCGAACCCGCTAGGGTCCACCACACTAATCCCCGCTTCGGCGGGGATTGTTGTTTTTCGAGATAAAACGCTCCTGTGGGTGACAAAAACTCCATCCGAAAGCCGCGATGAGACATTTGGTGGGATTTCCCAGGTGGATGGTGGTTCCGGCTTCCGTCCGTCGGGGTTCGCCGTAGACGGGATCGCAAGATCGGTGCGGCCGCACGCCCCGTATTCGATGGTCGGATGGGCCGGACGGCGGCGCGGGCTTG
>VHCY01000106.1 GCA_016871595.1 Verrucomicrobiota bacterium
GCCGAGCCGGGCCTTCCCTCCGCCAGGGATGGACAACCAGCGTCAGTCGTATCAACCCCAACCCATCACCCAGACCGAACTTAGGGGTGGCTCGAAAATCCGTACCCCGTCAGGCCGGGCGAAATCCAACGCAGCAATTGACGCCCCGCCGGTCAGGCGCACATCGCGCGCGTCTTCCCCAGAAGCTCCTTGTAACGGTTGCGAATGATGCCGATATCCGACTCCACCGCGAAGTGCGTGAATCCCTGATCGCGCAGCGCCGGGATATCCTTCGTCGAACGCACGAGAATCCCGGCCTGTTTTCCGGCCGCGCGCGCCGCCGCTGTTACCGCCGCGAGACATTCCTCGTAAACCGCGGGGTGGCCGTTGCGACGTACGGAAATGTCGAAGGCGAGATCCGCCGGTCCCACGAAGAGCACGTCCACGCCCTCAACGGCAGCGATCTCGTCCACATGCTTGACGCCTTCTAGCGTCTCGATCTGTGCAAACAAGACCGGCGGCAACAAGTCCTCCGGCGCCGGCATGGGCCGGAGCCCGTACTCGTACACGCGCGCCGAACGCGAGATTCCGCGGCGGCCGCGCGGGGGGTAATGCATCGCCTGCAGACACCCCTGTGCTTCCGCCGCACTTTCGACGTGCGGAACCATGATGCCCCCGCTGCCCCAATCGAGTGCCCGGAGAATCAAATCCGGATGCGGCGCTCCCACGCGCACAATAGCCATCGTCGACGAACCCTTGATCGCCTGCAGATTGCTCATGAGCACCGCGTCGGAGTGCGAGCCGTGCTCCAGGTCGAAGAGCAGCCAGTCGAAACCCGAGGCGGCCGCGAGCTCCGCGATGATCGGTGAGCCAATCGACAGCCATGTGCCGATGAACGGCTCCATTCGGCGCACGCGCGCGAGGTGTTCGGAAGTCATAGCGAAAAAGGATCCTTCTGCGCGCGCAGCCCTTCGAGAGCCGCCACGATGCGCGAAAGCGTCTTTTCACGCAACGACGCCCCACTGGCGCCAGCGCCCACGAGAAAAAAGTCGCTGCCATGGTCGAAGTAGCCCGCGCCCACCCGGATCACCGCCTTGAAGATCATATTGCGCAGCAGGTGGAGCCAGAACCGCCGCACGTGATCTGGCGGCCACGCCCGTATCGCGACGTAGCCGTCAAATGCCTGTCGCAGAAACGCCCCGTCGTGAAAGCACGCCAGCAGCGAAAAGTCGTCGACGGGATCGCCGCTCACGCAGTCGTCCCAATCGATGACCGCGGTAATGGTTCGGTCGGTTCCCAAGACGTTCCAGAGCGCCAGGTCCTTGTGCACGAGACATCCGGAGCGCAACGCGAGCAGATCGCGATGCTGGTCAATCACGCCACAAATCGCATCCACCTGCCCCGGGGCCAGAAAGTTTCGCTCCCGCAGGAATCCGAGGTGCGCGTCGAGGCGGGTGAAAAAGTAACTCGCATACGAATCGTGCAGCCCCCGCAAACGTCCTTCGCGCAACGCACAGTCGACGTCGAACGGCCCAAACCCTTCGACCGGCAGCGTCTGCCACTTCGCCATCAATCGACCGAGCTCTCCGGCGATCGCGGACGTGACGAGCGTACCGGCCTTGAAGTGCCGGTTCAGATCCGGTTCCGGCAGGCATGCGAGAATCTGCCAGGCGAACGGCACGTCACGCCGGCTCGCATCTGTTGCGAACACGCGCGGTGTCGGTACTCCCCACTCGCGCACGCGCTCCATCACCATCGACTCGACGGCGAGATAGTTGTCGCGCTCCGGCCCGTCCTCCAGCCGGATGAAGTACTCCCGTCCCTCCACCACCGCGATGTAGGTGAGGTGGTTACCCTGCCCGCCCCCATCACGTAGGATCTCGGGTGGGTGGCCGAAGTGCCGTGTCACCACCTCGCGCACGAGCGTTTCCACTTCAGGCCTGTGCCGGGCCCCGCCCTGCGCCGTCCCATGAAACGCGGCCGGGCGGTCGCATTTCCAATAGTAGATGCCGTGCCGCGTCGAGGTGAGCGTCATCGGGCATTCCCCTCGAACACCGGCGCCACTGGCTTTCTGGCGGTATGCGCGCCGGCATGCCCGTCCATCGGCCGCCGGCTCCACCACGCAGCCAGCAGGCTGCCGACGAGCGTTTGTAGCACGCTGCTGAACACCGCCGGTACGCCTGCCATCGGCTGCGATGCAAAATGCTTCCGCGCCAGCATCGCCGCCATGCCGCCGTTCTGCATCCCGACCTCGATCGAGATCGTTCGCGCGGAGACGATCGGAAACCTCAATGCCCGTGCGATCACATAGCCGAGACCGAACCCGAGCAGGTGCACCAGCAGCACCGCGATCGCCACGCGGCCCGCGTGCGCGATCACGGATTCCGCACTCTGCGCCACGATGCCGCCGGCGATGAAGATGATCGCGACGACCGAGACAGCGGGCGAGAACCGCGCCACCCCGGCGATTTGGCGCGGAAACTTCCAGTTGCAGAAGACGCCGATCAGGACCGGAAGCACCACCACCTGCAGCGTGGAACGGCAGAGCCCCCACGCATCCACCGGCACATACTGCCCCGCCAGAACTTCGCACCACAAGGGCGTCATGATGAAGGCGAGCAAGGTCGACACCATCGTCATCACGACGGACAGCGCGACGTTCGCGCGCGCGAGGTACGTGATCAGATTCGAGGCCGTACCGCCCGGACAGCTCGCCACGAGAATGAGACCGACGGCGAGTCCGGGTTCGAGCGCACACAGCCGCCCGGCAGACCAGCCCGCCAGCGGCATGATGGTGTACTGCAGCGCAAAGCCCAGGGCGACCGCGCCCGGCATCTTGCCGAGCCGGCGGAAGTCATCGACCGTCAGCGTCAGTCCCATGCTGAGCATCACGATGGAGAGCGCCCACACGACCCACGGGCCGGAGAACCAGCGGAGCGTGTCCGGCCAGATCAACGCCATCACCGACGAGGCGACGATCCAGACGGGATAAAGGGCGGTGAAGCGTTGGAGCATGACGATGGCCGGTTATCGCAACACTGCGGCAATCGGGTCGTCCGCCACTCCGTCGTAGCTGGAGAAGTTCTTCATTCGCGCGCTGCTGGCAGTCGGAAGCGCAGTCAAAAGGTTCCCTTTACGCCCAAGGTCACTTGGGTACCCCAGACATCCGGAATGGTCGCAACAGCGGGGTTGGTGCCGACCTTTTCCATCCGAATCCAGGGCGCGTCGAGGGCATTGCGAACGGTGAAGAACAGACTGCTTTGCCGGGTCAGGCGCACCCCACCGCCGAAGTCGACGTTCGAACGGTGCCGGTTGTATACCCGGCCGATCAGGTCGAATGGCACATCGTCGTTCCACGTATAGTTGGCGTTGGCGTTGAACCGTCCGTGGGTGAAACTCAGGCCGGCGCTGGCCGAGTGGGGCGACATGTTGGGAATGATCACGTCGGCATAGTTGCGGGTATAACTCGCGCGAACCGTGAGCCTTTTAAACGGCTGGGGCAAAAACGAGAGCGCTTGGCTGTATTCAAGCTCCATGCCGCGAATCGTCACGCTGTCAGGACTGCTGATCGTGGTGACGAACGTGTACGTGGATAGATCCCGGTCGCCGGAGTATCCGAACTGGTCGGCGGTGAGTTGACTGGAGAGATGGAGACCTTCGACGGTATTCTGAAAGCCATTCAGGGCCAGCAAGCCCACCGGCTCGAAATAATACGCCAGCCGAGCGGAGTAGTTGTCCGAGGTCTCGGGGGGCAGTTCGCGATTGGGAGCGGTGACGCGCAGGGTGTCGTCGTTGATCACCCAGACACCCGCGACATTGCTGAAACCCGGTCGCTTGATGGTGCTGCTGTATCCGAGCTGCAGCTCCAGATTCGGCGAGAACTTGTGCTTGAAGGATGCGCTGGGAAACAGGTTGTCGTAATAGCCCTGCCGGGTGATTTTAGGCTTCGATTCATACTGGTAAACAATGCCCGGGACGGTCGTGGCCCGGCCTGAGGCGTCGACGGGGAATCCTGCCGCCCTTACTTCGGCCGCGGAGCGGGGATCGAAATCCGTGGGCTCAGAGCGGGTTTCTTCCCAACGAAGTCCGGCGCGCAGGGTCGACTTTCCCCGGGTGGCGGTGCCCATCAGGAAGGCGGCGTTGATGTCTTCCTGGTAATAACGCTTGTTGGCGATGTAGGCGTTATAGTAGCCGGCCGCGGTCGCGACTGGCGTGAAGTCCTGGGGGCGGTTGCGGAACAGCCCGCCCATCGCCACCAAGTCCGGCACGAAAGCATTCCTGCCTGAGGCCGAAGTGATCGCGGCGCCGGAGTCCGAGAGATCGAGCTCGAAGGGGGAACGGTAGTTGGCCCAGGCCCCCACCCCGCGGCCCGGTCCGGTATAAGTGTACGCGAACGCATCGCGCTCCTGCCGGAAATTGCGGATCTCCTGCCGGGACTTTCCACCGGCTTTCCATTCGATGGGCAGAACCCGGTCGGTGCGGAAAGAAGCGAATAGGTCGGCGGTGTAGAGTTGCGTGCGCGAGTATCGGCCGTCGTCGACCGAAACGGTGGGACTGGTGTAGCCCGCGCCGCTGCTCAGGTCCGGCCCGGCCAGTTGCGTGATCTTCCAATCGGCACTGATAAGCGAGCTGCGCTCGGCGCGGTAGGTGACTCCGCTCAACGTGGTGGCACCGGCGGAGAAGAATGCGCCGTGGCGGCTCAGCGGGTCGTACTTGCTGACGGCATCGGACGCGGCGAATTTTCCCTCCACCTGCAATCCGCCCCGCTTGTACTCGAACCGGGGCAGAAGGGTGAGCAATTCGCCCGGCTTCGAAATGTAGACGGGAGCCGAGACGACCGAGGCATTCGGCGCTGAGGTGGTGAAACTCGTCAGTGGGTTGTCGCCGAGCACCGTGTTGCGCGCTCCGGTGTTGAACGTGACGGTGCGCTGGGTGTTCCACAAGTCCGACCCGCTGTAGATGACCCGCAGGGATAGGGTCAGATCGGGGGTCGCCTTGAAATCGGACGTCAGGGTGACGGAAAAACGGTCGGTCACCCGAAAAGACTGGTTGAACGCGAGACTCGTGGGCACGGCCGGGCGCGGGTCGGCAGCAGTAGGGGTGTAATTGTACGCAAAGACCGGGCGCGTGTTGCCGCCGAAAATACTGGATTGGGTGACATTGAGCACCACCCCGAGTCGCTGCGCGAAGAACACATCCGAATACTCGAACATCCCGCCCGGGCGCACCTTCCGCGTGGGCGTTTCGTCGGGGCCGAAGGACTTGCCGAGCCGCAGGTGCGACGACCGCCCGCTCACGTTGGCCTGCCAGCTGATTCTCCGGCCGGCCCGGTCGAACGCATTCTTAGTCCGCAGATTGATCGTGCCGGCGGGCGCGTTGGCATCGACATCGGCACTGATGGTCTTGGAGACTTCGATCGAATCCATGCTGCTCAGTGAAACCTGCTCGAAGCCGAACGCCCGGTTGCCCGCGTTGGCGTCCGCGCTTGCGAGCGGAACACCGTCGAGGGTGACCGCGGTATATTCTGAACTGAGTCCGCGCAGACGGACGTTGCGCGGTTCCCCGCCCACAATGTTGAGCTCGACCCCCGGCATGTTCTTCAGGAAGTGACCGATATTTCCCTCTGTATCGTCGCCAAACACATCCGAGGAAACGGCGTTCGTGATGTTCATGGAGTTGCGCTGATCCATGATCGCCTTCGCCTGGCCCTCGCGCTCGCCGGCCACGAGGAATTTTTCAAGTTTGACCGTGGCGGCGTCGGTGTCGCCGCCCCGCAGTGCGCTGACCAGATTGAAGTCCTGCGTGACCGAGCTGCCGGCGGTGAGTTGCAACGGGACGGTGGAGGGGTGGAATCCCGTGTAGGTGACGACGAGTGTCACGGAGCCCGGCGGCACACCGAAAAGCCGATACACGCCCCCTTCCTGCGCCACGGCCACAAGCTCGGTGTTCTGCACCCGCACCTGCGCATTGCGCAGGTACTGCCCGCTCGCCGGATCGATCACCCGGCCGGTGATGGTCGAGGTGCCGTCACTTTGCGCGAGCGAAGGCGCCACCGTCAGCGAAACGACGAGCAACAAGGCGACAAAGAGCGTGAGGACTGGGGCGCGAACGCCGATGACTGACCTGAATGCGTTGTATTTCATGGTGGGGTTGGAGGGTAGGATCAAAGGGCTCGCATTGTGATGCACTCGCGCGGTGCATGCACCCCGCCGGGGCGGCCGCACCGTATGCGGCGAATCCGCAAAGCGGCTCTACCACGGCCGGCGACCGTAGTTAGGAGTCCGGCCAGGCATCGCGATAACGACCACGGCGAGCGCGGAAGATCGGCTTCGGAGTGACATACCGGTTCAATTGGCGCGCTTTACGGGCCCGGTCGGGAGCGGCTGATTCGCCGGTTTTCCCTTTGGCTGAGGGACGGCGTGTCCTCCGGCATGTTCGCCGAACTCAGCGGGAGAGACCGCGCCGCGTTTCCCCTGCACCTCGTGTTCGGCCCGCTGTTTCTGCAAGAACGCTCCCCGTGCCCGGCTGGCCTCCTGCTGCTTTACGTTCATCCCAAGGGCGCGGCTGACGAGCATCCGTGGACTGGCCCGCGTCGATGTAAACCTGCCCGCCAGCACGTCAGACTCCGCAAAGCGGGCGAGCAGGACCTCTCCCTTGCGCGAGCGTTCGTTGTCGTAGGTCACGTAGATCGTGCCATCGGGAGCCTGGGTTCCGTCCGGATAAGAGACGGAGACGCCAGCATCGAGCAACAGACCACCCTTCCAACTCACGCCCTCGTCGTCGGACAAGAACGCCGTCAAATCCGAGCGGGAGTTTGGCGCGACATCGGCACCCAGGCCATGTTTGACGAGAAGAAGATTCCCGGAGTGGAGCCGCCGGATGAAATGGCGCGCATTGCGGTGCGCGATCGCCGCCGGTCGTGGCGCACTCCAGGTGCGCCCGTTGTCTCGCGAGAAGCTTTCCCACATGCTGTCCTTTGTCCGCGCCGTCATCCAGAGCGAGCCGTCGCTCCGCTCGATCAGCATGTGCTCGTCGTAATCCGGATTCGGAAATTTCACCGTGGCGCCGCGGTGCGACCACGTCAGACCCTGGTCCAGCGAAACCAGTAGGTTGGCGCCACGCAGCGCGTCCAACTCCTTGAACGCATCACGGAATGGCATCTCCCGGATTTTAACCCGATCCCACAGTGAAACTGGCAGCAACCATTCGCCATTGCGCAGCACGACCGGCTTGTTCAGCGCGCACCCGTGCCAGAGGCGCCGGGGTTCGGACCACCGGGGCTCGGCCGCGTCCGGATCCTCGCACACGGCGGCCCACGTGCCGGCGCGGCCATCGAAGTTGATCATCGATTGATCGAAGAAAATCCACAGCCGTCCAAGCGGATCGGTCCAGATGTTTCCCACCAGCGTCCGGCGCGGAAACGACAGGCTCGCGTCATGCGGGTGGATCACGAGGCGTGGCTCGGACCACGTGACGCCGTCGTCGTCGCTCGAGGCGAGGAGCATGTAGCCGCCCTCGCCGTCCTCGCCGCTGATCCAACAGGACCAAAGGCGCCCGCGGGGCGTGCGCTCCACTCCCTGGTTGAGTGCGAACTCGCGGTGCCCGGCAGCGTAATGCACCCCGGGCCGGGTGTTCAGGACCGGGGGAATCAACGCCGGGTCAGCCGCCCGGTTGGCCGCCGGGTTAGGGCTTGCCCGCGCTGCCGAGGCGTCCGCCTCCGCTGCGGAAAGAGTCGCGGCGAGCAGGCTCGCGGTTCCGAATCGAAGCAGCACGCGTAGAAAGTAGGAGAGCACCATGACGGTCGACGGGGATCTGGGGGGCGCGAGGTTGCGGAACGCAGGGTGCCGAGTGTTCTCTCGCAAGCACAGGAATTCCTTCCGTATATCGTTACGTGCGGAGCTGACCATGCGCCGTGCTATCGGTCCGCGGCCCCGCGCGGCGGAAGCTTTCCCCACCCCATCAATGAGTGCAACGATCACCATGCGCGACATCGCCCGTTACTCGGGCGTCTCCATCGCCACCGTCTCGAAGAGCCTCGCATACAAGCCCGACGTCTCCACCGCGACGCGCCAGCGGGTGCTCGCCGCGTGCCGCAAGCTCGGCTATCGTCCAAATCCTCTCGTCGCCGCGCTCATGCGCTCGCGCCGCCGGCACGCGCCGCCGACCGACACGCTCACGCTCGCCTTCATCACCGCATTTCCGACCGCCGACGGGTGGAGGCAGCACCCCTCCCCCATCTTCCGCCAGATGTTCGCCGGCGCCGAGGCCCGCGCGCGCGAACGCAACTACCGGCTCGAGCACTTCTGGCTCTTCCGCGACGGCATGAGCAACCAGCGGTTCAGCGGCATGCTGGAGGCCCGCGGCATCCGCGGGGTGCTGATCGCGCCGGTGCCGGACACCCACACCACGCTGGAGCTGAACTGGCACGCGTTCTCCTCCGTCGTGCTCGGCCTCACGCCGACCGTCCGCACCCTGCACCGGGTCACCACCGACTATTACCAGTCGATGCTGCTCACGATAGAAGAGTGTCAGAAACTTGGATACAGGCGTCCCGGCCTCGCCGCCCGGCTCGAGACGATCAAACGGCTCGAGTTCCGCTGGGAGGGCGCCTACCTGGTCGCCTGCGAACGCTTCGGACTCACCCGGCCGCCCGCGCCCCTCTTCGTCGACGAGTGGTCCGAGGGCAACGTCGGGCGCTGGCTCCGGCAGGAGTATCCTGACGTGGTGATCGGGCCTGTCCTCGGGAAACTCGAGACCCTCATCCGCGCCTCCGGCCGGCGGGTGCCGGCCGACCTCGGACTCGTCGGCCTGCTCGTGCCGCGGGCCGGCGACCGGCTGAGCGGCGTGCTCCAGGACGGCGAGATCATCGGCGCCGTCGCCATCGACCAGTTGATCGGAGCCGTTGAACGCAACGAGACCGGCATACCCGAACATCCGATCACTCACACCACACTCGGCCGCTGGAACCCCGGCCGCACCTTGCGGCGGCAGCCGCGCCGCTGAGAAGGAGCACCCCCAACCGCGCCGGTGCACGCTCTGGGCCTGCCCTAGCGCGGCAGAAACAGCTGGGCGCCCGGGCCGATCGGCCAGCCGGCCTGCATCCAGAGGATCAGCATCAGCGTCCAGCCCACTAGGAAGGCGAGCGAGTACGGGAGCATGAGCGCCACCATCGTGCCGATGCCACTCCGGGGCGCGTAGCGCTGGGCAAACATCAGCACCAGGGGGAAATTGGAGGCGAGCGGCGTCACGACGTTCATGACACTGTCACCCACGCGATAGGCCGCCTGCGTCAGTTCCGGACTGTAGCCGAGCAGCATGAACATGGGCACGAAGACCGGCGCCAGGATCGCCCACTTCGCGGACGCGGAGCCGAGGAAAAGATCGGTGGCCGAGGTCAGCAGCAAGAGCCCGACGATCAGCTGGATCGGGCCGAGATTCAGCGACAAACCCCTCCCGGATCCGATCCCCCTGAAGATCCAGTTTCCTAGCAGCCAAATCCCCAAAATCGGATTTTGGCCGGGACAGGAGAGAAACTGGACCAACG
>VHCY01000107.1 GCA_016871595.1 Verrucomicrobiota bacterium
AGGCGGCCGATGTACATCCCCGGGCGCAGGCGGATGTGTTCGAGGGAGGAGAGCGTCTTGATGCTCGCTTCGGTGTAGTTCGCGGCCATCGGTGAAGTCGGGGCGGAACACACCCGCGCCCGCGCGCGCTGGCAAGCGTGAACACGGGCCGGCGCGGTCCGTACGGGCTCAGCCGAGCACGAGGGCGATCGCGCCCAGCATCAGCACGGCGCCGGCCAGCCGGGCGCGCAGCACGGCGGGACCCGCGGCACGCTCCCGCGAGCCCACCCACGCGCCGGCCACCCAGACCACAAGGACGCTCCAGAGGCCGCGTGAGCCGTAGACGACATTGACGGGCGCCGCCCCGCCCCAGTGGGCGATGACGCCGGTGATGCCCGTGGACTGCACGCCCATCGCGGCGGTCCCCGCGAGCAGCCAGCGCCAGGTCGGCCCCGGGATCTCGGCCAGCGAGCCGCGGAAACGCGGCACGTACAGGAAAGCCAGCAGCCCGCCGCACGTCACCGTCAGCGGCAGGAACCGCCCGGGCCCCCACCGCGGGCTCCAGAGCTGCGTGAGGACATCGAACACCGCGGAGGCCGCGGCCGCCGCGAAGGCGATGAGCACGGTGCGGCCGACGCGGAACCGCGGCCGGCCGGCGGCCCCGGAGGCGTTCAGCACCGCCACGCCCGCGCTCGCGAGCAGCGCCGCGACCCAGAGTTGCCAGCGGAGGGCCTCGCCCTCCCACCACGACACCAGCACGGCCACCAGCAGGATCTTCATGCCCATCACGGGCGCGGCGACGGAGACGTCCCCGGATTCGAAGGCGAGGAACGTGAGGAATTGCCCCCCGGAGAAGCAGAGCGCGGCGACCACGGGTTGCCACCAGAGGTCCGGCTGCCACTCGCCGCCGAGGAGCCAGAGCGGCTGGAAGACGACCACGGTCATCAGGTTGGCGACGAACGCGGTGCGCCAGAGGCCCGCCCCGAGGTCGGAGGCGCGCTTCACCAGCAGCGCCGCGACCGCGAACAGGGCCGCGGAACCAAGCGCGAGCAGCAGCGGGAGGCTCAAGGCGCGGGCGCGGGCGCGTGCTCCAGCACCTGGCCGTCGCGGAGCAGGCGCTCCCGCAGGCGGGCGTAAGGGACGTCCTGCACCGCCAACCCGCCCTCGAGCGCGAGCACGGCCGCGGTGGCGGCGGACTGGCCGAGGATCATAAAGACGGGTTCCATCCGGATGGAGCCGAAGGCGATGTGCGAACTGGAGACGCACACCGGCACGAGCAGGTTCTCGGCCTGGCCGCGCCGGGGCACCAGCGCGCCGTAGGCGATGGCGTAGGGCGCCTTCAGCGGCACGCCGATGTCACCCTCGTTCTGCACGAAACCCTCGGGGGTGATGTAGCGCTGCACGTTGTGGGAATCGATGGTGTAGCTGCCCATCCCGACGGAGTCGGGGGTGGGTTTCCGCTGCCGCAGCTCGTTTTCCGTCATCACGAAGCTGCCGATCATCCGGCGCGCCTCGCGCACGTAGATCTGGCGGGGCCAGCCGCCGTTGTCCTTGAACTCGTCCTTCGCCAGGCCCCACTGCCGCATCCGGTCCCGCACGTCCTGGGGCACCCGCGGATCGGTCGTGATGAAGTACAGCCAGCCCTTCTGGTAGTTCTCGTGCGCCTGGATGATCTCCCGGCGGCGCTCGTAGCTGGCCTCCGGGTAGTCGTAGTTCATCCCGATGTTGTCGGTGCTGAACGGGCCGTGGTTGTTGGTGTCGGTCTTCCGGTTCGGGATCGGGTCGAACTTGCCGAAGGTCTCCTTCCATCCCGCCGCGTAGACGCGCGCCAGCAGCTCGTACTGGGCGGGGTCGTAGCCCTCGGGGCGGGTGAACGGGATCCGGTTTTCAGGATGGTCCGTCAGGCACATCCGGAAGCAGTAGGCCTGCACCCGGTGGTCACCCTCACCGAAGACCCCGGGCGGCTCGGCGCTGACCCGCGCGACCAGGCCGCTCGCCGGATCGCCGGGGATCCGGTAGGGACTGACCTTCTGCGGCAGCAGGACCCCGAAGTGGTGCCGGTGGTGCAGCACCCCGGTCTGCACCCCGTTGTGCTCCTCGCCGTAGACCCGGTTCGCCTCGCGGCCGACGTGGTACGACACCCCGGCGGCGGCCATCAGGTCACCCTCGTAGGTCGCATCGATGAACATCCGCCCCGCATAGGTCCGGCCGCTCAGGGTGCGGATGGAGGTGATGCGGCCGCCGGACTTGGTGACGCCGCCCTTCCGGTCGAGCCACTCGTCCCGGACCACCGTGACGCCGTGCTCGCGCACAAGATCCTCGAACACCCGCTCCGCGACGGCCGGCTCGAAGATCCACATCGTCCGCTGCTCGCCGTCGATCGCGGGCGTGCCCTGGCCGCGGTTGCCATAGTCGGCCCGCGACTGCCAGCGCCACGCCTCGTTCGCCTGGTAGTGGCGCCAGACGCGATGGTAGAAGTTCCGCGCGAGCCCGCCGATGACCGCCTTGTTGCCGGTGTCGGTCCAGCCGAGGCCGCCGCTGGTCAGCCCGCCAAGGTGGCGGTCGGGGCTGACCACGACGACGGTCCGACCCATCTGCCGGGCCTGGACCGCGGCGGTCACGGCGGCGGCCGTGCCCCCGTAGACCACGAGATCGTGCTCGGCCGGGACGGCGGCGGGCAGGGCGGCGGCGAGGAACAGGGGCAGGAGACGCGGGAGGGTGAGGCGGCGCATATGCCCCACGTTGTCCGGGCGGCGGCGGCCCTGTCGAGCCCGCGGGTCTCCGGCAATAGGATTGCCGGTGCCGGGCGGCCGCGGGTACGCCTCCCGCCGATGCACCCCACTCCCGCGCCCGGCGCCCCGCCTCCCGGAGGAGACGCCGACGAGGCCCTACTGCGACGCCTCGGCTACGCGCAAGAACTGCGCCGCCGGATGAGCGGCTTCTCCAACTTCGCGCTCTCGTTCTCGATCATCTGCATCCTCGCGGGCGGGATCACCTCGTTCCAGCTGGGCTTCGGCGCGGTGGGTGGCGCGGCCGCGGGCCTCGTCTGGCCGGCCGGCGTGGCCTACTGCCTGATCGTGGCGCTGTGCCTCGCGCAGGTCTCGTCCGCCTTCCCCACGGCCGGCGGCCTCTACCATTGGAGCGCGCTGCTGGGCGGGCGCGGCTGGGGCTGGGCCACGGCGTGGTTCAACCTGCTGGGACTCGTGTTCGTGACCGCGTCCGTCAACGTCGGCGCGACGCAGCTGCTGCTCGCGTTCGCGGCGCCGCTCGCGGGGTGGGACCCGGCGGCGCTCGGGCCCTGGGTGCAGGCCGCCGTCGTCGCGGCGATCACGCTGTCGCAGGCCGCGTGCAACCACTTCGGGATCCGGCTGGTGACGCGGCTGACGGACCTGAGCGGGGTGCTGATCCTCGTGGTGGCGGTAGTGCTCACGGTGGCGCTGCTGGCGGCGGCACCAGCGCTCGACTGGGGCCGGCTGGTGCGGTTCGCGAACCACAGCGGCCCAGCCGGCGGCGGGGTGTGGCCTCCGGAGGAGTCCCTGACGCGCCTCGCGGCCCTCGCGCTGATCTGGCCGCTCTACACCATCACGGGTTACGACGCCTCGGCGCACGCGGCGGAGGAGACGCGCGAGGCGGCGCACAACGTGCCGCGGGGCATCGTGCGGTCGGTGCTGCTCTCGGGCGGCTTCGGCTGGGTGATGGTCGCGGCCTTCGTGCTGGCGCTGCCGGACCTCGGCGCGGGGGCGGCGAAGGGCGCGGACGTGTTCGCGTGGCTCCTCTCCACCACCCTGCCCGCACCGTTCGCGGCCGCCCTCTGGGCCGGGATCATCGCGGCGAACTACTGCTGCGGGTTGGCGTGCGTGACCTCCACCTCGCGGATGATCTACGCCTTCGCGCGGGACGGCGGCCTGCCGGCGGCGGGAACGTTGCGGCGCGTCTCGCCGCGCTGGGGCACGCCGGTGGCGGCGGTGTGGGTGGGCGCCGGGCTCGCCTTCGCCTGCACGCTGTACACCCCGGTGTATTCAACCCTCACGGCGGGCGCGGTGATCTTCGTCTATGTCTCCTACCTGATGCCGATCCTCGCCGGCCTGCGCGCCTGCGGCGGGCGCTGGCGGCGGATGGGACCATTTGACCTCGGCGCAGGCCGTTTCCGGCTGCTCGCGGCCCTCGCACTGCTGGGGGGCGTAGGCGTCGTCTGGGTCGGGATCCAGCCCCCGAACGAGGCCGCCCTGCCGCTTGCGGCCGGGGCCGCCCTGCTCCTCGCCCTGCTCTGGTGGGGCGGGATCCGCCGTCGCTTTCCCGGGCCGCCCGTCGCCGCCCTCACCCCGGAGCAGCCCTGAACCGATGGCCCGCTGGTCCCTCGCCGGCGACGCCGCTTTGTCACCTCCGGCGTCTTGACACCTCCCGCGCCGGGTCGTTGCCTCGCCGCATGCCCGACCCCGTCGCCCCGCTCCCCGGCAGTTTCCCCCTCACCCGCCGCCGGTTCGTGCTCGCGGGCGCCTCCCTCGCCGCCGCGGCCGCCGCTTCCTCCACGCGCCTCCGCGGCGCGGTTGCGGCCGCCCCGAAGCTGCCCGGTTACCCGTTCACGCTCGGCGTGGCCTCGGGTGATCCGACGCCCGACGGCTTCGTGCTCTGGACCCGCCTCGCGCCGAGGCCGCTCGAGGCCGGCGGGGGGATGCCCCCCGAACCCGTCGAGGTGAGCTGGCAGGTGGCGGAGGACGAGGGGATGGGCCGGGTGGTCGCGCGCGGCACCGCCATCGCGAACCCGGGCTGGGCCCACGCGGTGCACGTCGAGGTCGCCGGCCTCCGTCCCGGGCGCTGGTACTGGTATCAGTTCCGCGCCGGTTCCGAAGTGAGCCCCAAGGGCCGCACCCGGACCTTCCCGGCGGCGACCGAACTGCCCGAGCGCCTACGCTTCGCGTTCGCCTCGTGCCAGCACTACGAATCCGGCCTGTACACCGCCTACGAGCATATGGTGCGGGAGGCACCCGACCTGATCGTGCACCTCGGGGACTACATCTACGAGGGGGCCGCGGCCAACGGCCGCACGCGGCGCCACAACAGCGGGGAGATCCTCACGCTCGACGACTACCGGGCCCGCCACGCGCTCTACCGTCTCGATCCGGCCCTCCAGGCCGCGCACGCGGCGGCGCCGTGGATCGTCACCTGGGACGACCACGAGGTGGTGAACAACTACGCGGGCGACATCCCGCAGGACCCGGGGAAGACCACCCGGGAACAGCTCCTCCGCCGCCGCGCCGCCGCCTACCAGGCCTATTACGAGGCGATGCCCCTGCGCCGCGCCCAGCTGCCCAGCGGGCCGGATATGCCGTTGTACCGCCGCGTGACCGCCGGGCGGCTCGCGGACTTCCACGTGCTCGACACGCGCCAGTACCGCACGGACCAGCCGCTCGGCGACGGCCGCAAGCCCCCCCACCCCGCGCAACTCGACCCCGCAGGGACGCTGCTCGGCCCGACGCAGCGCGCGTGGCTGCGCCAGGGCCTCGAGGGCTCGGCCGCGACCTGGAACGTCCTCGCCCAGCAGGTGATGTTCGCCCGGGTCGACAAGTCCCCCGGCCCCGAGATCTCCCTCAGTATGGACCAGTGGCCGGGTTACGAGCACGAGCGCCGGCTCCTGCTGCGCCACTGGCGCGAGGCCGCGGTGCGCAACCCGGTTGTGATCACCGGCGACATCCATTCCAACTGGGCCAACGAGCTCGGTCCGGATTTCGAGCGCCCCGACGACCCGGTCACCGCCGTGGAATTCGTCGGCACCTCGATCAGCTCGAGCGGCGACGGCCGCGCGGAAGCCAAGGGCCTCGACCGGCTGCTGGCCGAGAACCCCGGCGTGAAGTTCCAGAACGAGGAACGCGGCTACGTCACCTGCGAGCTCACCCCGCGGACGTGGACCGCCAACTACCGCACGGTGCCGTTCGTGACCAGGCCGGGCGCGCCGCTCGTGACGCGCGCGTCTTTCCGCGTCGAGGCCGGCCGCCCGAAGCTGGAGCGCGCCTGATCAGCGGGCCAGCGCGAGCCCGCGCGCGGGAGGCGGTCCGGCCGGCTCCCGCGTGAACCCGGCGCGCGCGAAACCCCGCCGCACCTCAGAAGCCCGCGCGAAGGTGCGCCAGACGAACCCGCCCCGGAGGTTCTCGGCCATCACCAGCGTGATCCCGACGTTGATCGCCACGACGTCCTCCGCGATCCAGCCGGTGTGCGGATTGAAGGCGTCGGCGAAGCCGTAGGGCCCCCACGCCCGGCCGCCGAGCGCGCGCCGCATCCCGAGCAGCGCGTCGAGGCACTCGCGCGGCGCGAAGGGCAGCGACCCTCCAGGCGCGCACGGCACCACCGTCCCGTCGCTGAGGTCCGGATCCGGCCCCGGCGTGCCCCAGGCGACGTAACCGCCCGCGCTGTCCGAGGCGGTGAGGCCCCAAAGCGAGCCGGACCACAGGGGGTAACGCGGACGCTGCGCAAGCGACCAGTCGCGCTGCGCGAGGGTCGCCGCGACCGAGTTCGCCCAGTAATCGACGCCGCCGTCGCGCCGCCCCCGGAAATCGAACCAGCCGTGCGCGTACTGGTGCGTGAACAGCGGCCCGCACTGGATGAAGCGCCGCCCCCCGGATTCGACCCACGGCTCCCGGCGCCAGGCGCCCCAAGCGTCCACCGGCAACGCCCGCGCCGGGTCGGGAGCCCCAAGCCCCAGCAGGTAGAGCCCGAGCAGTTCCGCGTAGGCGTCCCAGCGGTGCGGGATGAAGCCGGACTCGGGCCGCCATCCGTGCACCAAGGTGCGCTCGCCGGCCTGCGCCCAGCGCCAGTCGATCCGCCCATAGATCCGCGCCACCAGGGCATCCACCTCAGGATCGCGCAGGTGCTCGCGGGCGAGGAGCGCCCCCTGCAGCAGGAGAGCGGTGTCGATCGTGGACGCCTCGCTGTCCCAGACCCGCCGGCCGCTCGCCGCGTCCACGAAGTGGTAGAACCAGCCGCGCTCGTGGTCGTGTCCGGCCGCGAGCGTGCGCAGCGCGGTGACCACGCGCCGCCGCGCCTCCGCCGGGGAAAGCCAGCCGCGGTGCTCCGCGATGCACCACGCGGTGAGGCCGAAGCCCGTGGCGGCGACGCTCGAGGGCGCGCGGGGCCCGCCGCCGCGGCCGTCGGCGCGGACGCGGTCGAGCACAAGGCCCGTTCCGGGATCAGCAGCCTCGGTGAAGTAACGCGCCGCCCGCTGCTGCAGGTCCGCGATGAAGGCGACCTCCTCGGCGGGGAGGGCCGGGAACTGGGCGCGCGCGATCGCCGCCACGAGGCCGAACCCGACGCAGGCAAGGCCCCACCACCGGCGGACCACAGGGGCGGGCGCGCGGGAGCGAACGCAGGGCGGGGAGATGCAGGGGCGGGTCAGGGTCATCCCGCGGGGTAACCCGAGACTGGCCCGCGGCCGCGGGGCGGCGAGCCCAATCCTGCGGCCGCCGGCCCGGTGCTTGCGCCCCGCGTCTTCCGGGATCACTTTGCGCATATGCCCAGCGACGTCGTCCTCGTCACCCTGAAGGGGGTAATGCCCACCGCGAACGGCTGCGCCGTGTTCCTCGGCAACGAGGCCAAGACGTTCGTGATCTACGTGGACGCGCCCGTCGGCGGCGCGATCCAGATGACGCTCAGCGGCGCCAAGCGCGAGCGCCCGCTCACCCACGACCTGATCGGGAGCATTTTGCTCGGGCTGGGCGCGCACGTGGAGCACGTCGTGATCAACGACGCGCGCGAGAGCACCTTCTTCGCGCGGATCCTCCTGCGGATGGAGAACGAGCTCGGCCGCAAGCTGATCGAGCTGGACGCGCGCCCGAGCGACTCGATCGTCCTCGCCCTGCAGCAGCAGCGCCCGATCCACGTGGCGCGCGCGGTCTTCGACCAGGCGGAGGATATGACCGAGGTGCTGGAACGCGTGCTCAAGCAGCAGGCCGGCGAGGGCGAAGAGGGCCCGGCGTGAGCGGCCCCGCCCTCCCCCTGCCGGTCGGCCTGTTCCCGGGCGCCCCGCTGACCGCGCTCGCGCCGATGCAGGACGTGACGGACCTGGCGTTCATGCGGGTGACCGCGCATTACGGCGCCCCGGATTACTACTTCACGGAGTTCCTCCGCGTGCACGCGCAGTCGCGCCCGGAGGCGCACATCGTGCGCTCGATCACGGAGAACGACACCGGTCGGCCCGTGTTCGCCCAGCTGATCGGCGAGGACCTGACGCACTTGCGCCGCACCGTCGCCACCCTGCTCCCGCTCCCGGTGGCGGGCATCGACCTCAACCTCGGCTGCCCGGCGCCGAAGGTCTACCGCAAGAACGTCGGCGGCGGCCTCCTGCGCGACCCCGACCGGGTGGACGCCATCCTCGGCACCCTCCGCGAGGCGGTGCCGGGCCTCCTCACGGTGAAGATGCGGCTGGGCTTCGAGGACACCGCCCACTTCGACCGGCTGCTCGACCTGATGAACGCCCACCGCGTCGACCTGCTCACGGTGCACGGGCGCACGGTCCGCGAGATGTACCGCAGCGAGGTCCGTTACGGAATGATCGCCCACGCGGTCCGCCGGGTGCGCTGCCCGGTGCTGGCGAACGGCAACGTGACCTCGGCCGCGGCGGCGGCGCGCGTCCTCCGCGAGACCGGGGCCGCCGGGGTGATGATCGGCCGGCACGCGATCCGCAACCCGTGGATCTTCCGCCAGTGCCGGGAGCAGTTCGCCGGCGGCGCCGCGCGCGACGTCTCCCTCGCGGAGGTGCGCGAGTACGTCGAGCGTCTGTTCCACGCCACGCGCCCGCCGGGGCTACCCGAGCGCCTGCACGTGAACAAGATGAAGAAGTACCTCAACTTCGTCGGCCAGGGCGTCGACCCGGAGGGGCGTTTCCTGCACGAGATGCGGCGCACGGAAACCGCCGCGGAACTCTTCGCGGTCTGTGACCGCCACCTGCTCGCGGACCCCGGGCGGGCCTTCGCCCCCGAACCCTACCCCGGCGTGATCGCCCGCCCGAACTGCGAGACGCCGGCGGGCGACGCGGACGGCTGCTCGCTGGAGTCGGTCACCGCCTGAGGCGGGCCTCCGGCCGCTAGATCTTCCAGCTCTGGAGGATGCGGCTGTAGTTGGCGCGCTCGAAGGCCGAGGGATCCGGGCAGCGCCTCAGGTCCAGGGCTCCCCGCAGCTGGCGGAGATCCTCGTAACCGTGCTCCGAGAGCCAGTGAGAGGGACGCCGGAACTAATCCACTGAGGTGACCGCCGATAATTGATCCGCTGGCGGTGACAGTCTGGGGCGTGTAGAAAGGAACCCAGATCATGAAAGGAAAACGCTGCAGTACGGAGGAGAAAGTCCGCATCCTGCGGGAGGCCGACAGCGGCCGAAACATCAAGGAGGTCTGCAAGGACCGAAACATCTCCGAAGTCACGTTCCATCGCTGGAAGCGCGAGTTTGGTATGATGGACATCAACGAGGCGAA
>VHCY01000108.1 GCA_016871595.1 Verrucomicrobiota bacterium
TGCGGGCCTTCCCCACATAGAGGATCCTCCCCAGACGGTCCTTCATCAGGTACACGCCGGGGCGCTCCGGCAGGCGGCGCACCTTCTCCTTCAAAGTCGTCGGCTCGTGTTCAGGCATCGTTCCCCGCGCGGCCCGGACGGAACGGCCGCTGGCGTTTCGGGAGAATCCGCCTACGGTCCCGGCCCGCAAGATGCAATCCTCCCCGTCCGCCGTCCCCCCCGCCCCCCGCGCCGTCGCCGCGGTGCGCTACGAATTGCTCACCCTGGGCGACGAGCTCCTCCTCGGGCTCACGGCGAACGGGCACCTCACCTTCATCGGCTCCCAGCTCGGCCGCCGCGGCGCGCTCCTCCAGCGCAACGTCACCCTCACCGACGAGGCCGACGCCATCGCGGCGCAGTTCCGGGAAAGCTGGGCACGGGCCGACGTCGTGATCACCACCGGCGGACTCGGGCCGACCTGCGACGACCGCACCCGCGACGCCGTCGCCGCGGTCCTCGGCCGCCGGCTGGTGCACGACCCCGCGGTGGAGGCCGCCATCGAGGAGCGCTTTGCCCGGATCGGCCGGAAGATGACGCCCAACAACCTCAAGCAGGCCCAGGTCTTCGAGGGGGGCGAGGTCCTCGCCAACGCCAACGGCACCGCCCCGGGCCTCTGGGTGGAACAGGACGGCCGCGTGCTGGTGATGCTTCCCGGCCCGCCCAACGAATTGCAGCCCATGTTCCTCGGCCAGGTCGTACCCCGCCTCGCCGCGCGCGGACTCCTCCGCGACCGCGAGGCCTACGTCCAGCTGCGCACCGCCAGCATCGGCGAGTCCGCCCTCGAGACCCGCCTCCAACCCGTCTTCGACCGCGCCGGCCCCGGCCTCAGCGTCGCCTTCTGCGCCCACCAGGGCGCCGTCGACCTGCGCCTCAGCTCGCCGGACGGCTCCCTCGACGAGGCCGCGATCGAGGCGGTGGCGACGGAGTGCGCCACCCAGCTCGGCGACGACGTGGTCTGCCGCGGCCACGACACGCTCGCCAAGGTCTGCGCCGACCTGCTCCGCGCCCAGGAGAAGCGCCTCGCCGTGGCCGAGACCGCCACCGGCGGCCTCCTCGCCCAGGCGTTCACCGAGTCCTGCGGCGCCTGCAAGTTCTTCGCCGGGGGCGTCGTCGCCTGCACCAACGACACGCAATCCCAGCTGCTCGACATCCCCGAGTGCCTGCTGCTCCAGCACGGCGCGGCCAGCGAGGAGGCCGCGGTCGCGATGGCCACCGGCGCCTCCGACACGCTGGGCGCGGACTACGCGCTCGCCATCACGGGCTTCGCCGGCGCGGCGGAGACTGGCCGCGGCGGCAGCCCGGTGGGCACGATCTACGTCGGCCTCCTCACCCCTGGCGGCGTCTGGGCGAAGAAACTCAGCTACCCGGGGCCGCGCGGCACGATCAAGGTGCGCGCCGTGAACGCCGCCCTCGACTGGCTCCGGCGCGAGCTGCTGCGCGTGGCCCGCGGCGAGGTCACCCCGGTGCGCCGCGCGGCGACGATGTAGGGCGGGTTATGGCCGGGGCCGGACTCCGTCCCGGGCCCTCGACGGGCTCGGGCCTGAGCAACGCCAAGCCGGACTTTTCCGGCTAAGGCGCGGGGTCCAGCAGGCCGGCGAGGACGGCCACGGCTTCCTGACGCACGGTGAGCACGGCGCGCAACTCCGCCCGCGCCCGCGCCAGCCGCGCCTCCCGCTCCCGGTACAGCTCGTGCGCGCGGGCCAGCCGCAGGCGCAACTCCGCGTCCGGCAGCCCGTCCCGCACCGCCGACCGCAGGGACTCCTGCGCCGTCCGCTCCGTCCCCGCCGGCTTGGCCTTGTCCTTGGCCCCCGCCGCGCCGCTGGCTGCCTGCACGGCCGCGATCCGCTCGGCGATCACCGCCCATTCGGCGTCGTCCGTGACCCGCATCGCCTCCCGGAGGCGCGTCAACCCCCGGGCGGACTCCGCCCCCGCGTCGCGGCCGGGCTTGTCGCCACCATTCTGCTTCATCTCCCGCCGGTCCGCCTTGGCCTCGCGCTCGGGTTTGCCGGGCTTGGGCAGCTTCTCCTGGGCGGACGCCGCCCCGACCAGGAAGGCGAGGACGGCGGCGAACGCGTGGCAGGCGAGGTAAGGGGGCGGCGGCGAGGCGCGCATAGCGGGGCGGTCCGGGCAAGACGCGGGCCGCCCGGCGGGAGTTACCGCCCGCCCCGGTCAGCGGTAGAAGTAGAAGGCCAGGACCGCCGCGAGGGCGATCCGGTACCAGGCGAACACGGCGAGCCCGTGGCGGGTCAGCCAGTTCACGAGGAAGCGCACGCAAATCGCCGCGGTGACCGCCGCGACCACGCCGCCGAGCATCACCTTGGGCCAGCCAAAGACCTCGATCATCACCGCGCCGCCGCGGAGACTCTTGTAGATCGAGGCAGCGGTGAGCGTGACGAAGCCGAGAATGAAGCTGAACTCGGCCGCACGCCGCGGATCCAGGCCCGCGAAGTAGCCGCCCACGATGGTCATCATCGACCGGCTCGTTCCCGGCCACATCGCGAGGCACTGCAGCAGGCCCACGGTGGCGGCGCCCCGCGGCGTCAGTTCGTCCCGCCCGACCCACGTGCCCGACGCGACGCGGCGGCGGTGCCAGGCCTCGGCCACGAACATCAGCAGCGCGCCGGCGACGAGGGCGATGATCACCGCGCCGACCGAGAAGAGGTTCTCCTCAATCCATTTGCTGGCGAGGAAGCCGATCCCCGCGGCCGGGACAAAGGCGATGAGCACATTGATCAGGAGGCGCCGGCCGGCCGGATCCCGCCCGAGGAGGCCGCGCGCCATCGACATCAGGGGGCCCCAGTACAGCAACGCCACCGCCGCGATCGCCCCGAATTGAATCACCACGATGAACGTGTCCGCCGCGTTCTTCACCGTGAGCGGCTCGCCCGGCTTGCCCTCCTTCGGCTTCCGGTGCCAGCGCGGCTGGCCGTCCGGTCCGGTCAGCGGCTTGGTGTCATCGAGCCCTAGGAGGCGCGTCCCGATGATCAGATGGCCGGTTGACGAAATGGGCAGGAACTCGGTCACCCCCTCGATCACCCCCAGAATGATCGCGTCGCGGGCGCTCAACTCCGCCGCGGGCGCCCCGGGGGCGGCGGGGGCCGGATCCGCGGCGTGGACGAGCGCGGCCGCGGCCAGCAGGAGGGCGAGGAGGCGCAGTTTCATGGCGGTTGGATGACGGCAAGTCGCCCTTGGGGCAATCCCATTTCGTTGGCGGGAAGGAAGTTAAGTAAAAACCGTCCCGGGCTACGTAGTTCCCGCCTCACGTGAGCGGGATACGACCGTTCATTCGACGCGGAAGGCGACCCCGGGCGCGGCGAGCCGGAGCGCGGCCGGCGGCTCGATGGCGTCCACCTGCAGGACCACGGTGTTGAGCCCGGCGCGGGCCTCGGCGGTGAAGGTCGCGCCGGGGCGGACCGCGCGGCCGTTGACCCACGCGGCGGTCGCGGCGCCCTCGAGGGTGAACGTCACCGGGCCGGCGCGCGTCGTCTCGAACTGCGTGGCCGCGTACAGGCCCCGGCTGTTCTGGCGGAAGTTGAAGGCCCCGGCGAACGCGTCGGCCGGCAGCCGCCCGCTCACGAGCGCGTAGGCGGTCACCCAGTGCTCGAGCCCGAAGTCGCCCTGGACCACCCGCTCGGCGCCGAGGTGCTGGTTGGCGCTGACGATGTTGTAGATCCGCCAGAAGCGGGCCACGCCCCCGCGCGCCGCGTCGTAGTCGCCGGGCTTGCCGAGCTGGATCAGGAACCGGAACAGGTCGAGCCGCTCCTCGGGCAGGAGGCCGTCGATCAGCCCCGCGGGCATCAGCGAGCCGATGCTGGTGCGGCGGGTGATGGTGCGCGCGGGCAGGGTGACGAGCTGGTTGGCGGCGGTGCGGAGGACGACCTCCCCGCCGGCCTCGCGGACCACCATCCCGCTGTGCTCCTGGCCGTCGGCGGTCGCGAGCAGCATCGCGTGGTAGCCCTCCTTGATCTTGGCCGCGGGGTTGAGCAGCGACTCGACGACGTAATCGGCGGGCGCGCTCGCGCCGATGCTGGTGAGATCGGGGCCGAGGCGGCCGCCGGCGCCGCCGATGGCGTGGCAGGCGACGCACGCGAGCTCCGTGCGGCGGTAGAGGCGTTCACCGCGCGCGGCGTCCCCGCGGGCGAGGGCCTCCGCGGCGAGGGCGCGCAGGGCCTCCGGGGTGGCGGCGGCCTCACCGAGGGTCAGGCCGGCGGCCTGCATCAGCACCGGCACGAGGGCCTGGTGCTGGTTGCCCTCGCGGGCGGGGCGCAGGCCGGCCCGGGCGATCGCGGCGGGCGGCGGATCCTTGGGCAACTCCGCGGCGAGGCGCGCGCTCGCCCCGCGCACGCCCAGCAGGCCGCGCCACAGCGTCTCCGCGGCGGCCTCGTCGGCGGGCAGGCGGAAGACCGCCGGCAGGACGGTGAGCGCGGCGTTGAGGTTCACCCCCGCGAGGGCGACGACCGCCTCGCGGCGCAATCCCGCGTCCGCGCCCTCGGCGTTGGCAAGCCGGCGCAGCTCCGGGACCGCGGGACCGCCGAGGTCGCGCAGCGCGGCGAAGGCGGCGGCGCGATCGGCGGGGGCGGCCCCGGGCCGGGCCGCGGAATCGGCGAGGGGCGCCGCGAGCGCCTGCAGTTTCCAGGCTCCGGCGAGCGGCACGGCGGCCCGGCGGAGGGCGGGCACGGGCGACTCGAGCAGCGCGCCGAGCGCGGCGAGATCCCCGGTCGGCCGGGCGTCGCGGACGCGGGCCGCCTGGGCCAGCGCCTCGAGGGCGCGGGCCGCGACCGGTTCAGGGAAGGCGCCGGCGAGGGTCTCCCCGAAGAGGCGCGTCAGCTCGGCGGGGCCGCCGGCGGCACCAATTAGCTCGATCCACGGGCCACGGCCGTCGCGCGGCAGGCCTTGGCGCGCCAGCAGGCCCGCGAGCACCTCCCCGGCGCGGTCCGGCTCGACGGCGCGCAGCCCGAACTCGAGGGCGGCCTCGCGGCCCGCCGGGTTCCAGGTGCCGTCGGCGACCCCCGCCAGCCACGGCGTGGCGAGCTCGTTGAGGGTCAGCCAGAGCGCGTGGTCGAGGTACTGGTCCATCGGGCGCCCGAGCACGCCGAGGGCGACGTTGGCGGCGGCGAGGGTGCCCTGGCGGCCGAGGGCCCGCACGGCTTCGAGGCGCACGCGGGGGTGCGGGTCGGCGGCGAGCCGGGTGAGGGCGGGCAAGGCGCCGGCGACGGGCAGGGCGCGGACTGCGGCCGCGCGGATGCGCGGGTCCTGTGCGTTGAGCAGGCCGGTATCATCCGGATGCGCGGGCAGGTCGAGCGCCTGGCGCAGCCAGCGGGCCTGCAGGCGGGCCGGCTCCGCGCGCGGGGCGGCGCTCCACGCGGCGAGGTCGGCGGCGATGGCGGCGCCGCGGCCGAGCAGCACGCGCCGGGCCTGTTCCTGGGTGTAACCGTCGGGGCCGGCGAGGCGGTCGAAGAGCTCCGGGTTGGGCAGCCGCGTCAGGTCGACGCGGGGCAGGGCCGGACGACCCTTGTGGGCGATGCGCCAGATGCGGCCGTGCGCCTTGTCGCGGCGCGGGTCGCGGAAATCCACCTCGCCGTGTTGGATGATCGGGTTGCTCCAGTCCGCGACGTACAGCGCGCCGTCCGGCCCCAGCCGCAGGTCGATCGGGCGGAACGAGGCCGCGGTCGTGCGCAGCAGGTCGGGCAGCTCGCGGGTGACGTAGCCGCTGCCGAGCTCCTCGGCGCGGTAGCGGACGAGGCGGTGGGCGCGGAAGTCGGCGGTGACGAAGTCGCCCTGCCAGTCGTCCGGGAAGTGGCGGCTGCGGATGATCTCGAGCCCGCAGTACTTGGGCGTCGTGCCGGGGGTGATGCTGGCGAGCACGCGGCGCGCGGGGGCGAGGGTGCGGTAGGTGGCGCCGGGGACGGCCCAGCTGATGCCGGAGTTGCCCGCGCCGTCGGTGGCGAAGGACTGGCCGAAGTCGTCGATCTGGTGGCCCCAGGTGTTGACCCAGCCGCGGTAGCGGACCTCGGTGTGCAGGTTGCGCGGGTCGAGGGCGAAGATGCCGCCAGCCCGCAGCCGAACGACGCCGTGCGGCGTCTCGGCGGTGGTGCGGGTGTAGACGGACTGCGCGAGGTTGAGGCGCCCGTCGACGCCCCAGCGCAGGGTGTGGAGGTTGTGGTGGGTGTCCTCGGTGCCGAAGCCGCTGAGCACCACGCGGCGCTCGTCCGCGCGGTCGTCACCGTTGGTGTCGCGGAAATGGAGCAGCTCGGTGCTCTGGGCCACGTAGACGCCGCCGTCGCCGACCTCGAGGCCGGTGGGGATGAGGAGGCCCTCGGCGAAGACGGTGGCCTTGGTGGCACGGCCGGCGCCGGTGGCGTCCTCGAGGATGAGGATGCGGTCGGTGGCGGCCTGGCCGGGCTCGATCTGCGGGTAGAGCTCGGAGCTGGCGACCCAGAGGCGGCCGCGGGCGTCGAAGTTCATCTGGATCGGCTTGTGGAGGAGCGGGTTCTCGGCCCAGAGGGTGACCTCGAGGCCCTCGCCGACCTCGAACTCGGGCCGGGCCTGCGGGGTGAACACGGCCGCGGCGTTGCCGATGCGGCGCGGGATCTCGGGGACGTCCGCCGGCTGCAGCGCGCGCAGGCGGGCGATGCGCTGCTCCTCGGCGGCGATGAACTCGTCGAACTGGAGCACCTCCGCGGCGTTGCGGCCCTGTTCCCGCTTCCGGAAGCCGAAAATGTACGCCATATTCGCCGGCCGCGAACGGTGGAAGAACCACTCGTTCTTGCGCAAAATCGCCTGCCGCAGGACCTCGCGGCGCGGGCTGGCGCGCCATTCCCCGGCGCCACCGAGCAGCGCCTCCTCGAGGACGACCGCCAGTTCGCGGTAGCCTTCGCCGGTCGGGTGGATGCCGTTGGCGGTGAGCCGCGGGGCCGGGCGCCTAGCCGAGAGGAGCTCGAACAGCGGCACGTGCCGCGCGCCGCGCGCCTGCGCCAGCTCCGCGACGACCGCGGCGTACCGGGCGAGCGCGGCGTTGCGCGGGGCCGCGTCGGGCCACGGCGCGCCCAGCGCCTCGTGCGGGAGCGGCGAGAGCAGGACGAGGCGCACGCCCGGCGCGACCCGCGCGGCCTCGTCGAGCAGGCGGGAATAGTCCGCCCGGAAGCGGGCGAGGCCGGCCTCGCCGTCGAAGGAGCTGGCCATCCCGTAACCGACGACCAGCACGGTGGGGCGCGTTTCCTCGAGCTGGCGCAGGAGCTGGCGCCAACCCTCGTCCGCCGGCTCGTGGCCGGCCTGCAGGAGGCTCAGGCCGAAACGGGAGTCGCCCGCCGGCGTGTCGCCGTTCCACCCGAGGTTGCGGAAGGTGAGGTTCCGGTCGGCCGCCCGCGTCGTGAGCATCAGCTCGATCCACCCGTGGTGCTGCTCGCCCTCGATCAGGCCATCGCCGAGGAAGGCGACGCGGTCGCCCTCACGCAGGGCGAAGGGCTTGGGGCTGGCCGCGGCGGCGGCGAGCGGCAGCAGGAACAGGGACAACAGCGGGAGGCGGAGGCGCATCGGGGGGAAAAGGGGGTGGCGCGAGATGACGCGCGAGGCGGAACGGCGGCGCAAGCCCCGACGCGGACCGGCTCCGGCTTTGAGCAACAGGTCGTCGACCGGATCCGGCGCCGCGCAGAGGCGCGAGAGGGCGTGGGCCCGCAGGTCATCCCGCGCCGCCGGCCCGAGTTGGGCGACACTTTCCGCGGTCAGGCCGGCGACCAGTTCCCGCCACGCCGCGGTGACGAGTGGCGCGGCGAGGTGCGCGAAGGGCGGCGGGGTCCGCCGGGGCGCCGCGGCGGGATCCTCCCGGAGCGGGGTGAGGCGGTCCGCGAGCCAGCGCTCGTCGTCCGCGGGGGCGGAGATCACGCCGCCGGCGCCGCCGGCCGACGCGTCATCGTTCATCCCGGGCCGCGAAGGCGGGTTCCGGTCTCATTGCTCAGGAAAGGCAAACCCGCGAGCCGGGCCTTCAGGGCTTCGAGGGCGGGGTGGCTCATTGGGGGTTCAGGGGTTGAAATGGACCGGAGGGGCGGTTCAGCGGCCGTCGTTCCAGAGGATGTGGGTGCCGCTCTTGCCGGCCACCACGATGTCCTTCCAGCCGTTGCCGTCGAGGTCGGCCACGCGGATCTGGAGGCCGGTGCCGGGCCCGCCGTCGGCCAGCATATGCTTCGAGAAGCGGCGCTCGGCGGCGTTCCACTTGTAGAGGGCCACGCAGCCGGGCTCGTTGTCGCCCGGGTCGTTGCCGCTGTGGGCGCGCACGCGGCGCCCGGTGATGAGGTCGGGCTGGCCGTCGCGGTCGAGGTCCTCCCAGACGAGGCAGTGGTTCTGCGAGATCTTGTCGTCGATGACGAAGTGGCGCCAGTTGGTGCTCCCGTCCTGGTTCGGGTCGCGCTGCTCCTCCCAGTAGAGGCCGTAGTTGTGGCCGTGGCCGCGGATGATGTCCGCGCGGCCGTCGCCGGTGAGGTCGACCACGATCATCGGGGTGCTGGCGTGCGGCCAGGTCCAGTCGGCGTGGCGGCGCCACGGGCCGGCGGCGATGTTGCCGGCGGGGCGCTCGTACCAGCCGTTGCCGTAAAGGATATCCTCGCGGCCGTCGCCGTTGATGTCGCCGAAGCCGATGCCGTGGCCGTTCACGAACGGCGCGCCGGGCTGGATCACCCAGGGGGCGAGGATGGGCTCGCCCGCCGGGCCCTTCGCGAAGCGGTACGCCATCAGCGCGTTGGCGTGGCCGTAGGAGTTGACCACGTACTCGGGCACGCCGTCGCCGTCGAGGTCGCGCAGGGCGGTCCACTCGTTCTGCATCAGCTTGGTCTCGACCAGCACGTGCTGGCGCCACGGCGCGGTGCCGGTGAGCCCGGCCGGACCGGGGTTCTCGTACCAGTACACCTTCGAGTCCATAAAGGCGCCCGTGACGATGTCCGGGTAGCCGTCGCCGTTCACGTCGTGCGCGTGCTCGCCGCAGTTGGTGACGTAGTCCTTCCCGAAGGGTTCGAGCTGGCGGAGTTTGCGCTTGGCGGTGAACGCGGGGCCCTCGTACCAGTACTCGCCGGCGCTGATGTCGGGGCGGCCGTCGCGGTTGAAGTCCGCGATGGCGCAGCCCTCGTTGTTGTCCACGTGGAGCTGCTGCACGCGGATCTTGAGCAGCGGCCCAGCGGGGCCGGCCTTCTTGGGCGCGGCGGCGGACAGCGGCAGCGCGAGGGCGAGGAGGGTGAGCAGGGCGGGGAGGCGCATCGGGGGGGCGTCAGACCTTGAGATCGAGTTCCCAGCCGGACCGGTAGGTGCGGCGGAGGAGGCGGTTGGCGGCGGCGGAGTTGAGGACCC
>VHCY01000109.1 GCA_016871595.1 Verrucomicrobiota bacterium
GGCGAGTGGAGCGCTTCTCGGATGATGGCGTGGGCAATACCACGGTCCCGCGGCTCGGGCTGCGGTGGCAACCGGTGGCCGAGCAGGTCACCTTCCGCGCCTCCTGGGGCCAGGGCTTCCGCGCCCCAGCGCTGGCCGAGCTCCACCTCCCTCAGTCGGTCGCGGTGAGCTTCAACATCCCGGATCCCCTGCGCTTCGGCCGCCCCGGCGCCAACGCCAACGACAGCGGCACCGGCCAGCGCCTGATCCGCTCCGGCGGCAACCCGCTGCTCGCCCCTGAGAAATCCGAGTCGACCAACGTCGGCTTCCAGCTGGCCCCGCGCTTCCTCAAGGGCCTCTCCCTCAGCGTGGACGTCTACACGGTCGAGGTCACCAACCGCATCGGCCAGCCGGCGACGCCCGCGATCATTTTGGCCAACGCGGCCCTCTTCCCGGGCGCCGTGATCCGCGCCACGCCCACCGCCGCCGACACCGCCAGCGGCCTCCCGGGGGAACTGCGTGAGATCCGGACCGTGCTGGGCAACTACGGCCGCACGCGGGCCCGGGGCGTCGACTTCGCCGCCGAGTACCGCTTCGCCCCCAACCGCCTCGGCCGCTTCACCGCCCGCAGCGTCGCCAGCCTCATCAACTCGCAGACGCTCCGCACCCGCCCCGACCTGCCGCAGGTCGAGACGGTCGGCCTCTACGAGATCCCGCGCTGGCGCGGCGACGCCTCGCTGCTCTGGACCGGCCGCCACGCCTCCGCCGCCGTGAACGTGAACTACATCGGCGGCTTCCAGGACACCTCCCCCAGCCCGCTCTTCGTGAAGCAGCAGGTGACGACCGACGTCCAGTTCAGCCACGAGCTGCCCTGGGGCCTCCGCGGCACGATCGGGGTGAACAACGTCTTCGACCGGCTCCCCCCGGCGACGTCGTTCTCCACCGGCTACGCCGAACGCGCCAGCAACTTCCTGCCCCGCTGGAGCTACCTTCAGCTGAGCAAGGCGTTCTGAGCTGAGCCCATCCCGCGGGGCCCGTGTCCCCGCTCCCGGCGCGCCCCTCAGGGCGCGCCTTTTTTTCGCCCGCTCACGGCCGGCTCAGACCACTGTCTCGGCCGGGATCGCCGTGAGGTCGGGCTCGCCCGGCACCCCGAACGGCGCCGCGTTAAGCGAACCGATGCGGAGCTCGCCCGCCCGCAGGTCCAGCCGCGGGACGCCATCCGCCATCGGCACATACAGGTCCGGATGGTGCCGGCGCGCGTGCTCCTGCAGCGCCCCCGGGAACTGCCGCAAGCCCGCGAAGTAATGGTGCCCATTGCGCTCGACACTCGTCACGCCGAGCGCCGCCTGCGCCGCCAGATCCTGCAGCGGGGAGATCGGTCCGACGCTCCCGAGATCCTCGCCGCTGTGCACCGCCGGCAGCCCGGCCGCGCGCCGCCGCGCCAGCCGGCCCGCGTGCACCACGCTCTTGAGGACGCCCTTGCAGTTCTTGTGGCTGGTGCCCGCGTAACCCAGCCGCAGCGCCACCCGCAGGTCGTCCAAACCGGCATCGCTCTCGTCGATGATGATGGGCGGCCGCTCCGGCCAGTCGCGCGCCAGGGCCCCCAGCGCCGGGCTCAACGCGACGTCGCGATGCCACGGCTGCTCCACGTAGAGCAGCTGCGGCCAGAGCGGGGCGAGGGCGGGATCGGCCCGCAGCTCGTGGAAATAATCCCGGAACGCCGCGACCTCGCGGAAACTCTCGTTGCCATCGAGGGAGAACGCCGCGCCGCCCGGCACGGCCCCCAACACCCGCGCCATCCGCGCGAGGCGGTCGCGGTCGCGGGCCGCGTCCCCGTTCACCTTCAGCTTGAAGTGGCGCTGGCCGTAGAACGCCACGACCTCCTCGAGGGTCTGCGGCAACCCGTCCGCCAACCGCTCGCCCGCCGGCACCTCCGCCGCGGTGATCGGGTCCGCCAGACCCACGGTGTGCCGCGAATGGATCCGTTCCGGCGGTCGCGCGGGCAGGAAGTCCGCCGGCCGCATTCCCGCGAGCTCGGGGTCCAGCGCCGCCAGATCGAGGCCGAGGAGGTCCCCGCGCAGCGCCGCCGAGAGGTTCGTTCCGTTCGCGCGGCACACCGCGTGCAGGAGCGCCCGCTCGACGAATGAGGTTCCGAAATGGGCCAGCAGCGGCGGGCAACCGGCCGCCTCCGCCCACGCCGCCTGCGCGGTGTGCACCTCACGCCAGAAGGCGAACGGCGTCGCGGCCCGCACCTCCGCCGCGCGGCGGATCGCCCCGCGGATCACGCCCAGCATCGCCGCGATCTCCTCGTCCAGCGGCTGCCGGGGATCCTTGGTGAACCACTTCGGCGGCAAAAGGTCCGCCGCGAGGCCCCCCGCGCGTCCGCCCGGCAGCTCGAAGGTGAGGCGCGCGATCACCTGCGGGACGTCCGTCATCGTCGCGATGCCGTAGCGGAACGGCATCCGCGCGCGGAGCTCCAGCCGGTGCAGTTCGGCGGCGACGAGGCGGATCATTTTTCGGCCCGGCTCAGGCGGGCGGGAACAACGCCGCGTGATGGGCATCCGGCGCAAAGACCCCGCCGCTCGCCGCATAGTACGAATCCTCCAGCTCGAAAACCCCGCCACGGGTCCGCGCCCAGGAGGCTTCGGGCGCCGGATGGTGCGCGCGCATCGCCTCCCAGTTCCGGTAATTCTGGTGGCCGTTGGTCTCGAGCAGGCCAAGCCCGCCGAGGCCCGGGAAGGGCGCGAGGCGCGCGGCCACGTTCTTGTTCCACTCGACGAGGCGCGGGCTCACGGTGAGGTCCGCGCAGAAGCACGGCACTCCCCGCTCGTGGGCCAGCTGCGCGATGCGCAGGGACATCGAGAGGGTCTTGGCGATCGGTTTCAGGGCGATGGCCCGGTAACCCATCTGGATCCGCCGCAGCGCGTCGGCGTCGGTGTGCGCGCTCTCGTCGGCCGCCAGTCGCACCGGCACATCGGCCACGTCGACCTCGAGCTCTTCGGGGAACGGTTCCTCGACCAGCGCGATCTGGTCAAAGGCCCCGATCGCGCGCGCGTGGTCCAGCAGCCGCAGCAGGGTCTCCTTGCTTTCGTAGCGCCCGTTCGCGTCGAAGTAATACGGCAGGCGCCCGTCGGCCGTGTGCGGCGTGCGCGCGCCACCGATGGCCGCGTGGATCGCGGAGATCCGCGCCATATCCTTCGCGAGCATCTCCTCCTGGGTGCCGGGCTGGCCGAGCTTCACCTTGAGGAAGAAATAACCCTGGTCCACCGCGCCACGGATCTCGTCGATGGGCACCGCGTACGCCATCAGCGGGATGCTCGCCACGCGGCGGTGGCGCGCCGCCAGCGCCGGACGGTACGCCGCGGGGATGAGGTCATCGAATGAGGTGATGCCCCGCTCCGCCGCGTACAGCAGCCACACCGCCAGGTCCACGCCCACGAGGGCGTTCAGGGTGAAGGTCTCCCGCAGGTCCCGCTGGCCGGTGAGCCCCCGCGCGTGCGCGTGCACCTCGTGCCGCAGCTCCTCCAGCAGCGCCATCGGATCGGTGAAGCGCACGCCCTTCAGGCGCTGCACCGCCCACTCGGTCACCGCGTACATCAGGGCGTTGCCGCCGCTCTCGGAATGCGCCGCGAACACCCGCGCGTCACTCCACAGCACGCCCTGGGTGCACAGGCCGATGCCGCGCCGGCCCGACGCGCCCTCCAGGAGGGTCGCGCTCTGCCAGATCTCCGATTGGTAGCCCCCCTTGAAACCGAAGGGCCGCACCAGCGGCTCCCGCTCAAAGTTGGCGCCCACGCGGGCGATGGTGATCGGTCCGGACACGCTCATCAGCTGACCCCCGCCTGCGCCATCCAGCCCTTCAGGGTATCGAGATCCTGGCGCATCAGCGCCGGGAAATGCTTCCGCTTGTCCGCCTCCGACAACGGGGCGCGCTCAAACGGCGGATACTCCAGGTGCAGCGACATCGGGCCCGCCAGCTGCAACTCCCGCACCAGCCGCAGGTACGCCGCGTACGGCACGATCCCCTGCCCGAGCGGCACGTTGTCGATCGCGGCCTTGCCCGGCCCCTGCTCCCAACGGAAATCCTTGATGTCGGTGCAGCGGATCCACGGCGCGAGCAACCGCAGGGTGATCGGCCACGACTGGCCCGCCTCAGCCACCGCGTGGCGGATGTCGAACTGCACGCCCAGCCAGCGCGGATCGGTGTCCTTCAGCAGCTCATAGAGATCCCACATCGGGCCGCCGACCCGCGGGCCGGCGTGGTTCTGGATCGCCCCGTGCAGGCCCAGGCTCTGGTTCAGGGCCGCGAGCTCGCGCAGCTGCGGCCGGAGCGCGTCGAGGCTCCCCTTCACGCCCTTGCTGAAGTCATAATGGAAGAAGCCCAGGCGATAGTACTTCACGCCCACCTTGGCGGCCGTGCGCAGCAGCTTCTCCGCGTGCGGGGTCTGCAGGCCCTGGATCTCGGTCGTGATCATCTCGACCTTCACCCCGGCCGCCTGGCACGCCTCGACCGCACGGGGCAGGTCCTCGGTCACCTTCTCCGGCAACACGTGGCCCTGCGCGTTCCGCACCGTGAAGTCCACGCCGTCACCGCCCGCGGCCTTCACCATCGCCGCGGTGTCCGCCCACGACATCCAGTGCAACGGCTTCGAGAACACGTGCAGCTGGGTCTTCCCGCCCTTCCACGCCGGCAGCGGCGCGGCGGGCTCCTTCTTCCGGCCCTCGGCCGCGGCTAGCGGGGCCAGGGGCAGCACGGCGCCGACGGCGGCCAGGCGGGAGACGAAGTGACGGCGGGACTCGGGGGCGGGGATGGAGGGGTGCATCGGGCGCGGAGGTTGCGCGGCCGCCCGGGCAAAGGCAATGGCGGCAGCAGTCCCCGCGCGCCCGCAAGCGGCCGTTCAGCGCCGCCCGCGCCCGCCGCCCAACTTGGCCGGCTTGGTCGCGCAGCCGCAATCGCCGCCGCACCCCGCGCGGCGCCGCCGGCGCAGCCACGCCACGAGGAGTCCCGCCACGGCGCCCGCCACGATGGCGACGGCCAGCTTGGACTGGAGGTCCGCGTTCACCGGTTCAAAAGCCCAGCAGCCGCCCGCCCTGGTACACGAGGAAGGTCACGACCCACGCGGTGCCCGTCAGGTAGGCGAGCTGGAACAGCGGCCAGCGCCACGAGTTGGTCTCCCGCTTCACCACGGCCACGGTGCTCATACACTGCATCGCGAAAACATAGTACACCATCAGCGCGAGGCAGACGAGCGGGGTGAACAGCGGCGCGCCATCCGGCCATTGCGCGGCCCGCAGGGCATCCCGCAGCGGCGCCGTGTCGTCCTCGGCCCCTTCCACGCCGAAGATGACCCCCATCGAGCTCACGAACACCTCACGGGCCGCGAAGGAGGTCACCAGGCCGATGCCGATCCGCCAATCGAAGCCCAGGGGCTGGATCAGCGGCTCGAGGGCCCGCCCCGCCTGACCCGCGAAGCTGTGCGCGATCTGGACCTCGGGTGACGCCGCGGGATCCGGATGCTTCGGGTAAGTGCTCAGGAACCAAAGGACGATCGAGATCGCGAGGATGATGGTGCCCGCGTTCTTCAGGAACAGCCACCCGCGCTCCAGCATCTGCCGCAGGATCTCGCCGAAATGGGGCCGCTGGTACGCCGGGAGCTCCAGAATCATCAACGGCGGCTCCCCGCGCAGGAGGGTCCGCTTGAACAGCCACGCGAAGCCGAACGCCCCCGCCGTGCCCAGCGCGTACATCGCAAACATCAGGCCCGCCTTGGTCGCCGCCGGCACCGCGTCCCCCGGCAACAGGGTCGCGATCATCAGGAGATAAACGGGCAGCCGCGCCGAGCAGCTCATCAGCGGGGCCACCAGAATGGTCACCAGGCGGTCCTTGGCGTTCTCCATGGTCCGCGTCGCCATAATGCCCGGGATCGCGCACGCGTACGAACCCAGCAGCGGGATGAAGGACTTGCCGTGCAGTCCCACCCGGCTCATCGGCCGGTCCATCAGCGCCGCCGCCCGCGCCATATAGCCCGTGCTCTCCAACAGCCCCACAAACAGGAACAGGATCAGGATCTGCGGCAGGAAGATGACCACACCCCCCACCCCGCCGATGATGCCGGAGGTCACCAGATCCCGCAGATCGCCCGGCGCCATCGCGTCCTTCACCCGGTCCGCGAGGTCCGCCATCAACCCATCGATCAGGTTCATCGGATACTCCGCCAAGGCGAAGATGGCATAGAACATTACCGCCATCACCGCCGCGAAGGCCAGCCAGCCCCAACCTGAGTTGACCAAAAGGGCGTCCGCCCGGTCCGCCAGCGACGGCCCGCGCTCCCCCGTCCGCCGGATCACCTCGCGACACAGGCCGTGGATGACCTCGTAACGCGCCTTGATCAGGGTCCCCGACCAATCGGTGCCCTGCCCGGTCCAACGCCGGCGCCAATTCTCCAGCACCGCCCCCGTGGCCGCGCTCAAAGGGGTCGAGCCCGCCACGCGCACGGAATCCTGGTCCGTCAGCAGCAACAGGGCCTCCGCCCGCGCGATCAGCGGCGGGCGCCCATCCGCCGCCACCAGGGAGGCCTGCAGTTCCGCCACCGCCGGGGCGATCGGCGCCGGCACGGTCCACGAATGGCGCGCCAACGGCAGCTCGTGGCGGCTCATCGCCAACCGCAACTCCACCAGGCCCCGCCCCTGCACCGCCGCACAGGGGATCACCGGCACGCCCAAGGCCTCCTCCAATTCGGCCGGCCGCACCTCCAGCCCCGCCCGCGCGGTCAGGTCCATCATATTCAGGACCACGATCACCGGCCGCCCCAGATCCAGAATCTGGTGCACGAAATACAGGCAGCGCTCTAGGTTGCAGGCATCGACGACGCAGATGAGCCGGTCCGGCTGCGGGGTGTCCGCCCGCCGGCCCAGCAACACATCCCGCGTCACCGCCTCATCCGGCGACCGCGCCGCCAGCGAATAGGCGCCCGGCAGGTCGATCACCTTCATCGCGTGCCCGTGCTGGGAATAGGTCTCGCCGACCTTCTTCTCCACGGTCACGCCCGGATAGTTGCCCACCTTCTGGCGCAGGCCGGTCAGGGCATTGAACAGGGTCGTCTTGCCGCAGTTGGGGTTGCCGACCAACGCGTACACCGGCATCCGCTCGGCCGGTGGCCGGCGGCGTCCCGGCGGGCCCACGATGTGGGCGGGCAACGGCGCCGCAGGGTCGGCTCCCTCGGACCCGGGTCGGGGTGCGGCGGCCATCAGGCGAAAGGCGCCTCAGCGCGGCGCCAACGGCAGGTGCTCCACCAAAATGCTCATCGCCGCGCGGTGGTTCAGGGCGAGGCGCATCCCCCGCACGCGGCACAGGCTCATCGTCGTGCCGGAAAGCTTGGTCACCAACGCCGCCTCCCCGCAGCCCATCTCGCGGATTCGCTGGCAGAACCCCTCGTCCCCCGTCAGCCGCAGAATACGACCCGTCTCCCCAGCGGGCAGCTGGCAGAGCGAGGTCAGCGGAAAGGGGGAAGCAGACATACGGCCGTGAGACCCGGTATCAGAAGGAAACTCCTGCTCCGCTGCCTTGGCGAGTCGGATTTGCCGGGTGGAAATACGGTGGGGGGTTTCCCGCCCGGCCTTCCTCCCGGCCGCAGCCTCAGCGGCGGCGGCGCTTGAGGGCCAACTGGACGCCCGAGTAACGCACGAGCTCCTGCAGGTGCTCGTATTGCTGCGGGTCGATATGCTTGGCCGAATCGATCTCCGCCTGGGCCCGGCGCAACGCGGCCTCAACGGCGTGCTCGTCGATCTTCTCCTCGGTGATGGCGTTCTCCGCGAGGACGCGGACCACATCGCCCCCGACCTCGGCAAATCCCCCGCTCACCGCGAGAAAAGACGTCGTCGTCCCCTTGGTGACCCGAAGCTCGCCGTGCTCGACCTGGGTGAGCAGCGGGATGTGGCCCGGCAAGATGCCCACCTCGCCCTCGACCGTGGGAATGACCACGGTGTCGATCGTGTCCGAGTAGACCCGGGCCTCCGGGGTGACGATCTCGAGGGTGAGCGGCATGACGGGATCAGGCCTTCTTGGCCGCGGCCAACACCTCGTCGATGTTGCCCTTCATGTAGAAGTCACCCTCGGCCACGTCATCGAGCTTGCCGTCGAGGATCATCTTGAAGCCGCGGACGGTGTCCTTGACGGGCACATACTTGCCCGGGCTGCCGGTGAACACCTCGGCGACCGTGAACGGCTGCGAGAGGAAGCGCTGGATCTTGCGGGCACGGTACACCGTCTGCTTGTCCTCCGGCGACAGCTCGTCGAGGCCGAGGATGGCGATGATGTCCTGCAGATCCTTATAGCGCTGGAGGACGCGCTGGACCTCACGGGCCACGAAGTAGTGCTCGTCGCCGACGATGTCGGGCGCGAGGGCCTTCGAGGTCGAGGCGAGCGGGTCAACGGCCGGGTAGATGCCCAGCTCGGCGATGGAACGCTCCAGCACGATGGTCGAGTCCAAGTGGGCGAAGGTGTTCGCCGGCGCCGGGTCGGTGAGGTCGTCAGCGGGGACGTACACGGCCTGGAAGGAGGTGATCGACCCCTTCTTGGTGGAGGTGATGCGCTCCTGCAGGTTGCCCATCTCGTTAGCGAGGGTGGGCTGGTAACCGACGGCGGAGGGCGAGCGGCCGAGCAGCGCGGACACCTCGGAGCCGGCCTGCGAGAACCGGAAGATGTTGTCCACGAAGAGCAGCACGTCCTGGTTCTTCTCGTCGCGAAAATACTCGGTCATCGCGAGGGCCGAGAGCGCGACGCGCATGCGGGCGCCCGGCGGCTCGTTCATCTGGCCGTACACGAGCGCAACCTTCGACTTGGAGAGGTCCTTCTGGTCGATGACGCCCGCCTCGGACATCTCGTGGTAAAGGTCATTGCCCTCGCGGGAGCGCTCCCCCACCCCGGCGAACACCGAGTAACCGCCGTGGGCCTTGGCGATGTTGTTGATGAGCTCCATAATCACCACGGTCTTGCCCACGCCCGCGCCACCGAAGGCGCCGACCTTGCCGCCCTTGGTGAACGGGGCGATCAGGTCGATGACCTTGATGCCCGTCTCGAGGATCTGCGCCTTGGTGTCCTGATCGACCAGGCTCGGGGCCGCGCGGTGGATCGGGTACTTCTTGTCCGCCTTCACCGGGCCCTTGCCGTCCACCGGCGCGCCGGTCACGTCGAAGATGCGGCCCAGCACGCCCGGGCCGACCGGCACGGAGATGGGGGCGCCGGTGTCGACGACGGTCATCCCGCGGACCAGGCCCTCGGAGGAGGACATCGCGATCGCCCGGGCCACGCCGGCGCCGAGGTGCTGCTGGATCTCGAGGGTCAGGAACTGCTTCGCGCCCGCGGCGGTGAAT
>VHCY01000110.1 GCA_016871595.1 Verrucomicrobiota bacterium
ATCCGCGCGCGGCCAACGAGGACGGCACGACGCCCCTGCTGGCCGCCGCCGGCGTCGGCGTGCACTCGCCCGAGGAGGACCCCGGCACGATCCCCGAGGTCGTCGAGGCGGTCCGGCTCGCCGTCGAACTCGGCAACGACGTCAACGCCGTCGATCGCCGCGGCGAGACCGCCCTCCACGGCGCCGCCTACAAGTACGCCGCCCCGATCGTCCCGTACCTCCTGGGCAACGGCGCCCGCATCGAGGTCTGGAACCGCAAGAACGCGAACGGCTGGACTCCCCTGCGCATCGCCACCGGCGTGCATCGCACGATGAACCTGCGGAGTTCACCCGAGACCGCGGAGGCCCTGCGCCAGATCATGCAGGCCGCCGGCGTTTCGACGGAGCTGGAGCCAGAGACCAACATCAGCGGCGCCACGAATTGAAGGCGCCCCCCGCGTGGCAGCGGCTTGAACCGGAGAATTCACCCGTGAATTCAGCCCGGGACATGAGCCACAGCGCGGCGGAGCCGCAACCAAATCCACGCGCCAGTGCGGAGAGCCGAAAAAAACGGAAGAGTGTGATTGATGCGCCTTGATCCCGCTCGCCAAAAGCCGGCGCAAACGAGGCGTGCCCCACTCCCTCACTCCATTCCTCCCGTCTCAATACCCCATCGCCTTCGTGTCCGGCAGCCGGGGATCGGCCGCGCCGTGGCGAAGGCCCGTCTTCGGATCGATCCAGATTGTCTCGGCCTCGCCTTGTGAGCCTTTCTCGACGACCTTGTGCCCGCGGGCGCGGAGCGCAGCGGCCGTCTCCGCGGAGATCGCGTTGCGTTCGTGCGCCAGTTCGTCGGGCAGCCATTGGTGGTGCATCCGCGGCGCCGCGACCGCCTGCATCACGGGCAGCCCGAAATCGGCCACGTTGGTCACGACCTGCAGGACGGTGTTGATGATCGTCGGACCGCCGGGACTGCCGGTGACGAGCAGCAGCCGGCCGTCGCGGAAGACGAGCGCGGGCGTCATCGACGACAGCGCCCGCTTGCCCGGCGCGATCGCGTTGGCCGATCCCTGCATCAGGCCGTGCGCGTTCGGCTCGCCGACCTTCGCCGCGAGGTCGTCCATCACGTTGTTCATGAGCAGGCCCGTGCCGGGGATGGTCACGCCGCTGCCGAACCCGTTGCGCAGCGTGTAGGTGTTCGCCACCGCGTTGCCCGCGGCATCGACGATCGAGAAGTGCGTGGTCTCGGTCGACTCGCGCGGCCCGAGCCCCGGCCGCACCATGGCGCTCGGCGTGGCGCGCCCCGGATCGAAGTCCGCCATCCGCCCCGCGAGGTACTTGCGCTCGAGCATCCGCGCCAGCGGCATCGACACGAACGCCGGATCGCCGAGGTACTCTATGCGATCGCAGAACGCGCGCCGCATCGCCTCCGCGAACAGGTGGTGCTTCGCCGCCGAATCGCGCCCAAGCGCGCGCACGTCGAACGGCTCGATCATCGCCAGCATCTGCAGGAGCGTGACTCCCCCCGAGCACGGCGGCGGCAGCACCACGACCTCGTGGCCGCGATACGAGCCGCGCAGCGGCGTCCGCTCGATCGCCCGGTAGCCGCGCAGATCGGCGAGCGCGATCGTGCCGCCGTTCTCGCGCATCGCCGCGTCGATCCGCCGCGCCGTCCCGCCCTCGTAAAACCCCTCCCGGATCCGATCCCCCTGAAGATCCAGTTTCCTAGCAGCGGTTCAGTTTGCCGAGTACTCGCGAGATTCCGCCAGGGAGCCGACCTTCCCGGCACCTGAAGCGACCCGTTTTACGCCGCGACAATCTCCAACCTAACCTTGCAGCCGAGAGCGGTAGCTGTGCGGGAGAGAGTCGTCAGGGTGATCGAGGTATTCTCCTCATCAAGGATGCGGCTGATCGCAGCCCGGCTGGTCCCCAGTGCGCCCGCGAGCTTGGAGACGCTGACGCGGCGGCGCTTCATCTGGCGCGTGAGGGCAGCCGCGATGACCTTTTTGAGCGCCGCCGCCTCGACCTCCTGGTAGATGCCTTCCTCGTGCAGGAAATCGTCGAAGTTACTTCCGATGTGTGGGTTGATTTTGGACTTCAAGTTTCCTCCTCTTGGCTAAACCGAGTTCGTGAGCCGGGGTCGTACGGGTCTTCTTGATGAAGCCGTGCAGCAGGACGATCACCCCATCGTGCACGAAAAAGATCGTTCGTGCGATCCGGGAGGGTAGCCGCGAACGGACTTCCCAGAGACCATTCCCGAGGGAATCCACCAACGGCAAACCCAGTGGCCAGCCATACTGCAATGCCTTGATGTCCCCGCCGACCTGCTTGCGTTCGCCTTCCGGCAGCGCCTTCAACCACTCGCGCACTGGCTCATTGCCAGTAGCGGTGCGGTAGAATGCGCACCGAAGCGGGCGGTGCGGAGACATCCCCGAAGGGTGCCTCAGAAAAGATACACTGTCAAGGGCGCTCCCCCCGGCATTCTGGTCTGGCCCAACCCATCCTTGGGGCCGTTCCGGCTCAAGGGCGGTCGAGTTCGTCGCCCGCTTCCGGCTGGGCGCTCGGAACCTTCGCCAGCACCCGCCGAAACTTGGTCACACGTCCACGTGCCGCCCGCTCCGCGAGGTAGCGCTCGGTATCCAGCGCCGAGATCTTCTCCGCGACCGCCGCACTGATCAGCTGGTTGATGGAAACGCCTTCCTCCACGGCGAGACGCTTGGCGTGACGGTGAATTGAGTTGGGCAGTCTGAGGCTGAGGGTGCTCATAGGTTGATCTCCTGGATGAATTTGGCCGGACTAAGGGCGCGGACGCGCCCGCCGGACACAGGCGATGGGTAACGAGTCAGACCGGCGCACGATGCAGTTGCGGCCGTTCGATCGCAAGGATCGGTTGAAGGAGGGCCGGGAACTGACGCCCCCCCGCACGTTCACCCAATCGCCCCGGGGAGGACCCGGGAACAGACGCCGGCCCGGCAGGCTCAGAGCTTGGCCGCGCCTGCATCCTGCACTAGCCTGACCCCATTCCGGCGGCTCGCATCCTAAATCTCCATGGCAAGCGCATGGTGGAACGGAACTTCACCCCGGGTGGTCGGGCGGAACTGCAGTTGAAGGATGTCCGTCTGATTTGTGAACTCGCCGAATCGGTGGGGCTGAACTCGGCCACGCTCCAGAATTGCCGGAACCAGTGGGAGCATTTTGTGCACGAGAAAGGCTACGGGGAACTCGATCACTCCGGCTTGTTCAAGTTGTACGAATAGAACAGGTGGTGAGAAGGGTTGCTGTCGGCGTTTCAGGAGTGCATGACCTGGCCGCCGTCGATGTTGAGCGTCTGCCCCGTGATGTTCCGAGCGTGTTCAGACGCAAGGTAGACCGCCATCGCGCCAAATTCAGGCGGGGTTTGCCAGCGGCCCAGCGGGGCGAGTTTCGCAATTTTTGCGCCGCCCCATTCCTCGTAGGACTGCCGCTCCTCGGGCTTGAGGAGTTTCTGCCCCGCGCGCCAAACGGACTGGTTGAGGTCGGTTTGAACCATCCCGGGGGAAAGCGCGTTCACGCGTACCCCGAATGGCGCGAGGTCCTTGGCGGCGCACTGGACGAAGTTGATCAAGCCCGCTTTTGCCGCGCTGTAGGGCGGGTCGGTTGGCGAGCCAATTTGTCCGGCCACCGAGGCAAGGAACAACATCGAACCGGTTCTGCGTTCGGCCATCCTCGGGGCGAAGGCGTGAGCTACATTTACCGCGCCGATGAGGTTCACTTCCAGCACCCGCGCCCAATCCCCCGGCGAGAGATTCCAAAAGGGAAACCCGAACTTCCCGGAACCCACCCCGACGCAGAAAACCACATGGTTTACATCGCCAAGACCCTCCCCAAAGGTGCGCACTTCCTCGTACACGGTGACATCCCCAGTGCTCAGCGATGTTCCGGGAAACGCGTTTTCGGGATCTCCGGACCGATCAAAACCGTAGACGAGGGCGCCTTCTTGTGAGAACGCGTGGGCGATCGCGGCGCCAATGCCACGCGCACCGCCGAAGACCGCAACCTTTTGCCCAGAAAGATGGAGATTCATACGCGGCAGCTTATCACCTGAGGGGGGGGAGGCGCGAGCCGCCGTTGTATCGGGGCGCCTTCTAGGCGCTCAGGGCGCGCGGCCTTCCTCCACATCCATGAGGTCAAAAAAGACTTGGATGTCCCCCCGGTGGTCCAAGCCAGCCTCGCGTTTTTGGTTTGCAAGGCCTGTTGAGGCGCTGTCGCGCCAGCCTCTTTTCCGCATAAAAGTGTTCCAGACCTCGACCTGTTCCTCGGTCGGACGGTTTCCGTGTTGAAAACACCATTCGAGCACCTCCTCGTCGCTGCCGCCCTCGAGCGTGCGCTGCGAGAGGGCATCGAAGCTCACTCCCAAGAACCGGCACACCCGGTCATCGAAAGTGCGGGCACCCTCAATCGACCCAAGGTGATAGCCCTCAGGGAGTTTGCCTTCCTTTGAAAAGAGCCGGATTTTGTCCAGAATCCGGCCGAACACGACGATGCCGCCGACAGTGGAGTTTGGAGAGCGCAGGGGAAAAGACATGGCGTGAGGGAGGTTCGGAGATGTTCGATGCGTGGTCCAGCGGCATCCGTCATCGGTCGCCTTGCGGCACCGTTTTGGAGCAAGCGTACCGGCTTGCACGATTGCTCAATGCACTGGCGCAACGCCTCGCGGCTTCGGAAGGTGAGGCCATCAGAAGGGGTGCGGCCCGATGGGGTCAGGCTGGGCTTGCCCTGATTTCTCGGAGACCGGGTTCCGGGTGATTTGGTTTGGGTCATTTGGTGTTCGAACGCAACAGGGCTGACGTAGCCGAGGCTCGAGTGGAGACGAGTCCGGTTGTCGAAGCTCTCAATATAATCGAACAGGGCGGCACGGTCAGTGGCCCGGGTCGGGTAGCGATGACGGTACACGGTCTCGTATTTCAAGCTGCTCCAGAAGGACTCCACGTGGGCGTTGTCATAGCAGTTGCCTTGCCGGCTCATCGAGGCGCACAGGCCGTGGCGGGCCAGCACGCCGCGGAACGCGGCACTGGCAAACTGCGTGCCGCGGTCCGAGTGGACGATCAGCCCCGGGGCCGGCCGCCGTTGCGTGATGGCCATCTGCAAGGCCCGCACGGCGACCGCCGCATCCAAGTGCCGGTCCATCGCCCAGCCCACTACTCGCCGCGTGTGCAGGTCGAGCAGGGCCACGAGATAAAGCCAGCCTTCGCCGGTGAGGATGGCCGTGGCATCGGTCGCCCGGACCTGGTCCCGGCTTTGCGCCTGCACGGCGGCCAGCCGGTTGGGCGCGATCGGCTCGGAGTGCCGGCTGTCGGTCGTCGGGACCCGGAACTTGGAGCGCTGCCGGGCCCAGAGGCGCTCCTGGCGCATCCGCCGCGCAATGCGGTTGCGGCTGGTGCGCCGGCCCAGCACGCGCGCCTAGCGCGGGCTGCTGACGTCGTTTCTTGGACATGGGGATCGTGTTGCTGACTCTGGGTTAACGATCCGACCTGTCCAACTTTCGGGGACCACTTCAATCCGCTCACGGACGGCGGGATATCGCACCAGCCGAGGACGATCGAGGAACGGCCGGATCCCGTCCCGGCGGGGAGCGGGCCGCCGTCCTCCGCCGCCAGCCAAGATCTTCTCGCGATCCACCGGATCTCCCGAATCAAATGGCGGAGGCTCCGAACCCTCGCCTGCCCTCATGTCGCTACCCCACGAAGATCCCCACCTCACCGGCAGACTCTCGGCCGCAGAGGAACGTTTCGAACGTAGGCGGAGGAGGCTCGGCTGGTACCTAGCCCCCGCGGTCTTGGCGGTCCTCTGGCTGCAGCCCGTACCGGGGCTCTCCGAACCCGCCGGGCGCCTATTGGCCATCGTGGGGATGACGCTGACGCTGTGGATCACGGAGGCGATTCCCTTAGCGGCAACCGCTTTGCTCGCCCCGGCCCTCTGCGTGGCCGCCGGGCTCGGTTCGGCGCGGGACGTCTTTCGCCCCTTCTCCGATCCGGTCGTCTTCCTGTTCATCGGCAGCTTTCTGATGGGAGAAGCGATGCTGAAGCACGGGCTGAACCGCCGCTTCGCCTTCGGCCTGCTCACGCTTCCCTGGTTCACCGCGAGCCCGGGCCGCCTGTACCTGGCTTTCGCGGGTATCACTGCGGTGATCTCGATGTGGGTCTCCAATGCGGCCGCCACGGCGATGATGCTGCCGATTGCCCTGTCGATCCTAGCCGAACTTGGGCTTCGTCAGGGCACCCGGGACTTCCGCGCCACCCCCTACGCCTCGGGTTTGATCCTGATCACCGCCTTCGCCGCCTCGGTGGGCGGGTTGGCCACGCCCGTCGGCACGCCCCCGAACCTCATCGGAATCGGGGCGGTCGAGCGGCTGCTGGGGTACAAGATCACCTTTTTCGAATGGATGCAGCTCGGGCTGCCGATCGCTTTCGTGCTGACGCTGTTCCTGATCTGGCGCTTCAGCCGCCACTGTCCGTTTCCCGCCCTTTCGCTCACCGACAACCGGCACCTGCTGGAGGGCCAGCTATCCAAGCTCGGTCCGTGGACCCGCGGGCAAAAGAATATCATCGGGGTCTTCATCGGAGCCGTCGCGCTCTGGATGCTTCCCGGGGTCATCGCCGTTTGCGCCGAAAAGGGCTCGGCCAGCCCGGCCTTCCTCTGGCTCAATGCCCGAGTGCCCGAAAGCATCGTGGGCCTACTGGCCGCTTCCGCGCTGTTCATCCTGCCGGCGGATAAGAAACGGGAAAGCTTCACGCTCGATTGGCGAGATGCCGCGGGCATCGATTGGGGGACGATTTTGCTGTTCGCCGGCGGGATGAGCCTCGGGGAACTGATGTTCTCCACGGGCCTAGCCCACTGGATCGGCGCGGGCCTGGCGGGCGTCTTCCAGAGCCATTCGGTGATCGGGCTCACGCTGCTGTTCACCGCGATCGGGATCTTCGTCAGTGAAACCACCACGAACACCGCTTCGGCCACGATGGTGGTCCCGATCGCGATCGCGGTGGCGCAAGCCGCGGGCGTCGACCCGCTAAAGCCCGCCCTCGCGGCCTGCCTCGGCTGCTCAATGGGCTTTCTCCTGCCTGTTTCCACCGGTCCGAACGCGATGGCCTATGGCACCCGCTGCGTGCCCCTGAAAGCAATGATGCGCCACGGCATCTGGCTGGATCTGGCCGGCTGGGTGGTGATCGTCGCCACGGTCTTGCTCCTCGGCCCCTCCTTGCCCGCCAAGCCGTGAGGCCGGGTTTGGGAGCTCCTGCGAGGAGGTCAGGCCGTCGATGGTTGCAGCGTGCGACCGGCCGGCTCTCGCGCCGGCCGAGGACTAACGATTAACCGCCTGACCCGTACGGCGGGGGCCGCCGCGCTAGCGAGAGCCGCCTTTCCGGCTCATTTCTGTTCCCGGTACACCACCCGTCCGTCCGTATCGTGCAGGCGGAGCTCCAGACTGGCGCCTGTAGCCGTAGGGGTGACGACGCCGGAAAGGAAGCCGCCGTGGCCGGTACGCAGGAAGCGGTGCTCTGGACGCGGGGTCTTTTCGTCCCAGCCACCCGCATGGGCAGCAGTAGCCGGACCGACACTCCATTCATTTACCGCGGTCGTCGGGTCGACCGAGACATACTGCCAGTGCCGATCCCCGGTGATGACCGTCAAGTTACGATGGCGAGCCAGCAGGGCGCGGACCTCATTTCCTTCGACCGCGAAGCCCGCGTTGGCGTAATTATCATCCTTATTGCTCCGGTCCGGCCCCACCACGGGGACCGTGGTAAGGATCACGCGAAAGGTGGCGGTCGAGGCGGCCAGGGTCTCGCCGAGCCACTTGATTTGCTCGCGACCCCAGAGGGTCGGCGCCGACCCGCGGTCGGCCTCCCGATCGGGCGTGCGATAATCTCGCCCCTCCATCAGCCAAACCTGCAGGTCCCGCCCCCAGCGGAACGTCCGGTTAGCGACCGCCGGAAGTCCGGTCTGCTCGCGGAAGATCCGGACGCCCTCGGCGTAGGTCAGCTCCCCGCTCCGCGACGCCGGCCCGCAATCGTTCGCCAGGGTGTCGTGGTCATCCTTCATAAAGAAGCTGCTGTGCTTCCGGTGGAAATCCCGCAGCGTCGGCAGCGCGAACATCCGCGCCCAGTGGTACCGCGCGAGCGCCGGCGTGAGGGCGATGACCGGTCCGTGATCGAAATAGACCACATCCCCCGTGTTCACGAAAAAGTCGGGCCGTAGCGCTCCCATCGCCGGGTAAATGGCTATGCCGTCAGGACGATCCTGCCGCTCGTACTTCTGGCAGGTCATCACACAGAAGACCACGCGCTCCGATTGGGTGGGCAGCGGCGCGGTCTTAAACTCGCCCGTCTGCTCGTCCAGCCGCCCGTCTTCGGCATTTCGGCGCGCCTGCACGACGAGGTCGTACCGCGCGGCCGGCAGCAGTCCCGGCAGGGCGTGCAGGACCACCCCATCGCGCTCCCGTCCCGCGTTCTGCCACGGGGTCTCGGCCCATTGGCCGGCCCCCTGGACGCGGAAACGGACCCGCGTCTGCCCGGCGGCGGCGGGCGCTCCCCCGGCCGCCGCCCCGAGATCCAGCCCCGGGGGCATCTGCACCGCGATCCGGGCATCCGGGAACATCCGATTTTCCCGCAACGGCACAGGCTGACCGGTTTTGGCCTCGAAGACCTCGACCCGCGGTAACGGGCCATTCGCCGGATTGGCCGCCGCCCGCAAGGTCACCCGGGTCCACACCTCGGCTGAGGTGGAGGTCACATTGACGATCTTGAATCCGGTGGCCTGATGGACCTCCGCGGCCACGGCCGAACTGAGGAGGCCCAGCAGGAGCGCGGGGAGCGGGAGCCGCGAACGGGTTTCGGTCTTCATCGGGAGCTGAGGTTTAGTGCGACCAGTTGACGCCGAAGGTCCAGAGCGAGCCGTACTTGGTGGTCTGGAAGAACCGGGCGTTGCGCGGGGTGCTGGGGCCGTAGATTTCCGTGGTCGCCCCCTGGTCGGTGACGTTGCGCAGGTTGGCGTAGACCGAAAGGTTCCGGCGGAGGTTGTACTCACCGATCACGTCGACGAACGTGGACGGCGGCTGCCAGTTGTATGTGCCCGGTTCGATGCTGGCCCCGGCGGCGACGGCATTGAGTTGCGTGCGCCCGCGATGATTCACGTTCACGCGCAGGTTGTAGCTTTCGCGGGTGAAGCTGATCCCGGCACTGCCGCTGCGCGGGATGTAGCCGGCGAAATTGCCGCCCGTGTCGCCCACCGA
>VHCY01000111.1 GCA_016871595.1 Verrucomicrobiota bacterium
GTGCGCGTTCCAGTAGAGGCCGAAGAAAAAGGCGGCCAGCGCGACCATCGGCACCACGAAATAAATGTAGCTCTTCTTCATTGGGATAGGGATGGGATCAGCTCTTGGCCTTGGGGGCCTTCTCGGTTTTCCGGGACTCGCGTTCGGCGATGGCCTCGTCAATGACCGACTTCAGGCGGGGGAATTGGGCGTCCTTCTTGGACTCCTCGAACGAAGAGGCCTTCTCGATCGCGGCCTTGGCCTCGTCGATCTCGCCGAGATCGTAGGCGGTGTAAGCGATCAGGTAGTGGGCCGAAAACGGCTTGGTGCCCTCGAAATTACCCTTCTGGACCGCGAGCTTGGCGTGCTTCAGCGAATCCCGATTTTTCTCCATCTGGGTGTAGATCTGGGCGATCTGCATCTCGATCTCCCCCTTGGTCGGGAACAGGCCGGCGGCCTCCTTGAGCACCTTGATCGCCTGCTCGTTCATATTGGCCTCGAGGTAGTAGCGGCCGAGCACGCGCCAATTGTTCGGCTCGTTCTCGATCTCGCCCTTCTTCATCCCCTGGTAGAGGATCTCGGTGCCCCGGCTGAACTGGCCCGCCATCAGGTAGAGGGAAACCAAGTTCATGCTGTCCTTGGGCGTCTTCATATGGCCCTTGGCCTGGGCGCGCTCGCAAGTAACGATGGCCCGGATGAGATACTCCCGGGAAAGGTTCGGATCCTCCTTGGACGCCTTCTCCGAGAGCTGCAGGTACGACGCCATCAGCAGCTGCCAAAAATCCTTCTTGTCGGCGTTCTGGGCGAGCAGCAACTCGATGTACTCAGCGGAGCCGCGGAGGTCATTCTGCTGCTGCAGCAGCGTGAGCAGGAGCTGGTAAAAGCCTTCACGGGGGCGGATCGAGTCGTGCAACCCGCGCTCGACGACCTTCTGGGCCTCAGCTAGTCCCGCCCGATCGATGTTGTTGGGATCCGCGACCGAGCGATAGTAGAGGATCGAGGCATACGCCATCAGCGTCTCCGGCGTCGGCTTCTTGGTCTTGTCGAGGTACCGCTTGAAGTAGGTGATCGCCTTGGCAAAGGACTGCTGCTGGACCTTGGGGTCTTTGGAGGTGGAGCCTTCCTGACCGTAAAGCTGGGCGAGGAGCACTACCGTCTCGAGGGTCTGCTTCTCCGGGAAATACTCGAATTTATCCGAGAGCTCGATGGCCTTCTCCCACGGCGCGATGGCCTTGGAAAGCTGATTGGTCATCGCGAAGATCTTGGCCTTCATATCGAGGATCAGCGCCTCGTCGTAGCTGTTGGCCTGCACGGGCACCGCCTCGAGGACGGCGAGCATCCCGTTGAAATCCTGCTTTTCCTGCAGCGGGCGCAGCTTCTGAAAGGCCTCGCTGGTCTTCTCCGCGATGCTCGGGGGGGCCTTCTTCTGGGCGGGCGGGCGCGCGGACTGGGCGCCGAGACTGGAGGTCAGGGCCGCGAGGGCCGCGCAGAGGAGGAAACGGCGGATCGAGCGACCGCCGGCCAGCAGGGAGGGGAGAAACGGGCTCACGGTGACTTATTCCTCGTTGAGGGTGAAGACGATCGGAACCTGCATATGCGTGGGCACATCGCGGCCACCCTTGCGGCCGGGCTTGAACTTCCACTTGCTGACCGCGGCGACCGCGGCCGCCTCGAACTCCCGCTGCGAGGAGCGGAGCGCGTAGGCGTTCTGGACGTCGCCGTTGGTATCGACGATGAAGTCGACCACGACCTCACCGGCAATGCCGGCGCGACGCATTTCAAAGGGATACTGGGGACGCGCCTGAAACTTCGGCACCGGCGTCTGATCGAGCATCGAGATGTCGAACACCTTCATCCCGCGGAACATATTCGGATCGCGGACATCCGGAACAATGTTCATACTGGCGGAGATGGTGACGCCCTCCGGAGGGGGCGGCTGGATCTTCTGCACGAACGAATCCGGCTGGACCAGCTGGGGAACGTCCTGCTGCATCGGCGGGGCGAGATCCAGCGGCTTCACGTCCGGATCGTTCGTCTCGATGATCTCGGGCTCCTCCTCGATCTTGGGCATCGCGATGAGCTCCATCTTGGGTGGCGGCTCCTCGATCTTCTTCTCCACCTTCTTCTCCGGGATCAGCTTGTCGCCGAACAGGATCGCGAGGTGGAACGAGGCGGAAAGGAGGACTCCGATGATGATGTCGCGGGTCATGGCGGCGTTGGTCCGGGTTACTTGCCGGTGGGGCTCGAAACCGTCTCGACGGAAACCTGCTCGATGCCGGCCTTGCGCACCTCGTCGAGGGCGAAGACGGCGGCGCCGAAGCGGGCGCGGGTGTCACCGCGGATCAGGATCCGGGGATTGTTCTCGCTGCGGCGGTAATCCTGCAGGCGGGGGGCGATCTCGGCGCTGGAGATCGGCTCAGCCGTGCCTTGGCCCTGCTTCCAGTAGTAGGCGCCGTCCTCGGAGACCTGGAGGTAGATCGTCGTGTCGTTCGGGTTGGACTGGGCGTTCTGCGGCTGCGCGACCGGCAGGGTGACCGGGAGCGAGACGATCCGGCTCAGGGACAGCGTGAACAGCACGAACGTGGCCAGCAGGAAGAAGATGACGTCAATGAGAGGGATGATCTCAATGCGTGCCTTCTTCTTGCCGTCACCGGGTTGAGGAGAGGAACCAGCCATGGGGCGGGGAAAGGAGGGGGGAAGCTAACTCAGCGGCCCGTTTGGCGGACCTTGGTCTCGATGAAGATCTTTTGGAAGCCGGTCTTGCGGGCCTCGTCGAAGACGTAGAGGGCGGCGTTGAACAGGGCGCCCTCGTCGCCGTTGATCAGGATCCGGCCTTCGGGCTCAGCCGTCTTGAACGTCCGGAGGCGGTCAATGAACTCGGCGAGGCTGATGTAATCCTTGTTCCAGGCGATCGTCCCGGCCTCGGTCACCGAGATGGTGACGGTGCCCGCCGGATCCCGACCTTCCCCCGATTCCGCGGACGGGAGGTTGATGCCCGCCACGCCGTTCGACTTGTTCAGGGAGAGCGTGAAGAGCACGAAGGTCGCCAGCAGGAAGAAGATGACGTCAATGAGGGGGATGATCTCAATGCGTGCCTTCTTCTTCCCGTCCGACGTCGTGCCACCAGAGGAGCCGGCCATGGCGAGTGGGGAGGATTAAACCCGAGTCTGGAACGCGGGGCGGCGGATCAATGACGGGCCGAGGAGCCCTCGGTCTTCTTGACCAACATCTCGAGGGAGTGCGAAACGTCGGAGACCTCGAGCTTGGCCTGGCTGTCCATCGCGTTGAGGTAGTTGTAGGGGAAGAGGCCGAGCACGGCGACGGCGAGACCGGCGGCCGTGGCGATGAGCGCCTCGGCCACACCGCCCGTGATCGCGCCGGCGGCGGCACCGATGTCGCCGCCACCGAGGGCGCCGAAGGTGCGCATCATACCCGTCACCGTGCCCAGAAGGCCGAGGAGGGGGGCGGCGGTGATGCAGGTGTCAAGCGTGGCCAGACCCTGCTGGTAGCGGGCGAGTTGCTGGTTGGCCGCCCGGGTGAAGGCGTTGCCGAGGGACTGTTCGCGGTGCTTGAGGCTGTCGACGATGATCTGGGCCACAAAGTCGGAGCTGCCCTTGCCCATCGCGATCGCGCCGTCGGCGTCGCCGCGCTCCACGGACTCCAGCATCTTCTTCACCACTTCAGGCTTCCGGGAGGACTTCTCGCGGAAGATGAAGATGAGGCGCTCCACGGTGACCGTGATCATCACGAAGGACACCAGGATCATCGGCCACATAATCCATTCGCCCTTGATGAACAGTTCCATCGGGGTGGCGTCGCCGAGGAGAAACGCGAGGGGGAGGCTTTGCATAATCATGGCTGGGAGTTGGTAGGACTAGGGATGAAGGGGATGATCGTACGGGGAAAGCGGGGAGAAGCGGCGCCTCAGGCGGAGAGGAATCGGGGGCACATCCGGACAATGGGGCACTCCGTGGGGCGGGTGGTAAGTTCGGATGCGGAGCTCACGAAAGCCGGGACTAGGGGAAAGGGAAACTTGGGTGTCAACTTACTTTGTCGGGGATTTCGGTGAAAAGAAAGTGACGCCTCGTCTTCCAGCGGGAAGCGCGACGCGGGAGGCGAACCTTGGCTGCCCGACTAGGACTCGAACCTAGACAAAACGAGTCAGAGTCGTTTGTGCTACCATTACACCATCGGGCAGGAAAGCGGGTGGGGAAAACGCGGCGCGGAACGGGCGGTGGAGCCGGCGATGGGATTCGAACCCGCAACCGCCTGTTTACAAAACAGGTGCTCTACCGTTGAGCTACGCCGGCGACTTCCACCGGAATCCGGGGGACAAGTGGGAAAAAACGCGACCAAAACCGACATCCCTTGGTGGCTCCCCGGGGACTCGAACCCCGAACCTACTGATTAAGAGTCAGCTGCTCTACCATTGAGCTAGGAAGCCGGACCAAGGAAGGATCAGAACTTCCCAAGGCGCTCGGGATGTCAACTGCGATTTCCGTCCGCGCCGCGGCGGCGGGCCAGCCTCAGCGCGCGCTCCGCGGTGCCAGCTCCCAGCGGTGGGAAACGGACCCGCTGCGCCGCGTGCCGTTCTCCGCGGAATCGGGATAGGAGCGGACATACTCCGACACCGCCCGATCCGCGCCCACGGAGATCCGCAGGATGCCCGCGGCACCCTGGATGACGCCGGATTTGTAGCCGTACTCGGCGGCGCTGCGCGTCTGGTCGAAGCGGCTGTGGCCCGGCTGCGGCACCAGCTGGTAAACGATCCCATCGCGTTCCTGGTGGGCGTACAGGTGATCGTGGCCATGGAAGACAGCCACTCCCCCGCCCCGTCGCCGCAGCAGGTCGTGGATCGGCGCGTCCCAGCCGGGCCGGCGCTCGGCGAAGCGATCCCGACCCTCCAAGTCCCGCCCGCCCCACTCGAAGAAAGGAGCGGCCTCCGCGCCGCCGCGGCCCTCGCGCGTCTCCCCACCCACCAGATGGTGGATGAACACGAACGTGTAACGCGCGCGACTCGCGGCGAGCACGCGCCGCAACCAATCGTACTGCGCCCGGCCGAGGGTCCGGCCCCAGTTCTCCTCCGCCGAGCGGACGCGCGCGGAGGTCCAGTACTGGTCCAGGGCGATCAGCAGCGCATCGCCCCATTCCCACGCGTAATAGTTCTCGATCAGCCCAAGGCCCGGGACGGTTTCCCCGTTCCCCGTGTAGAAGGCATCCGGGACCGGATTGGGAAAGAGCGAACGCCGCATCGTGTTGGACCAAGCCGTGGTCGGATCCAGCCCGCTGCCTCCCCTGCCCCGCTGCTCGCCATCGTGATTCCCGAGCACGAGGAAAACCGGCGCCACCCGGCCGACGATCCCGAGGTAGTGGCGCTGCGCGAGGTAATGGGGACGCGCGTCCCCCGGCCGGAGGTACTTGTCCGTCATAAAGGTGTCGCCGAGGTCCACGTGGAAGTCGGTCCCCGCGGCCACCGCGTGCTCGAGGGACTTGCGGTAGGCGCCAGGGTCCACGCCTTGGTCCAGATGGGAATCCGCCTGGATCGTGAAGACAAAGGGCGACCCGGGAGGGCGGGCCGTGGAGAACGGGTGGACCGGGCTGGCGGCCTCGGCCCCGGAGGGATCGCGGGAAACGAAGCGGTACTCGTGGCGCGCGCCCGGGTTCAGGCCATCCAGCACGAGATGGATCGCTTCCCCGGCGGGAAAGCGGCGCGGGGGCGTGCGGCGCGGGAGGCCGCCGCCCGCGGGCCCGAATTCCAAGTGCCCGTCGCGGTCCGCCGCGCACCGGATGCTCAGCGTGACGCTGCGGTCGGTGGGACGGGCGAGCAGCAGCGTCCAGGCTTCCGCGGGCACCTCGGTGCGCGCGGCGGGCGGTGGCATCCGGACCTCCCCGCGGCCGCCGCCCCGGTCCGCGGCGCCCTCGCGGCGGGGGCGATTCCCGGGTTCCCCGGCCGCCAGACTGAGCGCCGCCAGCAGCGGCAGGCTATGGAGGAGAATGGAGGCGCGCATCGTCGGATCAGCGTTTTTCCCGGCGCTGGCCGCCGCCACGCTGACCGCCCCGACCTGGTTCATCCGCCGGGGCGGCGGAAGGGTCGTGATTCGGGTTCGGACGGGCCATCCGGGCACCCATCCCCTGCAACCGGGCGTCCATCCGCCCGATAAGGTCCCTCGTGCGCGCCGGTTCCGCGGCGCTCAGGTCACGCGCCTCCCCCGGATCCGACTCCAGCTCGAAGAGGCGGATCGCGCCGGTTTCATAGGAACGGATCAGCTTGTGGGTGCCGACCAGAAGGGCAGTCGCGGGTCCGCCGTTGCCCAGGTCGTAGTGCGGAAAATGGAACAGCAACTCCTCCGCGGGCCGGACGACCCGTCCCCGGCCGGCGGGGTCGCGGAGCACCGGGACCAGACTCCCGCCGTCAACGGCGGCCGGGACGGGCGCCCCGGCGAGCTCGGCGAAGGTGGGCAGCAGGTCGCAGGCGGTCACGGGCACGCGCGAACACACCCCCGGGGCGATTCCGGGGCCCCGCAGCAGGAAAGGCACGCGGAGGCCGCCCTCGAGGAGGGAGCCCTTGCCGCCGGAGAGGGGCGCGTTGCCCGTCCGGCCCTGCCCGCCGTGGTCCGCGGTGTACGCGACGTAGGTGTTCCCGGCGAGGCCGAGCTGATCGAGCACGTCCAGCAGGCGGGAGAGTTGCCGGTCGATCTCGTCCGAGGGACGCGGGCCGTTACCCCGGTCGTCACGGCCCTCCTTGCGTTCCTGATCGGGGTAATGGGAGAGCTGGACGTAAAACGGCCGTCCCGCGCGGGCGGCGGCGGTGAGGAAGGCGAGGCCCCGGTCGGTCATCCCGATCGCCTGCTTCGGGTTGGGGCTCGCCACCTGGTCCGGACCGCCGTTGCTGGTGGGGCCGTCGCTGGCGTCGAAGCCGTGGCGGGCGGGGTCCGCGCGGCCGACGTGCCACTTGCCGAAGTGCGCGGTGGCGTAGCCCCGGGCGCGGAGGACCTCGGCGACCGTGACGGTGTCGGCGGGGAGCTCGAGCACCGGTTCGGGGGGGAGCAGACGGGTGCGCGGCGTTTCGGCGGACCGGCCAATCCCGACATAAGTCATCTGCAACGCGGCCGGGTTGCGCCCGGTGAACAGGGCGGCGCGGGAGGGGGTACAGCGCGGCGAGAGCGCATAGCCGAAGGTGAAGCGCATCCCCTCGCGGGCCAGGCGTTCGACGGCGGGCGTGGTGAAGGCGCGGCTGCGCGAGGCGGGGACCCGGTCATCCATCTGCACGGACGTCTGCGCCCACCCTTGGGCCTCGGCCATAATGACCACAAAGTTGGGCGGGGACGCGGCGCGGGATGCGGAGGCCAGCAGGAGCGCGAACGCGAGCCGGGGAAGGAGCGGGTGCATCGGGAAGGCAGGCGGCGTGATCAGCGGTCGCGGCGCGGCGCAGGCCCCTTGCCCTTGCCTCCCCCGCGGCGCTCGCTGGCGCGATAGGTGACCTCGCGGGCCTCGCCGGCGGGCTCCTGGAAGCGGAAGCGCCAGACGCCCTCCCCTTCGCGTTGGTAGGAAACCGAGCCGGGGGCGCCCCGGACCTCGTAGCGGAGGGTGTAGGCGGAGCGGGGGGCTGTTTCCTCAAAGCCGGTGATGCGGGCGCCCCGCAATTGCGTGAGGGCCTCCCGCACGCCCTGGGCGCGGGGCTAGGGATCCACCTGGCCCTCGCGTTCGACGACCACCCCGCGGAAACCGGCCATCAGGAAGGGATACTGCTCGGAGGCGTGGTAATGGTGACCCAACGCAGGCGTTTCGTGGCCGCGCCAAGCGTCGAGCCCTGTGGGCGGGGTTCCATCGGGCTCGGTCAGGCCGAGGATCGGGTAACCGTCCAGCGCGTAGGCGATGGGACGGCCGACGCCAGTGGTGGCCTCCAGGTGGAGCGGGGCGATATGGTAATGGTAATCGTCCGCCCGCCAGCAATGGCCGCCCCAGCGGTCCAGCTCCCCGATCGCGGCGGAGACCTCCCCGCGGTTGTTCTGGGGGTTGAAGATCGGGACTCCATTGACCGCCAGCGCGATGGCGCCGCGCAGGAAACGATCACGGATGGGGGTGCCGGCCGCGGCCGGGACGGGCTGGAGGGGGATGCGCCACGCGTTGGCGCCGGTGTACGGCTGGGGCAAGGGGACCTGCTGCTGCCACGCGGTGATTCCGACCATCATCCCGTGGGCAGGTAACCCATCGCTCTCGACCAGGAGGGTGTCCCCGACCACGCGCGTCCGCACCGTGGAGGCAAAGGGCGCGAAGGCGGCGGCCGGGCCCGCGGCAAGGGGCAAGGCGGCCGCGGCGGCTCCGGAAGGGGCGGCCAGCGCCAGGGTGGGCGCCGGGCGCCAGGCCAAGGCGAAGCGGGCGGCGACCGCATCGTGGCCCGGTTCACCCGTCAGGTGCGCCCAAACCCCACCGGGGAGCACCCACAGGGCGAACGCCAGACGCCATCCGCAAGCCAGCTTCATTGTCCTAGGGGACGGCAGGCGGATGAATTCCCGCGGCAACCGCGGATGACAGGAAGTTAACCTGCCGTCA
>VHCY01000112.1 GCA_016871595.1 Verrucomicrobiota bacterium
CGGAAACGTGAATTCTCCTTCACCTGCGAGGTGAATGCCCTCCGTCGTGTTCAGCTCGTTCATGTCTCAGTTCTGCAGCAGTTTCCGTGACGAATCCCCGTTCTCAACCGAGGAATTTAGGTTGAATAAAATTTGGCCCTCCTCCGCTCAGCGAACGCTGAACCCCCGATCGCCCACCATGAAACCATTCCCCGCCTCCCTGCTGGCCGGCGCGACCGTCGCGCTGGCCTTCCTCCCCGTTTCGCTCCCCGCGCAGGCCTTGCCGCCCCCGACCCCGGCCAACCCTGCGCCCGCCGTCGAGGTGCTCTCCCCCTTCGTCGTCGAGAGCACGCGCGACACCGGCTACCAAGCCACCTCCACGCTCGCCGGCACCCGCCTCAATACGCCGATCAAGGAGCTCGCCGCCTCCATCTCGATCTACACGAAAGATTTCCTCGAGGACCTCGCCGCGGTCGACTCGGCCGACCTCCTCATCTACGCGACCGGCACCGACGCCGCCGGCGCGGGCGGCAATTTTTCCGGCGCCAACAACGACCTCAACGAACCGCGCCCCAACGGCAACTCTCCCCGCATCGATCCACAGGGCTCCAGCCGTTCGCGCGGGCTCGCCTCGCCCACCTTCACCCGCGGCTACTTCGCCACCTCGATCCCCTTCGATTCCTACAACACCGGCACGGTGACCGTGAACCGCGGTCCCAACGCGGCCCTCTTCGGCGTGGGCAGCGCCGCCGGCATCGTCGATACCGCGCTGCTCGAACCCGAGTTCCGCGGCAACCGCCACTCCGCCAGCCTGCGCTACGGCAACAACGGCGCGGTGCGCAGCTCCCTCGATTCCAACTTCCTCCTCGTGCCGAATCTCGCCGCCTTCCGGTTGGGCCTGCTGCACGACAACGAACGCTTCAACCAGCAACCCGCCTTCGAGGACAAACGCCGCGTCTACGGCGCGATCACGATCCGACCCACGCGCACCACCACGTTCCGCGCCAACCTCGAGGCCGGCCGTTCCGAGGCCAACCGCCCGCTGCTCTCCCTCCCCTACAACAGCGCGCCCGCGCCCTGGTACGCCGCCGGCCGCCCGAGCTACGACTGGCGCTTCTACGACGATCCTATCCTCAACCCCAGCGCCACCAACCACGGCACGTCCACCGAGGGTTTCTTCTTCAGCAACTCCATCTCCCTCGGGCCGACCTACGTCTACAGCAACCCGACCGACCCGCGGCCCGCCCTGGCCTTCATGTCGACGACGCCGAGCACCACCGGCACCGCGGCCAACGCCGTCCGCACCGCGACCTTCCATCCCGTCGTCAACCGCAACCTGATCACCGACACGATTCGATTCCTGCACACGCAGAACATCTTCGATTTTCCCGCCGGCTACTGGACCGCGGCCAACGTGCCACCCGGCCAGCGCCCCGGCTTCGTGCCCGCCGGCATCAAGGCGCAGGGGTTCACCGACTTCTCCGCCTTCGACTGGAAGAACCGCATGATCGACGAAACCTCCCGGCAGGGGGAGACGTTCCGCGCCCTCAACCTCCGCCTCGAACAGAGCTTCTGGCAGAATCGCGCCGGCCTCGAGCTCGCCTACGATGCGCAGCGCAACGACCGCCGCTCCCGCAATTCGTTCTTCTCGATCAACAACGCCAACCACATCTTCATCGACACTTCCGTCACCCTGCCCACCGGCCAGCGCAACCCCAACCTCGGGCGTCCCTATGCCGTCTTCGGCCTCTCCAACTGGCGCGAACGCTTCGAGGAGCGCGAGGCCGGCCGGCTCTCCGGCTTCCTCCGCTACGACTTCAAGGATCTTGGCCGCGGCTGGACCCGCTGGCTCGGCCGCCACTCCCTCACCGGACTTTATGAGGAAAGCCGCGTCAACCTGCTCGACCAGCGCCTCGTCAGCTCGACGATGGGCGATGCCCTCGACGCCACCACCACCGGCGACCTCGGTATCAACCTCCGCCGGCCCGCCGTCATCGTCTACATGGGGCCCTCGATCATCGGCAACAACAACCCCCTTCGGCTCGAACCCATCCGCATCCCGGCCATCCAGGCCGGTCCGATGATCCCGATTCCTTATTTCCGGCGCCAGGGCAACGCGACCGATCCCGGCGACTTTGTTTCCGCGCCGTCCGAGCTGATCGATCTGGCCGGACCCGGCACCGCCTCCCGCGAGGTCATCCAGTCGCAAGCGTTCGTGCTCCATAGCAACTGGCTGCAGGACCACCTCACCACCACGCTGAGCTGGCGGCGCGACGAGGATTACTTTGCCAACACCAGCACCGCCTACCGCGTCAACCCGGCCGACCGGTTGGACCCCGGCAAGACGAGTTTCGGCTTCGGCGACTTTGCCCTCTTCAGCGGCCGCCCACCTCCCAGTGTGTCGAAGGAAATCAAGGCCTACGGCGCCGTGCTGCGCTGGCCTCAGGCCCTCCTGCGCCTGCCCGCGGCCAGCGAGCTGAGCGTGTTCGTCAATCGCTCCGAAAACTTCACGCCGCTCGGCGGTCGGATCAGCCCGTTCGGCGTGGCGTGGCCCTCGCCGCAGGGCGAGACCCGCGAATACGGGTTCAACTTCTCCACGCTTAATCAGCGACTCAATCTGCGAATCAACAAATTTGAGACCGCGATCAAGGGCGCAAGTTACAGCTGGAGCAATTTCACCTCCGCCACGGTGAACAATATCTTTCTCGCCGCCGCCGCCTGGGCCGTCGAGGGCAACCTCAACCCCCACCTCGCCGCGCAGCGCAACGCCGACATCGAGAAACTCTTCGCGCCGCTTCCGGCCAATTACCGCGCGCTGCACAACTTCCGGATCAACGGCACGCCGCCCAACGTCTCCGTCTCCGGCATCCTCAACACTGGGCTCGCCGGCGCCACCGACACCACCGACACCACCGCCGAAGGCCTCGAAGCCGATCTGGTTTACAACCCCACCTCCCGCTGGCGCATCTTGCTCAACGTCGCCAAGCAGGAGACCGTGCAGAGCAACTCCCTGCCCTTCATGAAGAGCTTCGTCGCGCTCATGAAACCCACCTGGGAATCGCTGGCCAACACGCCGCGCGGTAACTACCCGACCGGGTACGTGCCGGGCACTCCCCTGCCTGCCAACGTGCAGACCTATGGGCAGTGGCTCGACGCGAACCTCTATGTGCCGCTCGCCACCGCCCTCGCCACCGAAGGCTCCGTCAGCGCCGAGCAGCGCAAATGGCGCGTCAACCTCGTCTCCAACTACACCTTCGGCTCCGATCCCTTCTTCGGTCTCCCGCTCAAGGGCTGGTCCGTCGGCGGCGGTGTCCGCTGGCAGGACAAGTACGCCCTCGGCTACCCCACCGCCCGCAAGCCCGATGGCGGCGTGACAATCGACATCGCCCATCCGTACTGGGGCCCGACCGACACCAATGTCGATCTTTTCACCAGCTACTCGCGCCCGGTCCTCGGCGGCAAGGTGCGCTGGAAGGCGCAGCTCAACGTGCGCAACGCCTTCGGACGCGGCGACCTCCTGCCCGTCACCATCCAGCCGTGGGGCGAAGTCGCGACCACCCGCCTCCCGCCCGAACGACGCTGGTACCTGACCAACACGTTCACCTTTTGAGCGGCCCAGGCAGTCGCGGTGAGTTTTCCCTCCGAGTCGAACAGGCGCAGCTGCGAGCCGCTGATAACCGCCCTGCGTTTTCTGGCGGGGCCCGTTAAGGGGTCAGGCCAGCGCACGGTGCAGTGGCGGCCGTCGGCCGGAGGATTCCCACCGCGGGCAGCGACTGCATCCTGCACTGGCCTGACTCCTTCCGCACCGGCTGCCCGGGCCGTTTCCGGCCATCAGGATCGATTCCGGGCGCCCGGCTCCCACTTGGCTTGGGACCACCGCTCGATCGCCACCGTGAGTCCGACCCGCTCGGCCGCCTCACGATAGGCAAGCACATCGTCCCGCCAGCCCTCGCCATCGAAGTCAGCCGCGAGGAATCGACAGGTATCGTCGGTGCCGATTGCATACACGCCGAGCGTTTGTTCACCTCGTAAGTGCGACTCAATAGCGCGCTCGTCGAGTGCCGGGAAACTCTGGTGAGGGCACTCCGAACACTTCACCTGTGGCTTCCGGCAGATTCCACTTTGCCGATTCGCGAAGCTGTCATTGTTACACGCTGGCGAATAGCCGCTCTTTCCCGTTTTGTTATTTTCCCATCGCTTCGGATAGATCGAGCGCCGGGTGCCAAACAGATCCAAGAACAGGGAGACCTTTTCCGCCGGTGTGCGCGGGATTTGAACCGCAGAGGCAGGCGTCGCGCCGAGGTTGAGTTGACCATCGGACTCCAAGGCCTTGAGTTCGTCCTCGGTTTTCACGATCTCAGTGGTGAGCACCGCCAGTTTCTGGCGAAGTTCGGCCAACCGTGGTTGCCGCGGAAAAGAGTCCATTATCCGCGGTTTTTCCGCTGGTGCGTCGGTTGCGATTCCGGCACCAGACGCGCCGGCTCCTCGAGAATGTCGAGAATCGCGCGGGCGCAGAAAACGCGGTCCCGCTTGCCGTCGCCGACTTTGGCCAAAACGCCGCCAGCCTCCAACGTGGCGATGGCGCGCATCACGGTATTGTAGGCCACGCCCAGCCGACGCTCGGTTTCGCGCGGAGTCAGGAAGGGATTCCCGCCGATAAGGTCGATGAGTTGCAGCGGGACTTTCGAGCCGCCTCCGGCGAAGTCTTCCCGCCAAGTGGCAAGCTGTCGGTTGATTCTCTCCGCGCGACTCAGGGCGTCCTCCGCTTGGCGGGCGACGCCGTTCAGGAAGTATTCGATCCATCCAGCCCAGTCGCCCCGGTCCGTGATACCACGCAAGCCGTCGTAGTAATCATTCCTGGTAGCATCGAAAAACGCCGACAAATAGAGGAGAGGCTCGGGCAGCACACCGCGCGCACAAAGGCCAAGGGTGATGAGCAATCGCCCGACGCGTCCGTTGCCATCGATGAAAGGGTGGATGGCTTCGAACTGATAGTGTACCAAGGCGGCGTGTACGATCGGCGGGACGGTCTCGTCGTGCAGGAAATCCTCCCAGCGTCCGAGGTGCTCCATCAGATCGTCCGGCGGCGGCGGCACGTAGGATGCATCCATGAGCGTGCAACCCGGACGCCCGATCCAATTCTGGGTCCGGCGAAATTCACCGGGCGTGGCGTGGTCCCCTCGGACTCCGGTCATCAGCTTTTCGTGCAGTTCGCGGACGAGGCGGAGCGAAAGCGGGAACTGCTTCAGCCGTTTCATGCCGTGTTCCAGGGCGGCGACATAGTTGCCGACTTCGCGCAAGTCTTCCGGGCTGCGTTCAGGAGTCGCACCGGCTTCCGCGGCGAGCAGTTCGCCCAACGTGGCTTGCGTGCCCTCGATGCGACTGGAATAGACCGCTTCGCGACGGATAAACGGCCGAATCAGCACATGGGGATTGGGGAGTCGCCGTCCTTCGCCGGCGAGGCGCCCCAGCAGACGATCCGCCTGAGATAGGACACGGACCAAATGCGGCGTCCACGCAATCTGCGGCGGCAATGGCGAGGGCTGGAAGGCGCGATAGCCTGCCAAGGTTTTGATCCAGCGTCCTGCCGGCGAGGGCGCGGGGCTCATTCTCATGCATGGAAACAAGCAGGCCGCGTATTTCCATCAATAGAAAAAATGGAAATAAGGGGATAACCTTGTTTCCATCGCAACCATGGAGGGATGGGTGGTAGCTGCGGCTCCGTGGCAGCCACCATCGTTTGATTCGCTTCAAAAGTTCGTGGTTTCATCCACGGCGGTTGAAGCGAATGGAGCGAATTGATGACGGAACACCCGGTCGCATGCCCAGCATGAAGACGCCATGATTTGACGCAGATTCGATTCTCCCTGCGGGCCGCCCTCTGAAACCGCCCGATTCGCTTCAAAAGTTCTCGGTTTGAGCCATGTCGGGCAGCCATTCGACGCGGCCCTGCGGGCCTTGCTCATGGCGGGCCACGGCCGCGCCGCGACGAATGGCCTGAGCGTGGCGAAAGGGTGGAGTCACGAGACGGGAAAGCTGAAACGAGGCCCGGGTGGGGACCGGATTTGGATCGGGAAGGGAACGCAGCCGCGCCGCGGCGAAGGGGTTGAGCTGATCGAGCCGGTCTACCTCGAATCGGGGGCAGGTGACGTTGGCGGGCGGAGCGGGTCTGCGCCCGTTCCAAGTCGTGGAATTCCCTTCCATCGAACCGCCGCCGCGGCTTTCGGGCCTCGGGTGGGTCTATGTTCTCGAGCACGCGGATCACTCCTACTACGTCGGGCAATCCGGGGACGTCGCCGAGCGCCTGCGCCACCACCGTGACGGCGACGGCGGTAAACACCCGGCGGATCACCGGGAACCAAGGCTCGTGTACCGCGAGGGGCCCTTCCCGCCAACCGCTGGCTTCGCCCGCGAACGGCAACTCAAACGCTGGTCCCGCGCCAAGAAGGAGGCCCTGATGCGCGGCGACCTGTCCACCCTCCGCGCCCTCAGCCAGTCCCGCGAGGACCAATCACCCGCCCGCCGTGGCCCACGCTTGGAGTCACAGGTTCCTTGAATCACGCCCGTTGAGGGTTTGCACCCAGCAAGCCGGGGTTCTGAGCGTGCGGAGGGCGGCCGTCTTGTCGCGGACTTGACGAAATTCAGGGTCGCCGGCCGGAGCCTCGCCCGGGCCGTTTCCGGGCCGCGGGATCAATTCCGCACCCTGGGCTCCCACTTGGCCTTGGGATCGCCGTTTGGGCCGGGAAACGCCCCTGCTGGCGCCCGGACGCGGGTCTGGGGTCGGCTTGGGGGCGGAGGCCTTCGTTCACGTCCACGGGATGGACCGACGCCGGATCGTGGGCGCACCGGTTTTCGGGAACGCCCCGCCTGCCCTCGGGCGGTCCGGGTTTGGCTCGCGCGGGATGGAATCACCTAGGGGTCGGGTGGCACGTCTCGCCCCGCCCCCTGGCGGCCTCGCTCTCCTGCCCGCTCGCCGGGCTTCCCTTCCGGCGGGTCAGGACCTATGCCCAGCTCCCCTCGCCGTGCCCAAGCCCGCCCTATCGCCCCGCCTGCCCGCTGCCCCGGCCGCCATCGCCCAGGGCAGCTCGCTCGCGGCGCTCCTCGACGCCGAGGCCATCGACTGTCTGGCGCATAATCTCGCGCTCGCCTCCCCTCGGTTCGATCGCGCCGCCTTCCGCGAGGCGGCCCTCACGGGCCTCGCGTCGCTTGCGATCCTGCAACGTGGCCGCCACCTCGCCCGCGTGCTGCGCGCCCACCTTCCGGCCCGCTACGAGGACGCCCTCGAGGTGCTCCTTGGCTCGCTCACCCCGCCCCTCACCCGGACGGAAGGCGTCGGCCTCGGGGTGTTCTTTTACCTGCCCCACGTGAGCTTTGTCGCCGCCTACGGCCTCGATCCGGCCGGTAACGACGGGCGCGATCCGTTCGAGGCCTCGATGACCGCCCAGTACGAGCTCACGCGCCGGTTCACCGCGGAGTTCTCCCTGCGGATCTTTCTGCGGCAGGAGCAGCAGCGCACGCTCGCCCGACTGATGCAGTGGACCCGGGATCCCGATCCGCACGTGCGCCGCCTGTGCTCGGAAGGCTCGCGCCCGCGGCTGCCCTGGGCGGAGCGCATCCCCGCGTTCGTGGCCGATCCACGGCCCACGTTGCCGCTCCTGGAGGCGTTGAAGGACGATCCTGAACTGTACGTGCGCCGGAGCGTGGCGAATCACCTGGGGGACATCGCGAAGGACCATCCCGAGCTGGCGTTTGAGCTTGGCGCGCGGTGGGTCGCCGGGGCATCCGAGGAACGCAAGTGGCTCATCCGTCACGCGGTCCGCCATCCGGCGAAGCGCGGGGTGAAGGCCGCGCTGCGCCTGCGGCGGCTGGCCGCGCCGGCCCGGGCGCGGTAAATCGGGCCGGTCACCAGCGATCCACGGCCTGCTCCTTTGGGGCCATCCCTGAGGAGCGGGCAGTGATCGTCGTTTCCGGAGGGATCATTTTGGCGATGCCCTCCGGAAAGGATGCGGTCTTCGGCTGATCCGCTCAGCTCGGACGGATGCGCATTATCCTTGATTTATTCCCTCCGGACGGTCAGCTCACCTGTTGGCGTTCAAACCGGCCGCGGCCCCTTGACCCTGAAAACGAAGCCAGCCCTCTTCTTGCTCGGTCTGATCGTTTTCCTGGGATGCGCCCTTCTGTGGATCATCACCGGCCCTCGTCCTCGGGAAAGATCCGTGGCCACCGGGGTTTCCGTTGTCGGGGAGGCGCGCAAGGCGCAGCCCACCGTGCAGCGACCGGCGATCCCGGGTGTCGCGGTGGAATTGGTCGGGCATCTCAGGACGCTGCGCGGATGGTTGCAGGGTGGGCTTACCCCCGCGGACGCGGATCGTCGCCTGCAGGAATTAGCGCAACGATTCCGCCTGCTGCCGCCGGATGTCGCGGTGGCCGTGCTGATTTCGATGCTCGAGGAGGGACTCGACGCCAAAACGGGGCTGGCGTTCAAAGTCGGACCGGGGGGGAATCTGACCACCG
>VHCY01000113.1 GCA_016871595.1 Verrucomicrobiota bacterium
GCAGGGCTGGCGGAACTCGTCGGTGAAGAGCCGCGGCGTCCGGCCCGCCGCCCAGTCGGCGAAGAGCCGCTCGTGCAGGCTGCGGCCGCCGCCCGGGCTGTTACCCAGCAGTAGCGGGGCGCGCACGGTGACCGCGAACTCCGCCGCGGCCGCCGCCACCGCCTGTTCCGAGGCGAGCTTCTGGCGGCCGTAGAGGTTGATGGGATCGGTGGGATCTCCCGCCGCGTAGGCGCCCGCGCTGGTGCCGGGGAAGACCTGTTCCGAGGAGATGTGCACCAGCCGCGCGCTCAGGTGGTGGGCCAGCCGCGCGAGCTGGGCGGGCAGGTCGACGTTCAGCGCCTGCGCCAGCGCGGGCTGCCGGTCGCACTCATCGGGCACGGAGAGCGCCGCGCAGTTCACGATCGCGTCCGGGAAGTGCTCCAGCACCGCCGCGGTCGCGGCCGCGGGATCCGCGAGGTCGAGGGTCAGCCGCGTCCGCAGCCCCTCGAGCGGTCCGGCGTGGCGGTGGACGGTCCCGACGACGTGGTGGCCGCGGCGGGCGGCGGCTCGGGCGCAGGCGGCGCCAACGAGGCCCGAGGCGCCGGTGAGGAAGAGCTTCATTGGCCGTCCTCCGGGGGCAAAAACCAGCGCACCACCCAGCGCCGGCCGACGCGGGTCAGCGCGAGCGCCGAGGCCTTGCGCACGTGGAACACCACCGGTTCCGCGGCGCCGGTCACCAGCCGGGAGGCGAGGGCGGACAGCAGGGGCTCGTGGGCGACGATGGCGACCGGCACGCGCGTGCGGGCGAGGCGCCGGGCGACGGCGGCGGTATCATCCTCCGGGGCGAGGCCCGGCTGCTCGCGCTGGCGCGCATCCGGGGCGGCGGGCGCGAGCAGTTCGGCGGTCTCGCGGGCGCGGCGCAGGGTGCTGTGCCAGACCTCGGCGGGGGCGAAGTCGCCGGTGGCGCGGAGCCGCCGGGCGAGGGCGCGGGCCTGCCGGCGGCCGCGCGGGCTGAGGCGCCGCGCCTCGTCCGGGGCGGTGTCCTCCGCGTGGGCGTGGCGGATCAGGTGCAGCTCCATCGCCGGGCGTCAGGGCGCGAGGCGCTCGACCGTCCAGCCGTCCTTCTGCCGGCGGTAGCGCAGGCGGTCGTGCAGGCGGCTGCGGCGGCCCTGCCAGAATTCCACCGTCTCCGGCACTACGCGCCAGCCGCCCCAGTGCGGGGGCGTCGGCACCTCCTGCCCCTCGTGGCGCCGTTCGACGGCCTTGTAGCCCTCCTCGAGCACGCTGCGCGCGGGCACGAGCGCGCTCTGCTGCGAGACCCACGCGGCGAGTTGGCTGGCGCGGGGACGGGTGGCGAAGTACGCCTCGCTCTCCTCGCGCGCCACCTTGGTGACGGCGCCCTCGATGATCACCTGCCGCTCGATCGGGAACCAGGGGAACACCAGCGTCGCCCGCGGGTTCGCGGCCAGCTCCCGGCCCTTGCGGCTCTCGTAATTGGTGTAGAAGACGAACCCGCGGCCATCGAGGCCCTTAAGCAGCACGGTCCGCGCCGAGGGGCGCCCGTCGGTCCCGGCCGTCGCGAGCAGCATCGCGTTGGGCTCGGGCAGCTTCGCCGCCTCCGCCTCTTGGAACCATTTCTCGAATTGGCGGAACGGCTCACGCGCGAGGTCCGCCTCGGCGAGGCCGGCGAGCGAGTATTCCTTTCTGAGGTCAGCGAGGGTCACCCGCCGACCGTGGGCACGGCGCCGCGCGCTGTCAAAAGGCAACCCGCCGCCCCGCGGCTCAGGCCCGCGGGTGGGCGCGGGCGGCCGCGATCAGGCCCAGCAGCGCCGCGAAATCCTCGTCTCGGCTCCGACTGTGGATCCGGTGGTCGAAGCCCGGCGCCGCCCGCAGCTCCGCCGCCGCCGTCGCCAAGCGTCGCGCGATCTCGTCCTCGTGGTCCCCCGCCCGCGCCCGCATCCGCGACGCCAGCTCCGCCGGGTCGACCAAGATGAACACGGTGGTCAGCGCCCGCGCCAGCAGCGGCTCGGCCCGCGCCGCCCGCCGGAGGTTGTCCACGCCCTGCACGTCCACGTTGATGACTAGGTCCTGACCCTCCGCGAGGGGCCCGAGCACGCTCGCCCGCAGGGTGCCGTAGAGGCGGCCCTCGTGGTCGCCGTGGACCTGCGCCCACTCGAGGAATTCACCCGCGGCGAGCCGTCGGCGGAACTCCGCCGCGTCGAGGAAATGGTAATGCACGCCGTCCACCTCGCCGGGCCGGGGCGCGCGCGTCGTGGTGGTGATCACGCGGTCGAACTCCGGCCGCTCGCGCCGCAGGCGGTCGCAGAGGGTGGTCTTGCCGGAGCCCGCGGGTCCGGCGAGGACGAGCAGCAGGGGGTGCGCGGCCATCGGCCTCAGTAGGTGAACGCGACCGCCGCCAGCAGCACGCCGTAGGCGGTCAGGCCGCCGCCGAGCACGCGGGCGCGGCCCGGGCGGGCGAACAGCCAGTCGAGGAAGTCCCGCAGCCGCCAGGGTTGCGCCCCGAGCCAGATCGCCGCGGCGATGCCCGCGTAGATGGCGATCTTGTAGAGGACGATCCGTCCGTGGGTGAAGTTCATATAGCCCGCGTCCAGCAGCGGCATCGCGCCCATCAAAATCAGCGCGCACAGCCCGCGGACGGCGAGGAAGTCGGGCACGTACTTGAAGGAGAGGACGGCCACGACGAGGAAGCCCGCGAAAAGGTAGTGCCGGTACTCGCCGAAGTCCGCCGGCGAGAGGTGCCAGAGCGCGTGGAGGAACCAGGCGGCCCCCGCGGTGAACACGACGTAGGCCGCGGCGCGCGAGCGCGGGAACGAGCGGAGCACGGCGCCCCAGCCCGGCAGCGGCAGCAGTAGCGGCACGCCGAGAAGCAGCAGGAGCAGGGCGGTCACCAAAGTGGCGGCGGTCAGGGACATCGGGAAAGGCTTAGGTGAGGGCGCCGGCGGGCACGAGCTCGCCGTAGAGGGTGCTGACGGACGCGCGCTCGATCCGCAGCGGCACGAGCTCGCCCACCAGGCGCGGGTGCGCGTCGAAGATGCACACGCGGTTGCCGCCGGTCCGCCCCGTGAACCGCGCGCCGTCCTTATCCCGCCCCTCCACCAGCACCTCCTCCACGGTGCCGACGAGGGCCGCGGTGCGCCGCAGCGAGTTCTCCCGCAGCAGCGCCAGCAGCTCCTGGTTGCGCTCCTCCTTCACCGCCTCGTCGACCTGCCCGGTCAGCTCCGCCGCCGGGGTGCCGGAGCGCGGGCTGTACTTGAAGACGTAGGCCATATCGAAGTCGCACTCCGCGAAGAGCGCCCGCGTCGCCGCGAAGTCCTCCGCCGTCTCACCCGGGAAGCCCACGATGACGTCCGTCGAGAGGTGCAGGCCCGGCCGCGCCGCCCGCAGCGCGGCGACGAGGGCGCGGTACTTGGCGGCGGTGTAGGGCCGGTTCATCGCGCGCAGGATGCGGTCGCTCCCGCTCTGCAGGGGTAGGTGGGTGTGCGGGCACAGCTTGGGCAACCGCGCGTAGGCTGCCACGAGGTCGTCGCGGAACCCGAGCGGGTGCGGCGAGGTGAACCGGATCCGCTGGATCCCCGGCAGCGCGTGGACCTGCTCCAGCAGCTGCACGAAAGGGCTGACGCCGCCCGTCCGCGGGAGGTCGCGCCGGCCGTAGCTGGTCACGATCTGCCCGAGGAGGGTCACCTCGCGCACGCCGCGCTCCGTCAGCGCCTGGCACTCCGCGACGATGTCCGCGAGGGGCCGCGACCGCTCGTCGCCGCGCGTCCGTGGCACGATGCAGAAGGCGCAGTCCATATCGCAGCCCTGCTGGATCGACACGAACGCGGTCACCCGCCGCTCGTCCCCCGGCTCCGGTTCGGCGTGGTCGCGGATCGTGTTCTGCGAGCCCGCCTCCTCCGCGATGTCGACGATCGTCTCCCCGACCGGCAGGCCCGCCTCGCGCGCCGAACGGAGGTTGTCGAGGTAGCCCGGCACCTGGTGAAACTTCTGCGTGCCGATGATCAGGTCGACGTCCGGCAGCTGGGCGAGGAGGTCAGCGCCTCGGTTCTGCGCCATGCAGCCGAGGATCCCGAGGACGAAGTCCGGCTGGCGCCGCTTGCGCTGCTGGAGGTATGCGGCCTTGCCGATCGCCTTCTGTTCCGCCGCCTCGCGCACGCTGCAGGTGTTGAGTAGGAGGATGTCGCACGCGTCCTCGTCCGGCACGATGCGGTAACCCCGGGCGCGCAGCATCGCCGCGACGGCTTCGCTGTCGCGCTCGTTCATCTGGCAGCCGTACGTCTTGATGTGGACCCGGTTCAAGCGTGGGGAGGCGAGTTGCTAGCGGGGGTCGCCCCGGGGTCAACCTTCCTCCCGTGCCGCCCGGTCGGGGTTTGCCATCGCCGGACGCGCCCGCAGGCTCGCCCGCAACCCACCCCCGCCGATGCTCTCGCCCCGCGTCCGTGCCCTCGCCGCCGTCGTTCTGGTCCTCGCCGCGGCGTGGTCGCTCTCCCGCCGCGCCCCGGCGCCCGCCGTGAGCCCCGTCGAACGGCCTGCCGTGAGCGCGGTCGAACGGCCCGCCGTGAGCCCCGTCAATCGGCCTGCCGTGAGCTCCGTCGAACGGCCTGCCGTGAGCTCCGTCGAACGGCCTGCCGTGAGCGTAGTCGAAAGGCCTGCCGTGGCAGCCTTCACCGAGTGGCTGACCGACTGGCGCCGCGCCGGCGCCGGCGGGGAGGCCGCGCTCGGGGCCCGGGGCGCCGTGCTCGCCCGCGCGCGCCGGGCCGAGTTGCGCGACCTCATCGCCCGCGATCCCGCCGCGGCCCTCGCCGCCGCCTTGCCCGCCGGCCTCCGCGCCGGCCTGCCGCCCGGCGTCACCGCGGAACTGGAGGAGCTCCTCGACGCCCGCGGCGACTGGGAGGTGACCATTTCCTGCCCGGCCCCGGCCGACGGCCTGCGGCGCACCGCGATTTTCGGCGACCGCCGCTTCACCGCGCACACCCACGGCCGCCGCCTCGCCCTCGCCACCAAGGTCGGCCTGCCCCTGCACGGGATCGCCCTCGAGGAACTCGCCGCCTTCGCGCCCGAGCCGTGGCGCGCGCTCGACGACGACGAAAAGGCCGCCCGCGGGCTCGCGGCGGACGCCCTGGCCATCAGCGTGGGCGGTGAGGTGGAGGTCCTCGCGGGGCCCGCCGCCCTCGAGGCCCGGCGGGAGGCGCTCCTGGCCGCGGAGGCGCGCGAGGGGCCGTACGTGCCCGGCCCCGGGATGCCCCCGACCGCCGCGAACACCCCTTGGATCCTCGGCGCCAAGCGCGTGCTCTGGGTGCAGGTGGATTTCGCGGACGATCCGGGCGCCGTCGCCTCCACCGCGGAGATCGAGGCCACCAACGCGCAGGTCGCCGCCTTCTTCGCCGCCACCTCGCACGGGCGCACCACCTTCTCCTTCTCCATCCTCCCGGGCGTCCTGCGGATGACGCGCGACAAGGCCTTCTACAACGCCTCCTCCACCTCCTCCGGCCAGCTGCAGACGGACGCCGCCGTGCTCGCGAGGGCCTACGATGCGGCCAACGGCGGCACGGGGGCCTTCGACCCGGCCCGCTACGACCGCTGGATCGTCCTCTTCAAGCGGATGCCCGCCTACGCCTTCGGCGGCCAGGCGCAGCTGACGGGCCCCCAGGTGCGGATGAATGGAACCATCAATCCGGGAACGACCTACCACGAGCTCGGCCACACCCAGGGCCTCCGGCACTCCCATTACTGGATCCCCGCGGGTCCGGTCGCGACCGGACCGGGCACGCACCTCGAGTACGGCGACCCGTTCGACGCGATGGGCCGCTCCGGCAGTGGCCCCAACAACCATTTCAACGTCAGCCAGAAGGACCGCCTCGGTTACCTGCCCCCCGAGGCCATCGCGTCCGTCACCGCCTCCGGCACCTACCGGCTCCACCGCCACGACCACGCCGACGCGTCCGGCCTGCGCGCCCTGCGCTTCTCGCCCGCCGGCCTCGGTTACGACCTCTGGGTGGAGCACCGCCGCTTCGCCCCCACCGCCTTCGGTGCCGCCCAGGCCGACCGCGTGCGCCAGGGGCTCCAGCTCCACTGGGGCCCGGGCCGCGCCCCGCGCTTCACCTCCGGGGGGGGCAGCTACCTGCTCGACGCCACGCCCGGCTCGGCCGGCGGCGCCGATGACGCGCCGCTCCGGATTGGCGAGACGTTCGTCGACCCCGATGCCGGCATCACCCTGAAACCCCTCGCCGCGGGCGGCGACGCGCCCGCGGAGTACCTCGACGTCCAGGTCGCCTTCGGCGCCTTCGACGGCAACGGCGAGCCCACGCTCGAGGTCGCCCTGCCCCCCGGCCGCCTCCTCGCCCGCACCAACCTCACCTTCCGTGCCACCGCGGCCGACCCGGACCGCGACCCGCTCTACTTCCGCTGGGACTTCGGCGACGGCACGCTCCAGCCCACGCTCGACACGCTCACGCGCCGCTTCCTCGTCGGCGGCTTCTACACTCTGCGCGTCTCCGCGCACGACGGCCGCGGCGGCGTCGCGCGCCGCACCTTCAACGTCAACGTGGAGGACACCCTCGACACCTGGACCCGCCGCGCCGAGGCCAACCCCCCCACCGCCGCGCAGCTCCTGTACGACGTCACCCACGCCCGCGGCCAGTTCGTCGCCGTGGGCCTCAACCAGACCGTGCTCACCTCGCCCGACGGCGAGATTTGGACCCGCCGCACCTTCCCCGGGGGCAACAGCCTCACCGGCGTCGTCCACGACGGCACCCGCTTCGTCGCCTCCGGCTACCGCTTCAGCAATGCCACCCAGAAGGGCCTCGTCGGCCTCTCCGAGGACGGGATCCGCTGGACCACCGTCAACATCGACGCCGGCACGGTGCAGTTCTGGGGCATCGCCCACGGCGCGGGCCGCCTCGTGGTGGTCGGCGACGCGGGCACCATCTATTCCTCCGCGGACGGCACCAACTGGGCGGCTGCATCCTCCGGCATCACCAACGTCCTGCGCTCCGTGGCCTACGCCGACGGCCTGTTCGTCGCCACCGGCGACTCCGGCCGCGTGCTCACCTCGCCCGACGGCCTCACGTGGACCAACCGCACGCTGCCGGTGACGAACTCCTTCACCAGCGTTGCCCGCCACGCGGGGCGCTGGGTGGTCCGCTCGTCCAACGTGATCTTCACCTCGGTGGACGGCGCGACGTGGACGCGCGTGACCGCGCCCTCGGCGACGAACGTGGCCACCTACCGGATGCTGTCGGTGAATGGAGTGCTGCTCGCGGGCCTCGCGGGCGGGCGCCTGCAACTGGCGGAGGATCCCGCGGTGTGGGAGGGTTTTGTCCTAGAAAGCTCCACCCGCGCCGTCCGCGCGCTCGCCGCGGGCGGGGGCCGCGTGGTCGCGGTCGGGGGGGACGGCCTGCTCTTCTCCACCGGGCTGCCCGCGGCGGGCGAACCCGCCTTGCCCGTGCCCACGCTCCGCCTCGAGGCCGACGCCCTCAAGGTCGCGGTCGGCAAACCCAACCCGCTTGCCGCCGCCGGCGCCGGGTACTCCCGCCTCGAGCTCTACGCCAACGGGGTCAAGGTCAGCGAGCTCGCCGGGGCCGGCGGCGCGCTCTCCTGGACCCCCGCCGCCCTCGGCACCTACTCGCTGCAGGTGCGGGGCGTCGACGCCGCCGGGGCGGGCGCCGTCTCCGCCGCGGTGCCCGCGATCGCCGGCCTCACCGGCTGGCGCTGGAACGGCCGCCAGCCCACCGGTGCCGACCTCAACGCCGCCACCCGCATCGGCGACCGCTGGTGGATCGTCGGCGCCTCCGGCACGGTGCTCACGCTCGACGACCAGGGCGAGTTCACCCCGGTCGACTTCCCCACCACCCAGCACCTCACCGGCATCGCCCACGCCGGCGGCCGCTGGGTCGTCACCGGCCCCTACGTCGACGCCGCCTCCCGCGAGGAGATCGGCTCCCTCTGGACCTCGGCCGACGGCTACCGCTGGGCCGTCCAGTTCTCGGGCCCGCTCGACAACTTCAACCTCAACTTCGCCGCGCACGCCGCCGGCACCTGGCTCATCGGCAGCTCCGGCGGGCTCCTCCTCACCTCGGCCGACGCGCTGGCGTGGACCCGCCGCAACTCGGGGGTCTCCGTCTCCCTCCGCGCCGCTGCCCACGGGGCCGGCACCTGGGTCGTCGTCGGCAACAGCGGCCGCATCGTCACCTCGGCCGATGGGGGGACTTGG
>VHCY01000114.1 GCA_016871595.1 Verrucomicrobiota bacterium
GAAGTACGCGTTCAAGTACGGCAAATCGATCGTGAAGATCGATTTCGTGGCCAAGCAGCCGCGGAACACGTGGCAGGTGATGACGCCCCACGAGTACGGCTTTTACGCCAACGTGAATCCGAAGGTGGATCATCCCCGCTGGTCGCAGGCGAGTGAGCGGGTGATCGGCGCCGGCGGGGCGTTGGGTCAGCGGCAGCGGACCCTGATGTTCAATGGCTACGAGGCGCAGGTCGCGCCGCTGTACGCCGGGCTGGATCTGCGCCGCAATTACTAGGCCCCGGGTGCAGACGCTGGCCCGCATCCTGCGCCAGCCGGCGACCGCGTGGTCGCTGGTGATCCTGCCTGGCCTTTGGCCGGTGTGGCCGCTGTTCGTGGTGCCGGACTTCACCGTCCTCACCGACCCGCTCAAGTACATCCTCCTGTATTGGGGTCTGGTCGCGTGCGTGCTGCTGGCGGTGGTGCTGACCTTTTCCCCGCTGCGGGTGCTGTGGCCGGGAGCCGCGGTGCCCTTGGCCCTGAATCGCCACCGGCGTCTGGTGGGCGTCGCCGCCTGTGCTTATGCGCTGCTGCACTTGGCCGCGCATACCCGGCACGTGTACGATGGCTCGTTCGACACGTTCCTGAGTGAGCTGGGGAAGCCGTTTCAACTGAAGGGCCTCGCCGCCCTGGGGCTGCTGCTGGTGCTGAGCGTGACCAGCCTGCATTGGGCGGTCCGGCGCCTCGGCGCGCGGCGCTGGAAGGCGTTGCACCGCCTGACTTACGTGGCGGCCGCCTTGGCGGCGTGGCACCAGATCGAGGCCCGGAAGGTGTTCCCGCCCCAGGTGCTGCTGATCTTCGGCCCCGTGGTGGTCCTGCAGGCCGCGCGCTGGTGGCGTGAGCGCCGACCGCGGGCGCCGCTGACTTAAGCCGGGGGCGCGGGCTGGCTTACCGCGGCAGGAAGAGCGGGGCGCCCGGACCCATCGGGATGCCGGCCCAGATCCAGAGGGCCAGCAGCACCATCCAGACGACCAGAAAGACGGCCGAATAGGGCAGCATCGTGGCGATGAGCGTGCCGATGCCGGCGTCGGGCTCGTACTTGTGGGCAAAGGTCAGGATCAGCGGGAAATAGCTCATCAGGGGCGTGATGATGTTGGTCACGCTGTCCCCGACGCGGAACGCCCCCTGGACCAGCTCCGGCGAATAGCCGAGCAGCATAAACATCGGGACGAACACCGGCGCGAGCAGGGCCCATTTGGCGGAGGCGCTGGAGATCAGCAGGTTCACGAACGCCGCGAACAGCACCAGGGCGATCATCAGCAGGATCGGCAGTTGCTGCAGGCCGAGGGCCGAGACCAGCCCCGCGCCCTTCACGGCCAAGATCACCCCGAGGTTCGTCCAGGTGAAGTAGGAGATGAATTGGGCGGCGAAGAAGGCCAGGACGATGAAGGAGGCCATCGCCTTCATCGTGCCGGTCATCCCGGCCATAATGTCGTGGTCGTTGCGGAGCGTCCCGGCGGCGAGGCCGTAGGCGATGCCGGGGAGGAGCCCGAAGAGGAAGATCACCGCGCCGAGGCCGCGCATAAACACCGATTGTTCGAAGGACGGGTTGCCGGGCGTGCGGAGGAAGCCGTCGGCGGGCAGCAGGCCCCAGAGGGCGAGCCCGGTGAGGGCGGCGGCGGTGGCGGCGGCCGCGATGAGTCCGCGGCGTTCCGCGGGGGAGAGCGGCTTCAGTTCATCGCGGGGCGTCTGGCCCCGGTATTCACCCAGCCGGGGGACGACCACGCGATCGGTCACCCAGGTGCCGGCGACCGTCAGCGCGAAGGTCGAGACCGCCATAAAGTAGAAGTTGGCGGTGGCGGCGACGGAGTAGCCCGGGTTGACCACGTGGGCCGCGGCCTCGGAGAGGCCGGCGAGGAGGACATCGACCGAGCCGACCAGCAGGTTGGCGCTGTAGCCGCCGGAGACCCCGGCGAAGGCGGCGGCGAGGCCCGCGAGGGGGTGGCGGCCGACCGCGTGAAAGGTGGCCGCGGCGAGCGGGATCAGCAGCACGTAGCCAACCTCGCTGCCGGCGTTGGACATGATCCCCGCGAAGACGATCATCGGCGTGACCAGCCGCCGCGGGGTGGCCAGCACGGCGAGCCGCAGGGCCGCGCCCATCAGGCCCGAGTGTTCCGCGATCCCGATACCCAACAGGCAGACCAGCGAGATGCCGAGCGGCGGGTAGGCGAGAAAGTTGCGGATCGGCTCCAGCAGCATCCGGTGCATTCCCTCGAGCGAGAGCAGGTTGACCACGGCCACGGTTTTGCCGGTGCCGGGGTGGACCGCGGAGACGCCGGCGAGGTGGAGGAGCCACGAAAGGACCACCACCGCCGCCGCGAGGGCTAGGAAGAGGGTGGCCGGGTGGGGGAGGGCGTTGCCGGCCCGCTCCACGGCATTGAGGAAACGGGGCAGCAGGGCGGGGCGGGACGGGGTGGTTTCCGGCGGGGGCATTCCGAGGAGGAAGTGGAGACGTGCGCTCACGGCAAGCGGCGCGCGCACTTCCGCGGCGCGCGGAGACGATTCGCTGGAACCGCGAGTTGCGCGATTTTTACCCGAGCGGAAGCCGGAAACCCGCCGGGCGCGTGGCCGTCTCAACTGGTGTCGGGGTCCGGCGAGGTCAGAGGAACGCTAGGAAGTTTGAGAGACAGTCGGTTCCGGGTTCCTTGAGAGCGCAGCGGACAGAATGCCGCGGGGCACGATTCCCGCCGGGGAGGTTTCGGTGAGGTAGTGCGAGGGTCCGGTGGGACGAAGCAGAAGGCAGGGGTCCCGCGGCCAGCCCTGGGATCGGCCGCTGGGTCGGTGGTTTGGGGTGCGGCGGTCGGTCCGGTCAGGAACGGGCCCCCGCGCGTGGGCGCGGGGGCCTTTGCGTGAACTTGGGCGCCTAGAAGATCGAGATGGCGCGGGCGCTCTCGAAGACGACCCAGAAGATGCCGCCGAGGAACGTGAAGCGGAGAGCCCGCTTCACTAGGGCGCGGCTGCGCAGCACGGCGGAGAGGAGGTCCGCGCGCATCCGCGGGCGGTTCGTCCCAGCCATGAAGCTCACGAAGTGCGGATTGCGGAAGCGGGCCGCATCGCGGGAGCGCGACGCGGCGGCAGTCGGGCCCTGGCGCAGACGAGAATGGAAGCGAGCTCTCAGCACGCGGCGACTGACGAAGTTTGGAGTGGTGATTTCAAGCGGAAAGCCCCTACGGTCCGGTTTTTCAGCGAGTTTTTTCCGCCGATGCATCATTTCCGTTATTCCGGTCCCGATCTCCACTGCGAATCCGTTGACCTAGCCGCCGTTGCGCGCCTCTACGGCACGCCGACCTACGTCTACAGCGCGACGACGATGGAGGATAATTACCGTCGTCTGCAGCGGGGGCTGGAGGGGCTCGATGCCCACCTCTGTTACGCGATGAAGGCCAATTCGAACCTGGCCGTGCTGCGGCACTTCGCGAACCTCGGGGCGGGCTTCGACCTGGTCTCGGGCGGCGAGATCCGCCGGGTGCTGGCGGCCGGCGGCAATGTCCGCGGGAGCGTGTTCGCCGGGGTGGGCAAGACGGAGGGGGAGATCGCCCTCGCGCTGGAGCACGGGATCTTCTCGTTCCACGTCGAGAGCGAGCCGGAGCTGGCGCGCATCAACCACGTGGCGGGCCGGCTCGGGGTGAAAGCGCCGGTGGCGATCCGGGTGAACCCGGACGTCGACGCGCACACGCACGCCAAGATCACGACCGGGAAGAGTGACAACAAGTTCGGCATTCCCTTGGCGCACGCGGCCGCGGCCTACGAGGCGGCCGCCCAGTACCCGCACCTGGAGATCCGGGGCGTGCAGATGCACATCGGTTCGCAGCTCACCTCCGTCGCGCCGTTCGTCGAGGCGGTGAAGAAGGTGGCCCCCTTCGCGGCCGAACTGAAGCAGCGCTACGGCATCAAGTACTTCTCCATCGGGGGCGGGATGGGCATCATCTACCGGGATGCCCTCGCCAGCGGTGCCGCCCAGTGGTGGGAGGCGCAGCCGGCCGAACAGCGGCCCCTGACGCCCGAGAGCTACGGTGCGGCGCTGGTGCCGCTGCTGCGGCCGCTCGGCCTGAAGATCCTGCTGGAGCACGGGCGCTTTATGGTCGGCAACGCCGGGGCCCTCATCGCCCGGGTCGAGCACCTCAAGCGCGGGGCGAACCGGAACTTCCTCGTGGTGGATGCGGCGATGAACGACCTCGTCCGGCCCGCGATGTACGACAGTTACCATGAGATCGCGCCGCTGCACCGGGATTCGTCCCGCCGGGCGCTGGTGGCGGACATCGTCGGTCCGATCTGCGAGAGCGGTGACTGTTTCGCCAAGGAGCGGCAGCTACAGGAGTTGGGCGAAGGGGAGCGGCTGGCCTTCCTCAGTGCCGGTGCCTACGGCTACACGATGGCGAGCCGCTACAACACCCGCGGGATGGCTGCCGAGGTGATGGTCCGGGGCAGTGCCTTCGAACTGGTGAACGCCCGCGAGACCTTCGAGCAGATCATCGCCGGGGAGAAGGTGCCCGCCTTCCTGAAGTAGGCCTGCGATGCGCTTCGTCGTGGCTGGTGCCGGCGCCTGGGGAACCGCCTTCGCGGTCCATCTGGCGCGCCTCGGCCAGGCGGTGGTGCTCGTCCCGCGCCGGCCGGAGCAGGCCCGGGCGCTGGCGGCGACGCGCGAGAACGCCGAGTACCTCCCGGGGGTCGCCCTGCCCCCGGGCGTCGAACTCGCGGAGGATCTACCGGCGGCCGCCGCCGGCGCCACGGCCGTGCTGCTGGCCTGCCCCGCGCAGGCCCTGCGGGAAACCGCCGCCCTGGCCGGGTCCGCGCCTTGGCTCATCAGCCTCGCCAAGGGCCTCGAGGCCGGCACTCACGCCCGGCCGTCGGAGGTCATCGCCGCCGCCCGCCCGGGAGTCCGGGTCGCGGCCCTGAGCGGCCCGACCAACGCCCTGGGGGTCGCCCGCGCCGATCCCTCGGCGATGGTGCTCGCGGCCGACCGCTGCGACCCGGAGCTCACCGCCCTGCAGACGGCCCTCAGCGGCCCGGCCCTGCGCGTCTACGCCTCCGAGGACCTGCCCGGCGTGGAGTATGGCGGTTGCCTGAAGAACATCTATGCGATCGCGGCCGGCTGCTGTGACGGGCTGCGTTTGGGCGACAACACCAAGGCCGCCCTGCTGACGCGTGCGCTGGCCGAGATGGTCCGCGTGGGCGGGGCCTTGGGCGCGCGGACCGAGACCTTTTACGGCCTGAGCGGTTTCGGGGATCTGGTGGCGACGTGTTATGGCGGCTGGAGCCGCAACCGGGAGTTCGGGCAGCGGATCGGCGAGGGCCGGCCGGTGGCCGAGCTGCTCGCGGGGCGCCGCACGGTGGTCGAGGGCTACCGGACGACGGAGGCCTTCGCCGCCCTGGTGCGGGAACGCGGGATCGAGGCCCCCATCCTGACGGAGACGCACGCCCTGCTCTTCACGGGCAAGCCTCCCGCGGCCGCGCTGGATTCCCTGATGCGTCGCGGCCTGCGGCGGGAATAGGGGCCGCCCGGGGCTAGTTCTGCGCCGAGACCAACGGGTGGGCCTGCCTCGCCGCTTGGACCGCGGCCGCCACTCTCTCCGGCGACAGGCGGCCGGCGGCGCGATCCGCGTCAAACCCGCGGTCGATCTGGTCGGCCAACTCCAGGAGTTTAAGCTGTTCCAGCATACGGTTAAGCACCTCAAGACGCGACGGCTCCATCCGGTCGATCTCCTGATGGAAAAAACGTCGCAGGTCTTCTGGATTGGCCGCTGCCGCTTGCATCTCCGGAAGGTTGATCGCGATCGCCACGGATGACAAGTCCGCCGCCCGGCCGCGGTCCCGCTTCAGTCCAGCTCCCGCGCCGCGGCGGCGAGGCGTTCCGGGGCCTCGCGCAGGGCCTCCGCCAGCGGCAGACCCGGGGGCGAGATCGAACGCGCCACGAGGCCCGGGGGCGGTTCCGGCAACGTGGCCTGGCCGGCCAGCACCACGACCCGCTTGCCCCGCGCCAAGGCCCGCGCCGCCACCGCGCCCGGACCCTTCCCCTGCAGCGAACTGACGTCGAAGCGTCCCTCCCCGGTCAGGACCAGGTCCGCCGCCGCCAGCCGCGCCTCCAGATCGAGCCACGCCGCGACCAGGTCGAAGCCGGGCAATAGCCGCGCCCCGGCCGCCGCCATCAGGCCGAAGGCGATGCCCCCCGCCGCCCCCGCCCCCGGGACCTCCGCGAGGCGCTCCGGTTGCCCGCAATGGCCGCACAGGGCCCGGGCCAGCCGGACGCTCTCGGCGTCCAAGCGCGCCAGATCCTCCATTTGCAGGCCCTTCTGGGGCCCATAGGTTGCCGCGGCCCCGCGGGGGCCCGCCAAGGGGTTGGTCACGTCGCAGGCGATCCGCAGCGGCGGCAGGGCCGGGTTGACGCGCCCCGCGAAGCCCGTGGCGTCCGCCCAATGCCGCGGGATGGGGTTGGCCAAGGGAGCCCCCTGGGCGTTGACCGTCCGCAGGCCCAAGGCGGTGAGTGCGCCCAGCCCGAGATCGTGGGTCGCGCTGCCGCCCACCCCGAGCAGCACGGCGCCCGCCCCGGCCGCGGCGGCGGCGCGGATCAGTTCCCCGGTGCCCGCGGTGCTGGTTGCCCACGGGTCCCGGGCGGCCGCCGCCAGCAGCGCCAGGCCGGAGGCGGAGGCCATTTCGAGCACGGCGACCGGCCGGCCCGCGGCGCCGGCGGGCAAATCCAGCAGGGTGCGGGCGCCGGCCGGGATGCTGGCCCAAGGCACCAGACCGAAGGCCGCGGTCACCGGCTGGCCCCGGGGCCCGGTCACCGTTTCCGTTTGGAGGGTGCCGCCAGCGGCGCGCGTGAGGATGTCGGCGAAGCCCTCGCCCCCGTCCGCGAGGGGGCAGGCGTCCAGTTCCCAGGCGGGGTGGCGTTCGCGCAGGGCGGCCGCGGCGAGGGCGCAGGCCGCGGGGGCGGTCAGGCAGTCCTTGAACTTGTCGAACGCGAGGAGGACGCGCATCGCTCAGGCCTCCGGCAGGCGGCGGAAGCGGGGTTGGCGGACGCCCGCGAAGGTCACCTCCTCGCTGAACATCGCGGCCGGGCGGACCCAGAGACTACCTGGCCCGTACAGGGCCTCGTACACGACATGGGGTTCAAGGGTCTCCGAGTGCCGGGCGAGGCCGACGACGCGGTAGCGGCCGCCCTTGTAGTGCACGTAATGGCCCGGGGTGGGCGCGGCCGGGAGGGGAGGCAGCGGGTCGTTCATCGGCGGCCCGTACTTGGGCGGGCCGGGCCGGCGCGGCGATGCTTTTCTCGGGGCCTCGACGCCACCCGCTGGCGGGCGGGGCCGTGGGGCGGTTTCCGGGCTGGCCTTCGCGTCTCCACGGGGGAGCGTAGCAATGGCTTCTCGCGGGAGCATCCGCTTCCGGGCGTCCACCTCGGCCGGAATGCCTTGATGGTGGGCGACCTCGCCTCCGTTCCGATCGTGCTCGCGGACGGCGGCGAGTTTTATTCCCCGGGCTCCTATTCGCAGCTGTTGCCCCATTCCTCGGGCCGGCTGGATTGGATCTGCTTCCTAACGCTGCGAATCCCGGCGGGAACCGGCTGCTTTACCCCGGTGAGGTTGACCGGTGGTCGGGCCTGCTGTGGCGGGAGACTAGGCGGACCGTAAACTCCTGGAGTCTAAGAGACAGTGCGCAGCTTACCTTGTCCCATTTCGCGGTGCGGGAGGACCGGAGACCAGCGAGTTGGTGATCAACCTGAGCCGCCTGTTCCAGCGTTCGCCGCCCGAGGGCATCGACCGGACCTCCGACGCGTATTTGTACCGCGTGCCCGTGCCATGAGCGGGCGGTCACGGGGCGGAAAGCATCTGCGCCGCCAGTCCGCAAGCGCGCCACGCGGGGCTTGTCCTGAGCGGGGGCTTGCGCAAGGCTCCGCGGCGATGACCCCTCCTCGGGCCGCCCCGACCCCTTGGGCGCGCCTGGCGCGCCTTTCCCTTGCCCAATGGATGCTGCTCGCGGCGGCCGGCGGCGTCGCCTGCGGGCTCCTTGCCCCCGGCTTGGCCTCCTCGCTGGGGATCGTGACCGACATCTTTCTCCGCCTGATCCGCGCCATCGTCGCGCCGGTGCTGGTCGGGGTGCTGATCCGTGCCGTGGGTGGCGCGGGCAGCTTGGGCGACCTGGGGCGGCTCGG
>VHCY01000115.1 GCA_016871595.1 Verrucomicrobiota bacterium
AGGGCAAAGGAGGCCACCGCCTGGATCTCGGGCGGCACCGTCGCCGAGAAAAAGAGGGTCTGCCGGTTCTTGGGGCAGCGGCCGATGATGTCCTTCACCACCGGCAAAAAGCCCATATCCAGCATCCGATCGACCTCGTCCAGCACCAGCACGGAGATGTCCCGCAGGGTCAGGGTGCCGTCCTTGAGGTAATCCATCAGCCGGCCCGGGGTCGCGACGATGATATCGACCCCCTCGCGCAGCGCCGCCCGCTGGTTGCCATAGCCCACGCCCCCGAAGACCGCCACGGCCCGCAGGTCCGAGAACCGCGCGAAGTCGCGGAACGCCGTTTCCACCTGGGCCGCGAGCTCGCGCGTCGGCTCCAGCACGAGCACCCGCGGCCGCCCGCCGCGCACGTGGGCACCCAGGCGGGTCAGAATCGGCAGCGCGAAGGCCGCCGTCTTGCCGGTACCGGTCTGGGCGGACCCGATGAGGTCGCCGCCGGCAAGGATGAGCGGGATGGCGCGCAGCTGGATCGGCGTGGGCTCGGCGTAGCCGGCGGCCTCGACGCCGCGCAGGACGGCCGGGGAAAGGTTCAGGGAAGCGAAGGACATCTCGGGAAACGAAAAGGGGAAAAGAAAAGGGACGGGGTCCCGGAGGACCACGTCCCTCGAAATCCGGATGGGAGGACCGGCTTAGTAACGGCGCTCGCCGCGGTCGCGACCGCCGAAGCCGCCGCCACCACCGCCGCCGCCGAAACCACGGCCACCGCCACCGCCGCCGCCGAAGCCACGGCCACCGCCGCCGCCGCCGAAGCCGCCCGCGGGACGATCTTCCTTCGGACGGGCCTCATTGACGGTCAGCTGACGGCCACCGAGGTCGGTGCCGTTCATCTTCTCGGCCGCGGACTTGGCCTCTTCGGCCGTGCCCATCGTGACGAACGCGAAACCGCGGGGGCGGCCGGTCATCTTGTCCATCGCGACGTAGACGTCGGTCACGGAACCGAACTGGCCGAAAGCCGAGCGGAGCTCGTCCTCGGTGGTCTTGAACGACAGGTTACCGACGTACAGTTTGGAGTTACTCATTGTGATGTCTCGTAGATCGACCGTCCGCTGCCAGTCCGTTCCCACCAGTGGGTTTCGAAATCATCACTTAAGCCAAACGCTCAGCCAACGACTCACCAGAAACTGTCATCTAAACGTGTGCTCTCTAACGAAGGACTGGGACCGTGGGCGCGCCTGACGATTACGCAAGGCAATTCGCGCGCGGGGCCGCGGCGCGCCCGTCGCGGACTCGGTCGGAGGCTCAGGCGCCGACCGTCTTCTTGACCGCCTTGAGCTGCGCGAACTCGGGGCGGTTCTTGTAGTAGTCGTCGAGCGGGTAGCAGCCGCTGATGATGCCGTTGCGCGGCGCGGTGGTGCAATCGCTGAAGGTCCGGCAGATCAGCCGCGGGGTGAGCGCGCCCCGCGTGGTCGTATCGGCCAGCATCTCCGGGTAACTCAGCACCGCGCGGCCCAGGCCCACGAGGTCGGTCCAACCCGCGCGCACCACGTGCTGCGCCACGTGCGGCAGGTATTCCTGCAGGTAGCTGTAGGCGGTGCCCAGGACGAGGGGCGGCGTGGCCCCCGGCGCCGCCGCCGCGACCCGGACCGCGTGGGCCTTGATCGCGCGCACCACGTTGATCTGCCGCGCCACGTCGATCAGGGGGTCGTGGGCGGGCTGGTAGCCGTCGCTCGGCGGGTAGGCCGCCGGGCGCTGGATGTGCGGGTTGTAGTAAGGCGAGCCGGCGCTGAGGTTCAGGATCTTCACCCCGAGGCGGGTCAGCAACTCGACGAACTGGAAGGTCTCGGTCAGGTCCGGCTCCACCGGATGGTCCGCGCGCACGCCGAACCCGTAGCGATACGGCAGGCAGTGCGAGAAATCCTCCGGGATGCCCGGCCCGAGCTTGCCCGGCTCGGCCCGCGTCGGATCCGGCTTGAAGGGCACGAAGTCGAAGGCGCTGAGCCGCACGCCGATGTCGATCGGGTTTCCCTCCGCCCGGATGCCCGCGATGATGTCGCGCAGGATGCGGGTCCGGTTCTCGAAGCTGCCCCCGAACTTGCCCGGCCGGGTGTGCGCCCCGAGGAATTCGTGCAACAGGTAGCCGTGGCAATGCTTCAGGTCGACGAAGTCCGCGCCCGCCTCGCGCGCGAACCGGGCCGCCCGCACGTAGCAGCCGATCAGTTCCTCGATCTCCCCATCGGTGAAGACCTGGCTGTCGCTGGTGACGTTGAACTTCCGGTCGAGGATCGGGTGGCGGTAGGCCACGCGCGGCTCCATCCGCTTCTTGTCGGTCGGCTTACAGAACCGCCCCGAGTGGGTCAGCTGGAACCCGACCACGAGGTCATCGGCCGTGCCGTGCCGCTCGCGGTGCGCCTGCACCAGCAGTTCCCGGATCTCCGCGAGGTCGCGCCGCGTGTCCTCGAGGACCATCAGCTGGTTCGGGTTCGCGCGCCCATCGGGCCGGACCGCCATCGCCTCGCCGCCAAAGATCAACTTCGCCCCGCTCTGGCCAAACCGCTGCCAGCGCCGCCGCACCTCCGCCGTCGCGTGCCCCGTGGTCGTCGCATCCCAGCCCTCCATCGGATGGATCGCCCACCGGTTGCCGATGCGCTTGCCGTTCACCAACGGCCCGTCCACCGGACGCGTCAGCGGCGACTCCGCCCCCGTCTGCAACGTGTCATCACACGGCAGCTCCAGACCCAGCCCAGCCACGTGGGCCCGGAAATCCGCCACCGTTTTCAGCGAGGCGAGGCGGGTGAGCTTGAAGGGGGCGGCGGGAGCACTCATCGGCGGAGAAAGGGTTGACCCAACGGGTTACCACCTGATGCCCAAAAGGAAAGGGCGAAGATATATCCTATATCCTTGCCTCGATCCGCAAAGGATTCTGGCCTCGCCGCGATGAGTGCCGGCCTGCCCTCGATCCCGGAACGCGCCCCGACGAAGACGGAACAGGTCCACGGCTGGCTGCGGGAGGCGATCCTGACGCACGCGCTGCGGCCGGGCGAGGCGCTGAACCTCGACGAGCTCGCCCGCCGTCACGGGGTGAGTCCCATCCCCGTCCGGGAGGCGGTCGCGCGGCTGACGGCGGAGCGGCTGCTGGTGATCCGCCCGCACCACGGCGCCCAGGTCGCGGAACTGGATGAGAACTCGGTGCACGACATCTTCGCGCTGCTGGAAGGCCTTGAGTCCGCCTCCGCCCCGCGGGTGATCGAACGGGCGGGCCCGGAGGACGTGGCGGCCCTCGAGGGCCTGCTCGGCACGCTTGATGCCGCGGTCGCGGCGGGGGACTCGGACGCATGGGGCCGGGCGAACGCGGCCTTCCACCTGCGGCTCGCCGGGGTGGCGCAGCTCCCCCGGGTGGAGGACCAGTTGCGGCTCGCGTTCGACCATTGGGACCGGGTGCGCCGGCACTTCTTCCGCGAGGTCAACGGGCTGCGGCTGGGCGAGGCGCAGCGCGAGCACCGCGAGATGGTGCAGGCGGTGGCCCGCGGCGCGGCCGGGGCCCTCGAGCACGGCCTCCGGGCCCATAACCGCACCGCCCGCGCCTTCTACCTCCACGCCCTCGCCGGCAAAACCGGCTGAATCAGGCGGGGAAGGTGGCGGTCCTCAGCGGGCGGGCCGGACCAAAGCCGGCGGGAACGCGGCCGGCGCCGCAGCGGAGGGATGCCGCAGGTTTTGCGCCCGGCCGTGCACCCGCTGCAAGGGCAGCACCAGTCCGCCACCCTCGGCCAGCTGCGCAGTGAGGCGGGCATCCATCGCCGCGATGCGCGCGGCCTGCGCCGGGTCGTGGATCAGGTTGCGCGTCTCCCCCGGATCGGTCTCGAGATCGTAGAACTCCGCGATGTCCCAGACCCCCTGCGGACGGATGTACTTGTAACGCTCCCCGCGCAGGGCGTGGAGGGTCGGCGTCTGCGGGAACTGGTGTTCCCAGTAATACTCGTAGAGCAGCTCCTCCCGCCACGGCACGTCGGCGCCGCGCAGCAGCGGCCACAGGCTGCGCCCGTCGAGGCCCGGTGGGGGCGTGAGGCCCGCCGCCTCCAGCAGGGTCGGGGCGAGGTCGATGTTCGCCGCGAGGCGCGTGAGCGTCCGGCCTCCCGGCACGGCCGCCGGACAGCGCACCAGCAGCGGCACCCGCATCGACCACTCGTAGGCCACCCGCTTGTCGATGAGGCCATGCTCGCCGAAGCCGAAACCGTTATCGCTGGTGTAGACCACGAGGGTGTCGTCCAGCTGGTCCCGGTCGGCCAGTGCCGCGAGGATGCGTCCCACGCTTTCGTCGACGGACAGGAGGCACTCAAGGTAGCGCCGGTGCTCGGCTTCCCACACGGCGGGATCCGCCTGGTGGTAGGGGAAGTCGACGCCGTGCCAGGAATTGCGCTGGTCGCGCACCCACCGCGGCGCGTCGTGGTGGGTCTGCCGCGAGGGCGGCCGGGGCAGGGGGTGACCCTCGTAGCGGCCCAAGTGGCGCGGCGCGGGCTCGCAGCGGCCGTGCACCGCCTTGTGCGAGAGGTACAGCAGGAACGGTTGGTCGCGCGGCACGGTCGCCAGCCAGTCGAGCGCTTGGGTCGTCAGCTCGTCCGTGATGTACTCCCGGCGCGGGGTCCAGACGCCGTCGATGTTCAGCTGGTGCGGCGGGGCCCCGGGCCGCGCGGGTGCGGGCGCGTACTCTCCTTGGCCGCGGAAACTCACCCACCGGTGGAACCCGGGCCGCGGATCCGCGGAGGTGCCCATATGCCACTTGCCAAAGAACCCCGTGCGGTAACCCGCCGCCTGCAGCAGTTGCGGGAACATCGGCAACTCCCCCCGCACGCCGCTGACGTTGTCCACCACCCCGTGCCGGTGCATTTGCAGCCCGGTGAGGATCGAGGCCCGGCTCGGGGAACACAGGGCGGTGGTGACGAACGCCCGCGACGCGTGCACGCCCTCGCGCGCCAGCCGGTCCAAGTGCGGGGTCTCGAGGAACGGGTGGCCGAGGAAACCGAGCGCATCGTGGCGGTGATCGTCCGCGAGGATCAGGACCAGACCGCGCGGGGCGGCTGCGACCGGCAAGACGAGGGCGAGGGCCAAGACCAGGGCGAGGCCGCGGCGGGGCAACGGGGTCATCCCCGCCAGCCAAGCCGCAGGGCCGCCCCGCCGGCAAGCGTCCGCCGCGCCGGCCCGTCTGCCCGAGGCCGCCTCAGGGCGCGAAACGCTCCATCCACGCCACCTGCGGCCAGCCTTCCCGCACGTACGGCTGCGCCGGCCCGGGCGTGCTCCGCCCGCGCTCGATGTAACCGCGCAACCGCCGCCCGAGCCGCGCCACCACCTCGGGATGCCGCGCCTCCAGGTTGGTCGTCTCCCGCGGATCCGCCTCCAGATCGTACAACTGGAAGGCCGGCAGACCCTCGAAACTGTCCGGCTTCGGCTGGGTCCACGGCGAGGGCGTCCGCGTCGGCCGGCCCCACCCGCCCGAACCGGGCGCCAAAATGAGCTTCCAGCGGCCCTCCCGGATCGAGAACTCCCCCTCCGACGAATGGTGCACCAGCGCCTCGCGCCCACCCGGCGCCCGCTCGCCGCCCCGCAAGAGCGGCAACATACTCGCGCTGTCCTCCGCCACGTCCACCGGCAGCGGCACGCCCAGCGCCTCCGCCAGCGTCGCGAACAGGTCCAGATGCCCGACGACCGCGCCCGAACGGGACCCCGGGCGCGTCACCCCCGGCCAACGCACCAAGAACGGCACGCGGTGGCCGCCCTCGTAGGAATCGGACTTCGCCCCCCGGAACCCGCCCGATGAATCGTGCCCGAGCGCCCGGTGCGAGGGAATGTCCCCCGCCGGCGCGTACCCGTTGTCCGTGGTGAACACGACGAGGGTGTTGCGCGCCAGGCCGAGGCGGTCGAGTTCCGCGAGGATCCGGCCGAAGTCGGCATCCACCTGCCGCACAAAGTCCCCGTAGGGGGTCGGGGTGGAGCCGGCGAACTCACCCGTCGCCAGGGTCGGCGTGTGTGGGCTCGCGAGGGACACCATCACGAAGAACGGCCGCCCGTCGCGCGCCGCCGCCCGTTCGCCGAGGAACGCCACGGTCTCCGCCGTGAGCCGCGGCTGCACCTCCTCCATCTTGAAATCCGCCCCGATCGGGCCCGCCCGCCACAGCCGCGGCGCGGGACTGTCCCCCACCCGGCCGGCCGGCGCGGCGGTGACGCGGTCATCCCGCAGCCACACGTACGGCGGCATATCGAGCGAGGCGCTGATGCCTAGGAACCGGTCGAACCCGTGGGCGCGCGGCCCGCCGCCGAAGGGACGCGTCCAATCCACGTCCTCCGGCGCCGGTCCGGAACGGGGCCAGGCGAGCCCGAGGTGCCATTTGCCGAACAAGGCCGTGGTGTAACCCTGGGCCTGCAGAAAGCCGGCGATGGTCTGGCGCCCGGGCTCGATGAGCGGCGGACTGTAGCCCTGCAACACCCCGCGCTTCAGGCGGCCGCGCCACGAGTAGCGGCCGGTGAGCAGGGTGTACCGCGTGGGCGTGCAGACGCCCGACGACGAATGGGCGTCCGAAAACACCATCCCCTCGCGCGCCAGCCGGTCGAGGTGCGGCGTGCGCCAGAGGCTGGCCGGGTTCAGGTGCGAGACGTCCCCGATGCCCATATCGTCGGCGAGGACGAGCAGGACGTTCGGACGCTCGGGCGCCGCGGCCGCGGCGGGACACAGCCCGGCCAAGCCGGCGAGGAGGACAAGGGCGGCAAGGCGGGGGCGCATCGGGGGAAGGTTCAGCTGATCTTGAGCCGGGCGCGGAAGGGCGTGAGGCCGGTCAGGTACACGCTCTGGCCGTCCCACTTGGGCAGGGCGCCGCGGATCTGGGTGTAGGTGTGCTCGATCTGGCCCGGGCCGAACTCGATCACATCGGAACCTAGCCGGTAACGGCCGGTGCCGGCCCGCAGCAGGTGGGCATCGGCCACGCCCGGGGCGGCCTCCACGCCCTCGAGCGTCCCGCCGCGGCGGAAGGCCAGCTCGATCGCCACCGGCACGGAATCGGTGCCGGTGAGGCTGAACTCCAGCTCGAAGCGGCCGGCCTGCTCGGTGACGGTCACGACCGCCTCCAGGCGGCAGATATTGCTGCGGGCGCGGATGGCGCGGCCGGTGTTGGCGAGGGTGCCGTTGGGCGCCATCTTGGTGTGCTCGCCATCGGAGATCTGCGCGGGCGAGAGCGGCTGGAAGTACGGGCCTTCCAGTTCCTGACGGAGCACGTAGCGGCCGTCCTTCACCGTGAGCGAATCCGCCGTGAACTGGCCCTTGCCGAAGAAGGCGCTGCTGAGGCGCACGGCCTCGAGGGCGGCCTCGCCCCGGCGGAACGAGAACAGCGTGGTGTTGCCCGCAAGGATGGTCCCGCTGGCGGCGCCGCGGCGGATGCGGGCGAGCTGCGAGAACGGGAATTCGCGCGCGTAGTCGCTCGGGAGCGGGGCGGATGGGGGCAGCGGGCGCCAGAACTCCGGCTCATTGAGGAAGGAGAGCAGTTCGCCGATCTGGCCGGCGGCGGTGCGCTCGATCTGGCGGGTCATCGCGGCAAAGCGGCCGTTGCCATCGATCAGGGCCAGGTGCCGGTAGGCATAGTAGTAGCGGGCCATACTCCCGCGCTGGTAACGATCCTGCCGGCGCGAGGCCTCCGTGACCACCTCGCCGTCCGGGTGGATGTAGTAGAGGGTCATCTCCAGGTTCTTGCGGACCGGCTCGAGCAGCGCGGGCCGGTTTAGGAGGCGGGCCACGAAAACCAGCGCCCGGTCGACGATGGGCGAATAGACGGTCGTGCTTTTCTCGGTGTACTGGCCGTCCGGGTCGAGGTCGATGCCCTCGGCGAGCCAGGCGTCGATGCGGGCGACGTAGCGGGGGTTCGGGTACAGGGAATTGGCCAGCGCGAGGGCGGCGCAGACGACCCAGCGGTGGTTGGGGGTGTGGACGCCGCCGGTGACGAGCCCGTCGGCGCCGCGAACCACGAAGCGGCCGAGTTCCTCGGCGAGCGCGCGGTAAGCCGGGGAGGGGCTGGCGCGGAGGAGGGCGGTGGCGGGGCAGATGCCCTCGAGGAAGAAGGCGGTATCGGGCGGCGAGCGGAAGTTGGTCGCGTAGAGATCGACCGTGCCGTCCTCGTATTGGGCCGAGAGGAGGGCGCG
>VHCY01000116.1 GCA_016871595.1 Verrucomicrobiota bacterium
ACCCAGTCTGCCGCCCAAGACGCTCCGGCGGCCTGATCCCCTGGGCAACCCCTACCTCGCTTGGACGCAGGCCATCCGCAAGGGCGACCCCGAGTGGGCTGGTTCGCACTTCGCCTACTCGACGCGGCTGACCGAATTCGTGGTCCTGGGAAATTTTGCGCTCCGCGCGCCGGGCAAGAAAATCCTGTGGGACGGAGCCCAGATGGCCGTCACCAACCTGCCGGAGCTGAACCAGTTTCTCAAACCCACGTTCCGCCCGGGTTGGGCGCCCCCCGAATTGGAGCAAGTGAAACGCAACGGCAGGGAGGACCTGAGCGTGCCCGCCCAACTCCGCGATGGTTCACCCGGCTATATGAAGAAGAATCGAAAAAAATAGCCGGAAGCTCCCCGCCGCACGAAAGCCAACCCCCAAAGTCAAAATACCCCCAGGCCCCAAAATCCGATGAACCTCCAACTCCGTCCGGACCCTTTAGCGTGCGCCACCGCTTTGTTCGCCGCGGTGATCGCCATGCCCGCCGTCGGGCAGGTCGCGCCCAGCGCATCTCCGGCGAAAAGCGAAACGGCCATCGTCCTGAGCCCGTTCGCCATTGTGGCCGAAAACGATTCCTACGACGCGACCAACACTATGGGCGTGACGGGAACCAATCGGGAAATTCGCCGCCTACCGCTGAGCATGGATGCCTACACGCGGACCTTCATCGATGAGATTGGGGCCACCGATGTGACACAAATCATGCTGATGGCGCCGAACATCGAGTTCCGCAGCGACTCCGGTCCCGGATCCGCTCCAAACGGCGTGGACCAATTTCGGATTCGCGGCCTATTCAGCAAGGAAGAGCGACGCCGCAACGGCTTCCTCCATATCGCCCGCACCGATCTCTTCAGCACCGAGCGGGTGGAAATCCTGCGCGGCGCGCAGTCGCTGCTCTACGGGCAGGGTATCTCGGCGGGAACGGTCAACACCGTCACAAAACGGGCTCGCCCCGGAAATTTTCTGGAGGGACGGATCATTACGGACAGCGACGGCACCTTCCGCTATCAGGTCGATGCCAATGCTTCCAAAGGGGCCTTGAGCGCCCGCGTCGCCGCCACCGCCGGCGACCAGCGCTATTGGCAGGATAACCTGCGCGACACCTCGAGGGGCATCTACTTCGACCTCGCCTACAAGCTCTCGGAAAAATTCACCGTCCGGGCCAATTTTGAGAATTTCTCCGAGGACAATCGCAACCGCTCGGACACCAGCTTCATCCTGCGCGACAACTCCCTGCGGGATTCGCGTAACGCCCAACGGGTAGACCTGCTCCTGTTCCGCGGCGAGGCGAATGGAATTGTGGTAAATAACGGTCCTCTGACCTGGAATAATTACCGCTCGCTGTTTGGTTCCGGTCGGATTCGCCTCTCTGAAGCCAAGACTTTCACGCTGTCCCTTGAGGGAAACATCACCCGCAAATGGGCGGTCCGCGCCGCCTTCAACCGCCAGGATATTCCTCTCCTGAATTCGACGATGTCGAGCAACGACTTGATTGCACCCACCGACAGCCGAGCGATCAGCAACCAGTGGACCCTGCGCATGAATCCGACGCGCTTCAGCAACAAATTCTATACCCGGACAGGGCAGCTGAATTCCGTCTACGAATTTGATTTCCCCTCGTGGGCGAAGAACCAATTCGTGACCGGTGCCGAATACAGGTTCAAAGGTCAGCGTTTCGCCCAGCAACGCCAATATGCGGTGGGGCCAGACGGCCAGTTTACCGTCGACCCCACTTGGAATCCTTCCATTTCTACCCGGATCAATCTCATCCCGCGGCCGGATTTTTATTTCCCCATCCAATCCGGCTACAACAATGGCACCCTAGCGGCACCCGGGTATGCGTGGCGCGACCGGATGGCGCCCGGCTTGGTGCGCCCGACCGCCCTGAATCCCCTCGGGTTTGCCGGCGACAGTCCCCTCACCATTCGTGAAGAGGACCAGAAGGCGACCTACGCCAACCTGCTCAGCACGTGGTTCGACGGCAAGGTGGAGTTGATGGCGGGAACACGCTGGGACAAGATCAGGATCGACGATCGCACAACCCTCCTGCGTCTCACCGATACCACCATCAACACCTGGATCGTCGGTGGCGTTTACAACTTCAGCCCGGCGTTCGGCGTTTACGCCAACACGGCGAAGTCACTCGCGGGCCAAGGCGGCTTTAGCCCCACTCCGGCAAATGAATACTTGCCGCCGGGCATCGGCCGCGCCCGGGAAGCCGGGTTGAAGCTGGACTTGTGGAACCGGCGCGTGTCCGGCTCTCTCGCCTACTACGAAAATGAAGCCGGCAGCGAGGCCGTGAATATTCCGCTGCCTGAGCGCAATGTAGTGGATGCCCCGGGCATCAACGGCCGCAATGGAGGCAACTTCCTGCCGATCTACGTGAAATCGAAGGGCCTCGAGGCTTCGCTCTCCTTCCGCCTGACGCCAAATTGGCGGATGCAACTGAACGCTGGCACGAACAACGGCCGCATCATCGGTGACCGCGAACTTCCCATCTACTACAATGACCAATTCCACTCGGACGGCACCACCGTTCGCATCTCGTCGAATTCCGGTCCCGCGCTGATGGTTCCAGCAAACCCGGCAGATCCCCGGGGCCCTCAAGTGCCTCTCACTCTCACGATGCTCAGGGATCCAGGCAGTCCCTATTTTGCCAGACTCGACCCGACCAGCGGCCAAATCACCAATGCCTCGACTCTCGGGTTGACGACCACGGGCGTGGGCACCGGTGCGACCGGACTGCCGATTAGCCGCCACCAACTCGGCTTCGTCTCGCCCACGAACGGGACCTACAAGGTGTTTCAAGGCGGCGATGACACGACGCCGAACTCGCAGCGATCGGCCAGCCTCAATACCAACTACGCCCTGACGACGACCGCCTTCCGCGGGCTCTCCTTCGGTGGCACCGCGCAGTGGCGGGGCAACTTGCGGCAGGGCTACATCACGGTCGCCAACGTCCGCCGGCTTTACCTTTACCCGGATAGCACGCGCATCGACCTGCGGCTGGCCTACGAGCGGAGATTCCAACGATTCCGGTGGACGACGCAATTGATGGTCCAAAACGTCTTTGGCGACCAAAACTACTTGGAAGAAACCACCGTGACCGGCGCGGCAAACGACATCGAGATCCGCGATATTCCCCGGACGTTCGTTTGGACGAACACGTTCCGGTTTTGAACGAATCTGCGAGGGCCCGCGAAAACTCCGTGCGCTCGTTCCGGCATCTTCTCCTGGCATGCGTAGCGTCGGTGGTCGGCCGCGCAGCGAACGCCGCCCCGTCGCCCGATGTGGTGTTCATCGCGATCGACGATCTTCGCCCCTGGGTAGGGGCGATGGGCTTCGCGGCGGCCAAGACACCCAACTTGGACCGCTTGGCCGCCCGTGCGGTGACGTTTACGAACGCCTATGCGATGTCACCTTGGTGCCAGCCCTCGCGCACTGCGCTGCTGACGGGACTGCGTCCCTCAACGACCGGCGTCTATACCCACTACGATTCGGGCTGGCGGAATTCGCCGGTGTTGCGCGAACGCGTGACCTTGCCGCAGTACTTCCGGAATCATGGCTACGTGGTGGTCGGCGCGGGAAAGATCTTTCATCACTCCCGCGAGGATCAAGATCCGCCTTCGTGGGACCGCTACTGGCCTTCCCAAACGCAGTGCATGCTGCCCCACGGGGCGGCCAAGCCTCCTTTGAACGGGCTGAACTTGCGACCCACCGTGGACTGGGGCCCGTCGTGGAAGGCCAAGCACGAGATGCCCGACTGGAAGGTGGCAGACTTCATCGTCGAAGAGCTGGTCAAGCCCCAGGATCGACCGCTCTTTCTCGCCTGCGGATTCTATCTCCCCCACCTGCCGTGGTATGTGCCGCAGGAATATCTGGATCGATATTCCCTCGATGATATTCCGCTCCCACCACTCCTGGAATCGGATCTCGACGACATCGGAGCCTACGGAAAGCGCTTCGCACTGGGCGAGGGAATGATGGACCCAGAGGACCCGCAGGACTACGGCAGCGGAAAAGGCATCTTCGAGAAGATTCGGGCGGCGGGGCAATGGCGCCTCGCCGTCCGGGCGTATCTCGCGAGCATCAGTTTTGCCGACGACTGTCTCGGGCGCGTCTTGGATGCGATCGAAAATCGCCCGGGTGATCGCTCAACGATTGTCTGCCTCTGGTCCGACAACGGCTTTCATCTCGGCGAAAAGCATCACTGGGAAAAAGTTTCCCTCTGGGAGGAAGCCACCCGCACCGTCCTGATGGTTTCAGCGCCGGGGCTCCGCCAGGGCGTCAGTTCAAGGCGCGTGGTGAACCTCATGGATCTGCATCCGACGTTGATCCAGCTCTCCGGTCTTCCGCCGCGCACCGACTTGGAATGTCGGAGCTTGGTGCCGCTGTTGCGTGATCCTGGCGCGGACTGGGACTACCCCACGCTCATGACCCACGGGCGGGGGAACCACGCGGTGCGCGACGAGCAATACCGCTACATCCGCTACCGGAACGGCGAAGAGGAACTCTACGATCACGCCACGGATCCGAACGAATGGACCAATCTGGCCGGGACACCCGGCGCCGCGGTCGTGATGAATCGTCTTCGATCGTATTTTCCCCGAACCGAAGCTGCACCGGTCGTAAAGGAATTCTCGTGGAAGAAGCGGTAGCGAGACACACAATCCACCTCGATGCCCCCCCCAACAAAGCAGTGGAGCCTCCCCGTGCTAGTCCTCCGGGCCTGCCTCTTGGTCCCCGCTCTGTTCGCGGCGGCCGAGCTGGCTGCCAATCCTGTTCAGAGCGCGAATCCTGCGCCTGACTCCACGCGCCCGAACATCGTGCTCATCCTCGCCGACGATCTCGGCTGGAGCGACCTTGGCTGCTACGGCGCCGACTTGCACGAGACGCCGCATCTCGACCGACTCTCGCAGCAGGGAGTGCGCTTTTCCGATGCTTACGCGATGTCCGTCTGCACGCCGAGCCGTGCAGCGCTGCTTACGGGCAAGCATGCCGCGCGGCTGCACATGACGATCTGGTCGGAGGGATCGCGCAAAGGCCCAACGAATCGCAAATTGATTCAAGCAAACTCGCTGCACGACCTGCCGCAGACCGAGACGACGCTGGCGCGGCGACTGCGCGATACCGGCTACCTCACGGCGTTGGTCGGGAAATGGCACTTGGGCAATGCCGAGCACTACCCTGAGACCCACGGCTTTGATGTGAACATCGGCGGCACGCAGTGGGGCGCACCTCATTCCTTCTTCTGGCCCTACAGCGGCAGCGGACGCTTCGGGCCCGAGTTCCGCTTTGTCCCGCACCTGGAGTTCGGCAAGGCCGGCGAATACCTCACCGACCGCCTCACCGACGAGGCACTGCGGGTGATCGACCACGCCGGCGACAAGCCCTTTTTTCTCTACCTCGCTCATCATGCGCCGCACACGCCGATCGAGGCGAAGGCGGACGATATCAGATACTTCGAGGCGAAGATCCGTCCTGGTCTGCACCATCGCAATGCCGTCTATGCCGCGATGGTGAAGAGTCTGGACGACAGCGTGGGGCGGGTTCTTGAGCACCTGAAACGACGAGGCCTTGAACAGAACACCGTCATCATTTTCACCAGCGACAACGGCGGCTTCATCGGCACGGACAAAGGTCAAACCGGGCCCATTACCAGCAACGCCCCGTTTCGCTCGGGAAAAGGTTCACTCTACGAAGGTGGTATTCGCGTGCCCCTTATCGTGCGTTGGCCCGGAGTGACTCCGGCGGGCGCGGAGTGTCGAGAGCCGGTAGTTCTGATGGACTTGTTTCACACGCTCGCGCCGACGGTCGGCGCAGCGCCATCAGCGGGGCCTGCCGATGGCGTGGACCTGAGACCCCTGCTGCAAAATCCGGCCGCGACGCTCAACCGTGAGGCGCTCTACTTTCACTATCCCCACTACTATGCCACCACGACGCCGGTGAGTGCCGTGAGAATGGGCGATTGGAAGCTGCTCGAGTATTTCGAGAATGGGCGAACCGAGCTGTTCAATCTCCGCACGGATCCCGGTGAGCAAACGGACCTCGCCGCGCGTGAGACCGCGCGGGTCACCGCCCTCCGGACAAAGCTTGATCGCTGGCGTGATGACGTTGGCGCGCAGTTGCCCCGACCGAACCCAAACGTGACGGGCCAGAAGAAGTAGCCGGCCCTTGGCAATGCACATGGCGGCAACACCAGTTCCGAAGCACAAAATCCACGCCTGGCCATGAACCTCTCCCTCATCGCCGCCGTGCTACTCGCACCGCTGGCCATGCTGCAGGCCGCCGACGCAGCCGCGAAAAAACCGAACATCCTCCTGATTCTCACCGACGACCAAGGATACGGCGATTTTTCCCTGCATGGGAACCCATTGCTCAAAACCCCCAACCTGGATCGTTTCGCGCGCGAGGGCCTGCGCTTCGAACAATTTCAGGTCAGCCCGTTTTGCTCGCCCACGCGCGCGAGCCTGCTCACCGGGCGTTACTCGCTGCGCACCGGGGTCACCAGTGTGACCAACAACAAGGAAGTCATGCGCCAGACGGAGGTGACGATCGCGGAGGCGCTCCGGCCGGCCGGCTACCGCACCGGGTGTTTCGGCAAATGGCACAATGGCGCCCAGTTCCCGCACAACGCGCTCGGCCAGGGCTTCGACGAGTTCTTCGGCTTCAACGGCGGGCACATCAACCACTACTTCGATTCGGAGCTCGTGCGCGGCACCAAGCCGGAGCGGGCGAAGGGCTTTATCACCGACGTCCTGACCGACGAGGCGATCTCCTTCATGAGGCGCCACCGCGACCAGCCGTTTTTCTGCTACGTGCCTTTCAACGCCCCCCACACGCCGACCCAGGTGCCGGAGCAATACTTCACCGAGTTTAAGGGCAATGGTCTGGATGACGCCCTGGCGGCCATTTACGGTATGTGCCGGAATCTGGACGAAAATTTCGGTCGTCTTTTGGCGGCACTCGATGAGCTGGGCCTGCGCGAAAACACCGTCGTCCTTTTTCTGACCGACAACGGGGCCAACGGCGACCGGTTCAACGCCGGGATGCGCGGTTGGAAAACGAGTGTGCACGAGGGCGGGACGCGGGTGCCGTTGTTCGTGCAATGGCCGCTTCGCTTCAAACAGCCGCGCGTGATTCAGCAACTGGCGGCCCACATTGATCTTTATCCCACGTTGCTCGAATTGTGCGGAGTCACGCCCCCGGTGGGGCCGCTCGTCGATGGCATCAGCCTCGTGCCATGGATGAACGGAAATACGGACACGGTTGACCGAAACGTTTTTGTCTACAGCAGCCAGTCAACGCCGGCCCGGCCGTTCCCGGGCGGCGTCCGAACGGACCGCTATCGGTTCGTGTGCGAGGAGGCTTCGGCGCAGGTTTCCACCGCCAAGTGGCAGCTTTACGATCTCAAGACTGACCCCGGGCAAAAGACCGATCTTGCTGCTCAGCGTCCTGTGGTCGTCGCAGAGTTAGCCCGGGCATATTCCACCTGGTGGAACTCGGTGCAGGGCGGTTATGACCCTCCGCATCGGATCGAGGTCGGCCATGATCTCGAAAACCCCGTCGTCCTCCACGCGCCCCAGGCCGCGCGCTGGCCCGGCCTGACGTTTGCGCGCCGGCTGGGTCAGCCGAATCCCCGCAACGCCGGCTTCGCGCAGGACTGGCTCACCGACTGGACGCGTCCCGAGGCCAAGGCCGAGTGGGCGATCGAGGTCATGGCACCGGGCCGTTATGCCGTCGAACTGCAGTGCACGGTCGCTGAGTCCGACGCTGGCGCGCGCATTCGGGTGTCAGCCGCCGGATCGTCAACTGAGGGCACCACCCGGACTTTTCCAGTCCGGCAAATTTCGCTGCCGCATCGCGACCGCAAAGAGCAAAACACTTACGCAGACCGTACTTGGCGCTACCAATCCCTGGGCACGCTCACGTTGCCGGCAGGCTCCACTACCCTCCGCGTCGAGTCGCTCACCATGCCGGGCAAAGCCGTGATGGACCTGAAGTCCGTCCGACTCACGCGCGAACGCTGAATGGGAAATTCAGGCA
>VHCY01000117.1 GCA_016871595.1 Verrucomicrobiota bacterium
GCCTGGTCGGTGAGGGTCGCGCGGCCGAGGGCGGGGAGGGTCACGCGCACGCCCTCCAGCCGGTCGCCGGTGGCGGCGTTGCTCACGTTGCCGGCCAGGCTGCCGGCGGGATCCGCGGCGGCGGCCAGGGACGATACAAGGGTAAGCAGGGCAAGGAGGGTGGCCGCACGGGCGGCGAGGAAGCGGGGCATACGGGGTGGGGGCTGGGGGTTTCTCCCCGCGGGGCCCGTCTCCGGCAAGCCCATCCCTCGCGGTTGGGTTTGACGCTGGCGCATTCTTCGGGAGCGTCGCACCTCATCCCTGTATGAACATCCCCCTGCTCCGCGCGGCCGCGCTCACCCTCCTGGCCGCTCCCGTGCTCTGGTCCCAGACCGCCAACCGGACCTTCACCGCCCAGTACTCGTTCGGCGACAGCCTCAGCGACACCGGCAACCTCTTCGCCGCGACCAGCGCCATCGGCGCGCCGAACCCGCCCGCGCCTTACTTCCAGGGCCGCTTCTCGAACGGTCCGGTGTGGACGGAGCTCCTCGGCAAGACGCCCGCGCTCGCGGTCACCGCGCCGCCCTCCGCGCGCACGAGCCTGAACTTCGCGGTCGGGGGCGCCACCGCCGCCGGTTCCTCCCAGCTGCCGCCCTCGCTCGGCGTGCAGGTCGCCCAGTTCATCCAGCGCGGCATCACGCCCGCCCCGACGGACCTCTTCACCGTCCTCGCCGGCGCGAATGACCTGATCCCGGCGCTCGGCTCCCCGGCCACCGCGACCAACCCGGCGTCGCTCGACACCGCCGGGATCGCGACCGCCCAGGTGGTCGCCGGCCAGGTCCAGGCCCTCGTCGCCCGCGGCGCCCGCAACCTTGTGGTCGGCGGCCTGCCCAACCTCGGCCGCACCCCGCGCGCCCTCGCCGCCGGCGGGGTGGCCGGGGCCGGGTTCACCTTCGGCAACCGCGCCTCGACCGCCTTCAACCAGGAACTCCGCGCCCGCCTCTCCCTCGTCGCCGCCTCCGCCCCCGACCTGAATCTGGTCTTCGTCGACCTGCAGGGGATCGTCGACCGCATCGCCGAGTCTGGCGCCGCCTTGGGCTTCACCAACACGACCTCGTTCTTCCTCGCGCCGGCCGCGCAGGGCGGCGGTCAGGGCAATCCGAATGGCTACGTCTTCTGGGATGACATCCACCCCACCGCCCGTACCCACGCCATCCTCGCCGGGATGGTCAACGAGCAGCTGAACCCCGAGCGGGCGCTCGGCTTCACCGCCACCCAGGGCAGCGCGGCCCTCGCGCTCGCCGGCCTCGGCAGCGCCGCCTTCGAGGCCCGCACCGCCCACCTCGCCCGTCCGCAAAGCAACGGCGGGGCCTACGCCGCGGTCCAGTACGCCGACGGCGAGCGCGCGCGCGACGCCTGGCGCCCCGGCTTCGGCTACCGCGGCCAGGTCGTCCTCGCGGGCGCCGACAAGCGCCTCAATCCCGGCCTCACCCTCGGCGGCGCCCTCTCCGTCGGCCGCCTTTCCGCCCGCGTGGATGACGCCGGGGGCAACTACCGGGTCCAGGACACCGGCGCCCGCGTCTACGGCGCCTGGCTGCTCGCCGGCGTCACCCTCACGGCGGACGTCGATTACGGGGTGCTCGCGGTGGAGGACATCCGCCGCACGACGGCCTTCGGCGGCCTCGCCACCCGCGCCCGCACCGCCGGGGACCGCTGGGGCGCCGGGCTCCGTGGTTCCTGGGCCCTCGCGGCCGGCGGCACCGAACTCCGCCCCTGGCTCGGGCTGCGCGCGCAGCGCGTGACACTTGAGGCGCACCAGGAGAAGGATCTCCCCGCCCTCCCGATGGCCTACGAGGCCCAGGAGGCCAACAGCACCGCCGGCTCCGTCGGCGTCGACGCCAGCTGGGCGACCAAGCTCGACGGCCGCGGCTTCCGCTTCGACCTCCGCGGGGCCTGGCACGAGGAGATCAGCCCCGGCAAGCGCTCGGTCACGGGCCGCCTGGCGGACAACTTCACCCGCCCGGCCACGGTCTACACGACGGCCGGCGACGGCGGCGGGCTGGAGTTCGGCGCCGCGGCCACCCTCGTCCTCAGCCAGCGCTGGAGCGCCTCGCTCAGCTACCACGGCGACATCCGCCCCGGCGAGCGCCTCGCCAGCCGGGCCGCCTTCGCGATCCAGACCGGCTTCTAAGCCGTTTCCCCCTCGGTCCCGGCCGCGGCCGGGGTCCCCTCTGCCGGCGGCGGGCCTCGGCCCCCGCCGGCGTTGCTTTTGTGTGCGGTCGCTTGCGGCGGCGGCGAGACTCTCCCAGCTTGGCCGCGTCTTTCCTCCCGTCCGGAACTTCTCCCGTATGCCCTCCGCCCTCCGCTCCCGCCTCGTGCTCGCCCCTTTGCTCGCGTTCGTGCTCGGCCTCGCCGGCACCTCCGGCCTCACCCTCTGGGCCGCCGAGGGCAAGTCCGGCCGCAAGGCCGAGAAGTCCGCCCCCAAGGCGAAGGCCGCGCCGGCCGCCCCCGCGCCCGCCGGCGGCCAGCTGAGCCTCAAGGTCGACGCGAAACCCATCAACCGCGACGCGCCGGAGCGGGTCAGCTACTCCGCGGTGGTGCGCCGCACCGCCGGCAGCGTGGTCTACGTCTACTCGAGCAAGGTCGCCCGGACACCCGAGTTGCCCCCCTACTTGAACGATCCCCGCATGCGCCGCTTCTTCGAGGAGATGCTGCCCCGCGGCGGCGATGAGGACGAGACGCCCGGCAACCGCGCCCCCCGCAACAACAACCGCACCCCCCGCAACCGCGGCTCCGACCAGACCCAGCAGGGCCTCGGCTCCGGCGTCGTCATCACCGCGGATGGCTACATCGTCACCAACCATCACGTGGTCGACGGCGCGGACGACGTCAGTGTCTCCCTCGGCGAGTCGAACCGCCGCTACGCCGCGAAGGTCGTCGGGCGCGACCCGGGCACCGACCTTGCGGTGCTGAAGATCGAGGCGGAAAACCTCTCCCCCGCCACCTTCGCCGACAGCGACCAGGTCGAGGTGGGCGATATGGTGCTCGCCATCGGCAATCCCTTCGGGGTCGGCCAGTCGGTCAGCCGCGGCATCGTCAGCGCCCTGAGCCGCGGGATGGGGATGGGGGTCTTCGAGGACTTCATCCAGACCGATGCCGCGATCAACCCCGGCAATTCCGGCGGCGCCCTGATCGACACCGACGGCCGCGTGGTGGGCATCAACAGCGCGATCCTGACCCGCAGCGGCAGCTCCGCGGGCATCGGCTTCGCCATCCCCGCCAACCTCACCCGCTTCGTGGTGGAGCAGCTGGTCAACAACAACGGCAAGGTTGAGCGCGGCTTCCTCGGCGTGCGCCCGCAGGAGCTCACCGATGAGCTCACCGCCTCCTTTGGCACCGAGAAGGGCGCCCTGATCAGCGAGGTCACCGAGGGCAGCCCGGCGGAAAAGGCCGGGATCAAGTCCGGCGACGTCATCCTCCGCATCGAGCGCACGGAGATCCGCGACGCCCGCCACCTGCTGCTCACGATCAGCAAGATCGCGCCCGGCACCGAGGTGGAGGTGCAGATCCTGCGCGGGAACGCGCGCGAGACGCTCCGCGCGAAGCTCACCCGCCGCGACGACGACGCCCTCGCCCGCGAGGACGGGACCCCCGGCAAGAAGGACGAGGGCGTGCTCAATGGCGTCGGGGTGGGTGACCTCACCCCCGAGACCCGCAGCCGACTGCAGATCCCCGCCCGCATCAAGGGGGCCCTGATCACCAGCATCGAGGCCGATAGCCCCGCCGCGCGGCAGGGCTTGCGCGAGGGCGACCTCATCCTCGAGCTCGACCGCCGCCCCTGCACCAACGCTGACGAGGCCGTGAAGCTCAGCGAGGAGATCAAGGGTCCCAAGGTGCTCGTGCTGGTCTACCGCAACGGCCGGACGCGTTACCTCGCGATCGACGAGTCGAAGTGAGCCCGGTTTAGGCTCGCCGGCGGCCGCCGCCCCGCCCGACATCGTCGTGGCTATGCCCGAACTCCCCGAAGCCGTCTCCCACCCGCTCGAGCTGCGGCACGAGCACCGGCTGTGCTTCACCCGCGGGGTCTTCGCGCCGGGCAATTCGCTGCTCGCCTCCGTCCTCGCCCCCCGCGATCCCGGCCTTATGCCCCGCGCGCTGGTCTGCTGGGACGCCGGGCTGGAGAACGCGTTCCCCGGCTTCGCGGCGCGGATCGAGGCGTGGTTCGCCGCGCACGCGGACCGGGTGCGCCTGGCCGCCCCGCCGGTCCGGCTGCCCGGGGGCGAGGCCGCGAAGAACGACCTGCGCCACCTCGAGTCGGTCTGGGCCGCGATCAACCAGGCCGGGCTGTGCCGGCATTCGTACGTGGTCGCGGTCGGCGGCGGCGCGGTGCTGGACCTCGTCGGGTTCGCCGCTTCCACCGCGCACCGCGGGATCCCGCTGGTCCGCCTGCCCACCACCAGCCTGAGCCAGGGCGACGGCGGCGTGGGGGTGAAGAACGGCATCAACTTCTTCGGGAAGAAGAACTGGCTGGGCGCGTTCAGCGTGCCGCACGCGATCGTCAACGATCTCGATTTCCTCGCCGGGCTGCCGCCGCGCGAGCGCCGTTGCGGGCTGATCGAGGCGGTGAAGGTCGCGCTCATCCGGGACGCCGCTTTCTTCCACGTCATCGCCGGGCAGGTCGCGGCGCTCCGCGCGCTCGAGCCGGGTCCGTTCGAGGCCGTGATCCGCGAGAGCGCCCGCCAGCACCTCCGGCACATCGCCACCGCCGGCGACCCGTTCGAGCAGGGCTCCGCCCGGCCGCTCGATTTCGGGCACTGGGCCGCGCACAAGCTCGAGCAGCTCTCCGAGTTCCGCGTCAGCCACGGCGAGGCGGTCGCCGTCGGGATGGCGATGGACCTGATCTACGCGCGCCGCACCGGCTTGCTCCCGGAGGCGGCGGCCGAGCACATCCTCGCCGTGATCCAGGGCCTAGGGTTCGAGCTCTTCGCGCCCGTGCGGGAGATCCGCGGCGACCGCGGCCGGCAGGACTTCCTCGCGGGCCTCGAGGAATTCCGGGAACACCTCGGCGGCCGGCTCACCATCCCGATGATCCGCGCCCCGGGCGAGCGCTTCGAGATCCACGCGATGGACGGCGCCGTGGTGAAGGCCGCCTTCGACGAGCTGCGGGCGCGTTATGGCTGACCGCCTCGCGATCCTCAACGTCGTCGGCCTCACCCCGCGGTTGCTCGGGGCCGCCACCCCCCGCCTCGCGCGCGCCGCCGCGGAGGGTGGGTTGCGCCGCGTCCGCCCCGTCCTGCCCGCGGTCACCTGCACCGCGCAGTCCACCTACCTCACCGGGCGGACCCCCGCGAGACACGGCGCGGTGGCCAACGGCTGGTTCGACCGCACCCTCGCCGAGCACCACTTCTGGAAGCAGTCCAACCACCTCGTGGCCGGGGAGAAGCTCTGGGAGACGGCGCGGCGCGCGCGGCCCGGGTTCACCTGCGCGAAGCTCTTCTGGTGGTACAATATGTACTCGTCGGCGGACTGGTCGATCACGCCGCGCCCGATGTACCTGGCGGACGGGCGGAAGGTCTTCGACGTCACCAGCCACCCCCTCTCGATCCGCGACGCCATCCGCGGCGACCTCGGGCCCTTCCCGTTCCCCGCCTTCTGGGGTCCCGCCGCCGGCATCGCCTCCTCGGCGTGGATCGCGCGCAGCGCCGAGTGGATCGAGGAGCGCCACCGGCCCGACCTGTCGCTGGTCTACCTCCCGCACCTCGACTACGACCTCCAGCGCTTCGGCCCGGACGATCCGCGCGCGGCGCTTGCCGCCGGGCAGATCGACGCCGTCGTCGGGGGGCTGCTCGACTTCTTCGCCGCCCGCGGCGTCCGGGTGCTGTTGCTCTCGGAGTACGGCATCACCCGCGTGCGGCGCGCCATCCCGTTGAACCGGGTGCTGCGGGGCGAGGGGTGGCTGACGCTCAAAGACGAGCTGGGCCGGGAACTGCTCGATGGCGGGGCGAGCCGCGCCTTCGCGCTGACGGACCACCAGGTGGCCCACGTGTACGTCCGCGAGCCCGCCCTGCGCCCCGCGGTGCGCGCGCGGCTGGAGGCGACGCCCGGCGTGGCGCGGGTGCTCGGCGGGGAGGAATTGCGGGCGGCGGGCCTGGACCATCCCCGCTCCGGCGATCTCGTGGCGTTCTCGGACGAGGATGCGTGGTTCTCCTATTACCACTGGGAGGACGACCGCCGCGCCCCGGATTTCGCGCGCTGCGTCGATATCCACCGCAAGTACGGCTACGACCCCGTCGAGCTGTTCCTCGATCCCGCGCTGCGCCTGCCGCGCCTGACGGTGGCGGCCAAGCTCCTGCGGCGGAAGCTCGGTTTCCGCGGCCTGCTGGACGTGATCCCGTTGGACGCGTCGCTGGTGGGTGGCTCGCACGGGGCTTGCCCGGCGGATTCCGCCGACTGGCCGGTGCTCATCGGCACCGGGGGCGGGGCGGGTGATCCGCCGCTGGCGGCGACGGAGGTCCATCCGCGCCTGCTGGCCGCCTGCGGGGCGTGAAAAAGGCGCCGCGGGGGCGGCGCCTTCGGGGGGACCGGGGAGGTCCGGCGGGGCTCAGCCCTCGCGGGCGGGGAGCAGCTTCTCGACGCGGACCTTCTCGAGGCGGGCGAAGACGGGCACGCCGTTGTCGTGCGGCACCGCGGTCTCGCCCTGGATGAGGGGCTGGGCGTAGCGGAGGAACTGGAAGTTCATCGAGACGCCGTCCTCGTTGATCCACTCGCGGGGGAGCTTCTTGACCGAGTTCGCGACCTCGGAGAGCGGGGCCAGCCCGGTCTCGGTGGTGTACTGCTCGCCGTCGCCGCGGAGGAGCGTGACCATCTTGTCGGTCTCGCCACGGATGGCGGCCTCGACGGCGGCCTCGCCCGCGAGGAAGGCCTCGTCGGCGTCGGTCTTGGAGCCGGCGTGGGCGGCGCAGCGCTGGAGGATGCCGGGCTTGGCGACGCGGACCTTCACGCCGGGCAGGTTCTGGCCGAGGATCTCGGCGAGGGCGTCACCGGCGCCGCCGAGCTGGGCGTGGCCGAAGGCGTCCGTCTGGGCGTTGGCGGCGAGGTAGTTGCCGTCCTGGTCGATCAGGCCCTCGGCGACGACGATCAGGCAGTACTTCTCGCGCTTGAGCACGCGGCGGACGTCCTCGAGGATCTTCTCCTGGTTGAAGGCGATCTCGGGGAGGAGGATCAGGTGGGGCGGGTCGTGCGGGTGGTCCTTGCGCTTGGCGAGGGCGGCCCCGGCGGCGAGCCAGCCGGCGCTGCGGCCCATCACCTCGATGATCGAGACCAGATCGCCCTGGCCCATCGCCTCGTTGTCGCAGGCGACCTCGCGGACGCTGGTGGCGATGTACTTCGCGGCGCTGGCGTAGCCGGGGGTGTGGTCGGTGATCGGCAGGTCGTTGTCGATCGTCTTGGGCACGCCGATCACGCGGAGCTCGTAGCCCTGCTGCTGGGCGAGCTTGGAGATCTTGTCCGCGGTGTCCTGCGAGTCGTTGCCGCCGATGTAGAAGAAGTAGCGGATGTTGTGGGCCTTGAAGACCTCGAGCACGCGGTCGAAGTCGGCCTGGGACTTGAGCTTGTAACGGCAGGTGCCAAGCGCGGCGCCGGGCGTGTGGCGGAGGGCGCGGATCTGCTGCTGGGATTCGGAAGCGAGGTCGATCAGGTCCTCCTGCAGGATGCCGAGCACGCCGTTGAGGGCACCGTAGATCTCCTCGATGCACTCGTGGTTGAGGGCCTCGTTGACGATGCCGGCGACGCTGGCGTTGATGACGGAGGTGGGGCCGCCGGACTGGCCTACCAAGACGTTTCCTGCGAGTTCAGCCATGACGAAGGTGGAGGGAGAGGTTGCGAAGCCGATGAAAGGGCCAGCAAGCCGGTGGCGTCCGGCGCTGGCAAACCCAAATTTCCCCGCCGTGAGCCCTAAGCCGGGACGATTCAGTTGATCGGGTCGCCCCGAGGTGACCTGACGGCACCTTTCAGTGGCTCTCTCCCGTCGCCATACCCTCCGGGTATTCCTCGGTC
>VHCY01000118.1 GCA_016871595.1 Verrucomicrobiota bacterium
CGGGGTGGTGACCGGAGGGTGGCGAAGGCGCGTTCCAGGTTGGCGGGGCCCCTAGGGACGATGGCGTTGAGCCGGGTGAGGATCTGGGTCATCGTCTCGCGGTCCTGCGGGTTGAACCACTCCTCGCCGCGTCCCGGCAGCAGGGGCACGGTCTCCTCGTTGAAGACGAGGATCTGGAATCGGGTCCCGGGCTCCAGCGCGGCCAGCATCCAGGTCAGGGCCTCGATCACCTTGCGCCATTTCGGGGCCTCCCGCTTCTTGTCGTCCGGATCGAGCAGCCGGGCCGCCGCCCCGTCGATGGTGTCATCGAGCATCGAACCGGAGGCGCGCAGCACGAAGACGACGAACTCCCCGTGCAGCTTCACGCCGGTGAGGTACTGGCGGCGGTCGACGTTGGGCACGGGTACCGGCGGGGGTTCGGCCTCGGTCGGGAGGGCCTGCTTCTCCCCCAGGAGGGTCTGCAGGGCGTCGCGGAGCGCGCCGGTCTGCTGCAGCATCAGCAGCAGTTCGCGCCGGCGGTCGGAGATCCGGGTCTTGTCCTCCTCAACCCGGCGCTCGGCCTCCGTGAGTTCCTGACGGGCCTGCGCCAAGGCGGCCGCCAGCCGGTCGAGGTCCTCCTGGTTGCGCTTCACCTCGGTCTGGATCTGCCGCAACCGCTCGCGGGCGAGATCGACATCCGCCTGATCGACGTCGCCCTTCTTCGAGACGGTCAGCAGGAAGATCAGGAGCACCGCCCCGAAGCCGCAGCAGATGCAGTCGAGGAAAGAGATGCTGAACACCTCCGTCTGCCGTCGTTTCCGGGCCAGCTGGGACATCGCGAGGTGGCGGGGGGCGCTGGCTCAGGCCGGTCCGACTGCCGGGGGCAGGCAGCGCACCAGCAGAAGCTCCGTCTTCTCTTCCCCGATCGCCAATTCGAGGCGGTCGCCCGCCGTCAGTGGAGTCCCCGGTTCCTCCGCGCCGGAAAGGCACCAGCGGCCGCCCTCCTGCACGAGGGTCCACGCGGGGGAGCCGGCGGGGAGCGGCAGGGCTAGGTCCGGTTCCGCGGATGGCGGGCCGAAGGTGAACCGACGTTGCCGGGGCAGGGGGTGGGCGAGTCCGCCCAACACCAGGTGGGTGGGGGCGCTTTCCGGGGTGCCCGTTCCGCCGCGCGCGACCCGCAGGCGCCACGAGCCGGCGGGGATCGGGGTGACGGTGGCGAGGTCGAGTTCGGTCCAGACCGGGACCTCGGCGAGGTCGGCGGGCGCGTCCGCCGCCGATTGGCCGAGCAGGGCGGCGCCCACGGCCGCGGCCTGGGGCGGGAGCCGGAGGATGCGGGCGGACGTCACGGCGCGCAGCCGCGCCTCCAGCCCGGGAATCCGCGCGGCGCGGTCGGTCAGCGCCACGGTCCCGGGGACGGGACCACCGTTCCGGCGGGCGAGCAGATCCTGCAGTCCCTGCGCCATGGCGGCGGCGGCGCCGGGCGCGTCGGCGGCGAGCTGCTCCCGCTTGGCGTTCATCTCGTAGGTGCGCGCGCCCGTGCCGATGACGAACCGTTGTTCGGGGGCGTCCCCCTGCAGGAAGTCGTGGACTTGGCGGAAGAAGGCCTGCTCCACGCGGCCGTCGGTCAGGATGTCGAAGGCGGTGTGCCGGAGGAAGCGGTTGCCCAGCGCGGCTGTCAGCTGGCGGCGCAGCGCGGCGAGACCGGCCTGGGGCAGGTGCAGGTGCGCCGTGCGCGCGAGCCGGCCCGCCCGCGGTTGCAGCAGGCTGAGGTCGGCCCCGGTCAGCCCGGCGTCGACGAGCACCACGGGCAGGCTTGGATCGCACCCGGGACCGCGCGGATCGCGCAGGGCGGCGAGGCCGGCGTCGACGACCGCGACGAGGGGCAGCTTCAGCTCGTGGGCCAGGCCGAGGAGCAGCCCGATCCGCTCCTCCTCGATCGTGGGATCCCGGAGGTAGGCGCCCGGGACGGCCAGGACCACCCTTCCGGGGCGTCCCGCGACCGCTTCCAGGCGGGCGAGAAACTCGCGCAGGAACATCAACGCCAATTCGGACGAGGAGAGCGTCTTGCCGTTGACCTGCAGGGCGGACGGGTCGTGGCCGAGGCGGGCCCAGAAGTGGAGGTCGATGCGCCGCGGGTGCACGAACCACAGGTCCTCGGCGGCGCGGCCCAGGGTCACGGTCTTCCCGTCGCTGCAGGCGTAGCCGGGCCAGTCCGGGGTTCCCGGTCGATCCGGGACGAGGACCGGTTGCGGGTGGATCCCGTCGGCAGGCCCGAGGGCGGCCATCAGGCCCGCATCCGAGAGTTCCAGTCCGAGCGTGGGCATCGGGAGGGGGGCGCTCACGCGATGGATCCCTCCTCGCGGGTCGGCACCTTCATCACGTCAATCACGGCGTCGCGGCAGTAGGTCTGGGTCTCGATGACCTGCGCCTCCTGCCGGGATTGCACGACGTGCATCAGGTACATCAGCCCCATCGAGAGCACGAGGGCCACGAGGGTGGAGTTGAAGGCGAGGCCGAGCGCCTCGATCACCGGGGTGATGTCGCCCTTGATCGCCTGCTCGGCGAAGGCGAGGGCGAGGCCGATGCCGCGCACCGTGCCGATGAAGCCGATGGCCGGGATGGCCCACGCGATGTAGCGCACGAGGGAGAGGGACGAATCGAGCCGGTCGGCCGCGAGCTCCGCGCGTTCCTTCACGGCGTTGGCGGCGTCCTGCACCGAGTGGGTGGCGTGGAACCGGTGCAGCGCGGCGAGGATGCACTCGGGCAGGAGGCGGCCCCGCCAGCGCGACTCGCGTTCCACGCTGGCCTGGAGTTCCCGGTGGCGGTCGAGCGCGTCCTCGGGCAAAATGCGTTCCCCGGGCTGGAGATGCACGAAGTCGTGCCGGAACAGGCCGCGCTCGCGTCGCAGCTCCAGCAGCTTGTAGCCGAGGAGGAAGGTGCCCCAGAGGGCGAAGATGATCTCGATCTGCTGTTCGGGGTCCTTGATGATGATGTGGAACGAGCGCTGTTCCGAGTTCACGGCGGTCGTCCCCCCGCGGGCCGCCATCACCCGCTGCTTCAGCTCGATCTCGGCGACGCGCGGGCGGACGACCGCGGCGTAGTAGGGCTCCACGAGGGCGACGGCGAGTAGCAGGCCGAGGACGGGGACGAGGAAGTCCGCGGAGAAAATCCCCTTGTTTCGGGTGGGCATGGGAGAAAGCGGGTCGCCGGTAGGACGGCAGGCCCGGATGCGAGGTTATGATCGTTTCCCCGGAAAGTTCAAACTTTCGGCCCGAACCCGGTCGGCCGGCCTTTTTTCAAGGCCGGGGTTGAATTCAAAAACATCCGCGGTTTACTCGCCCCCTGAGCAACCTTCGCGGTCCGATACCGTCCCTCCCCATGCAGCTTCCCCGCCCCCACGGTTCCCGTCCGATGAAACGCCTCCTCGTCTCCCCCGGCTCCGCGCTCCTCTTCCTCGCGATCCTCTCCGGCTGCCAGTCGGGGGTGGCGCCCTCGAAGACGGCCACCGGGGCCGGCACTGGGGCGATGGTCGGCGCGGCCGGCGGCGCCGTCGTCGGCAGTAACAGCAGCATGGGCTCGGGCGCGGGTTTGGTGGGCGGCGCGGCTGCGGGCGCCCTGATTGGAGGAATCGTGGGGATGGTGCAGGACGCGAAGGACCGCCGGGAGCAAGACCGGCTCGCGCAGGAGCGGGCGTTCCAGCAGGACAAGGCCAAGAGGTTGCAGGAGGAGGCCAAGGCTAAGGCGGCCCTCGAGGAGGAGCTGGCCATTGCCGAAGGGTTCCGGATTTCGGACCTCGAGCTGAACGAAGCCAAGCGGAAGCTGGACTCCGCCGCCGACCGGCTGAAGAAGCTGCAAGGCGAGCGCAATGCCGCGCTGGCGAAGAAAAAGGAGCTCGATGACGCGCAGGCCAAGACGCTTTCCACCGAGGCTGAGATCGCCCGGTTGGAGGAGGAGTTGGCGCGCCTGAAGGGGGAGACGGTCCCCGGGGCTCCTCTGCCCCCGGGCGAACCCGCCACCCCCGGAACGCCACCCGCGCCCGGCCGGACGGGACCCTGATCCACTTCCCTGTGCGCCGGCTTGCCGCAACCCGGTTTTCCGCCCTCCCGGCGCTGGCCGTCGGGGTGTTGTTTCTCGGCGGCTGCGGGACCCCGGCGCACTCGGTCAAGGTCGATGCGATCTCGCGGCCGGCGCGCGCGGACGCCCAGTCCTACGTGCTGAAGTCCAAGGACCCGACCAAGGGGGAGGAGAGCTTGCGGCACCGCGAGGCCTCGGACTTCATCCGCACCGCGCTCGCGGGCAAGGGGCTCTACGAGGCGCCCTCCGCCGACCGGGCAGACATGGTGGTGGAACTCGATTACGGGATGGAGGCGCCGCGCTCGAAGATCGAGCGGGTAAGTGTCCCGGTCTACGCTCAGGTCGGGGGCGGGGTCCGGTACGACACGGTGCCCGCGACGGATTCCCGCGGCAATGCGACGCTCCGGACGGTGGCGGTCTATCAACCGCCTCGGAACGAGATCGTCGGTTATGAGGAGGTGCCGCGGATGGTGACCGTCTACGAGAAGTACGTGCGCATTTCCGCCCGCGAGAACCGCCCCGCCAGCGAGGGCCGCCCGCCGGCCGAGCTCTGGAGCATCCACGCGAGCACGGAGGACGAGAGCAAGGACCTGCGGAAGTACCTGCCGATCCTGGCCTCGGCCACCGTGGACTACATCGGCTCCGACACCTCGAGCCAGCGCACGGTGAAGGTCCGGGCCGACGGGGCCGACGTGGACTTCATCCGTCGCCGGGGCGCGGAACCGGCTCCTGAGCGCGGTGGTCGCGGCCGCGGGCCAACTCGCGGTTGACATCCGGTCGGCGGGGAGGCACCTCTGCCCCTTCCATGAGCATCGCCCTCGGCATCCTGACGTTCATCCTGATCCTCGTTTCCGTCTTTCTGGTCCTCATCGTGCTGATGCAGAAGTCGAAGGATGGCGGGATCGGTTCCGCCCTAGGCGGGGGGGCAGCGGAGGCGGCCTTTGGCGCCGAAACCAACAACGTGCTCGTGCAGGCCACCAAGTATTCGGCGATCCTCTTCTTCGTCTTGGCCTTCCTGCTCTATCTGGGTCGCATCTACGAGCGTAAGGCCGAGAAGGGCGCCGCTGGCGGAGCCCTCCCGACCATCACTGCCCCCGCCGCCCCGGCGGCTACTAGCCCTGCTCCCGCGGTGGCCGTGCCTGCCACAGCGGCTCCGGCCGCCCCGGCGCCGGCTCCGGCGCCCGAGGCGCCCAAGAAGTAACCGACGCATCCGGATGGGCCCGACCGTCCTTGTCCGGCCCGGCGGTTGGCGGTTGGGACTGGCTTTAATCGCGTGGGGCTTGGCGGATCTTTTCGCGGCCGCCCCTAACCGGCCGCCCGAACTCTCCCAAGTGGGTAAACCTGGTGAGGTGGAAGCCGCGCGGATTCTGGGGCAATTCCGGCAGGCGGGCATCGCGGGCAGCTTTTATCTGGCGATCGAGTTGCGCTCCCTGCCCCGGCGTGGCGAGGAACGCGTATTCCCGGGCCGCCTTTGGGGTGGCCGGGAGGCGAGTGGTCCGGTTTTCCGTGTCGAGGTCGATGACGGCCAGGGTGGGGTGCGCCGGCTGATCCTGAGAAACGGGGTGGAGGGCGGGGTCTGGCGCTGGGCCGGCGCTCAGGTCGAGCAGGTGGCCCCGGCGGCCGCCGTCGCGCCGCTGTTTCCCGGGGTGGAAGTCTCCGCCTTTGATCTGCAGATGCCCTTCCTTTACTGGCCGGAGGCGCAACTGGAGAAGCTCGCCCGCGCCTTCGGTCGGCCCGCCTACTCCTACCTCTTCAAGGCGCCGCCCGGATTCTTGGAGCAGGGAGGCGGTTACGCCGCGGCCCGCGCCTACCTCGACACCCAGTTCAACGCCCTGATGCAGACCGAACTCGTGGCGGCCAACGGCGGGGTCCTGAAGACCTTCTACCTCGTGAGCCTCAAGAAGGTTGGGGATCAGTACGTGCCCCGGCAGGCCGATTACCGTAACGAGCTCACGCGCGACAAGACGCGTTTCCAAGTCACTGGCGCCGCCCTCCATCTGTCGGTGCCGGCCGGAGCCTTTGCGCCTGCGTCACTCGCCGAGCCTTGGGCGCCGCCCGCCGCCGCCCTCGTCCTGCCCGTTGAATGAGCGCCTCCCTCCGACCCAAGCGCGCCGTCGTCTTTGACCTCGATGGCACGCTGCTCGACAGCTTGCCGCTCGTCCTGGAGGCCATCCGCCACGCGCTGGAGCCCTTTGGCGGCTCGCCGACGATGGACATCTTCGCTCGCTTGGGCGGCCCACCGGAGCGGTTCCTCGCGGACCTGCTCCCAGATCCCGTTCACGTGCCCGTGGCGCTCCGGCGGATGGTGGATTTCCACCACGGGAACCACCGCCTGATCCAGCCCTATGCCGGCGCCGTGGAGACGCTGCGCGACCTCCGGGCGCGGGGTATCCCGGCCGGGATCTGGACTGGACGCGATCGGGCCTCGACCCGCACGCTGCTGGCGTCGCACGGGCTGGATGGAATCGTCGACGGGGTGGTCTGCGGGGATGACCTTCCGACGCACAAGCCGGACCCGGAGGGATTGCTGGCCTTGGTCAGCCGGCTCGGCTGCGCCCCGGCGGAAACGCTCCTGGTCGGCGATGCCGACGTGGACGTTCTCGGCGGCCACGCCGGTGGGGTGGAGACGGTGCTCATCCGGCACCAACGGACGATCGCCCCCGCGGTGACCGCCGTGTGTTGGCGCGATGTGGCCTCGCCCGCCGAGGCTTACGCGCTCGTCCGCGCGCGCTTGCTTGGCTGAATCCTGGCCGGCGTGGGTCAGCGCGTCTGCTCCAACGGCAGTTCGTGGAGCCGCAGCTCCGGGTTCTTTTCCTGGAAGTAACGGAGCGTCCATTCCGAGGGGAACAGCACGATCGGCTGATCCAGCTTGTCGGTCCCGAAGCTCACGCCGCTGGCCGTCACCAGCATTCCCGGCTGCGCCAGGCTGGGATGCGGCTCGATCCAGCGGAGGAGCGTCCAGGGCGTGGGCGCGAGGCGAGATTCGGCGCCGTACTCGCTCTGGAGCCGCCATTGGACGACCTCGAACTGCAGCGGGCCGACGGCGGCGAGGAGCGTGGAGCCGGGCGGCGCGTTGCGCGCGTTGAAGGCCTGCACGACGCCCTCCTGGAGGAGCTGCTCCAGGCCGGCGCGGTATTTCTTCGCGTCCCCCGCGTTCGGATTCGAGATGTAGGTGAAGACCTCCGGTGGGAATCTGGGGATCTCGTCGAAGAGGATCCCCTTGTCCTCGGTGAGAGTGTCGCCGATGCCGAAATCGCTGTGGCCGACCAGGCCGATGACGTCGCCCGGCCACGCCTCGTCGACCGTCTCCCGCTCCTGCCCGAAGAGCTTGTGCGACGAGGAGAGGCGCACGGTGCGGCCGGTGCGCTGGTGGGTGACGAGCATATCGCGCTCGAACTTGCCCGAGCAGACCCGCAGGAACGCGATGCGGTCGCGATGCTTGGGGTCCATATTCGCCTGGATCTTGAAGACGAAGCCGGAGAAGCGGGGCGACTCGACCGGGACCACGGTGCGCTCGCCCGCGGGGGCGCCCGCGGTGGCCGGGCGGGCGCTGGAGCGCGGCGCGGGCGGCACGGAGTCCTGGAGGAATCCGTGCAGGAGCAGCTCGATCCCGAAATTGTTTACCGCGCTGCCGAAGTAGACGGGGGTCTGCCGGCCCGCGCGGATCGCCGCGAGATCGAGGGGGGTGCCGGCGCCGTCGAGCATCGCCAGCTGCTCCGTGACCTCCCCGTAGGTGTGGTCATCCAGCCGCTCGCGCACCCGCGGATCCTCCAGGGAGGCCACGTTAACCGGCGCGCGGAACTTGCCGCCCGGGACGCGCTCGAACAGGTGCACCTCGCGGGATCGGCGGTCGAAGACCCCGCGGAAGCCCGGGCCGTTGCCGAGCGGCCAGATGACCGGCGAGCACTGCAGGCCGAGCACGGTCTCGAGCTCGTCGAGCAGCTCCAGCGCGTTGCGCGTGGGCC
>VHCY01000119.1 GCA_016871595.1 Verrucomicrobiota bacterium
AGCTTTTCGGCGACGCGGCCGCGCAGCGCATCCGGATCCTCTACGGCGGCTCGATGAAGCCGGCCAACGCGCCGGAGCTGCTGGCGCAGAAGGACATCGACGGCGGCCTGATCGGCGGCGCGAGCCTTGAGGCGCGCAGTTTCTTGGAACTCGTCGCGGCCGCGGTGCGCTGAGCCGGCGGCGGCCGGGGGCGCGGGCCAGAAAATCCTTGCCGTCCCCCCGGCCGGGCCAGACTTTTCCCGTCCCCGTCGGTAGGATACTCAAGTGGCCAACGAGGGCAGACTGTAAATCTGCTGGCTTACGCCTTCCCTGGTTCGAATCCAGGTCCTACCACCACTTTCCCCCGCGTCCGGCCGCTACGTCGGCCAGGCACCCGAGCGGGCGCAGCCAGGCGGAGACGTGCGCAGGGGATTCGGAAAGCACGGCGCCATTTCAGCGAACTTCGCCGTTTCCGCCAGCCCGGATGCGTTGGGTCTCGCATGCATCTTTCCAAGAATTCCCGCTGTTCAGCCTAGGCGTAAGGGCACCATGCCCGCCCCTTCACGGGCCCCGGACTCCACCCCGCCCCCGCCCGTGCTCACCCGCCGCTCGTTGCTGAAAGGCGGTCTCGCCGGCATCGTCGCCGCCGGCCTCTCGCGCCGCGCGCGGGGTCGAGGTGTGGGCGGCGCTCCGCACGCTGGGCGCCGGCGGGGTGGCGGAGATGATCGAGCGCAACTGCGCCCAGGCCCTCCGGTTCGCGGCGCGGCTCGCCGCGGGCGGCGCCGACATCCTGAACGACGTCGGGCTGAACCAGGTGCTGGTTGCCTTTGGCGATGCCGGGCGCACCAGGCGCGTCATCGAGGGCGTGCAGGCGGACGGCACCTGCTGGGCCGGCATCACGGTCGGGCAGGGCCGGACGGCAATGCGGATCAGCGTCTCGTCGTGGGCGACGACCGACGCGGACGTCGAGCGCAGCGTCGAGGCGATCCTGCGCGTGGCGCGGCGCTGACCCGCGGTGCCGGCCGGCGCACGATTTGGATAGAGTTCCGGTGCCGGATCCCCCAGCGTTCCCGCGACCCCGTCGGGGACGGCCTCCGGTCGCCGACTCCCCGCAACCCTCCTTGTGCACAAGGTGAACTCCCGTCTACCCCGATCCGTTTCGCGGCGCCCCGCCGCGTTTTCCGCCGCCGGCCTGCTTTGCGCCGCGGCGTTGTCCGCCCAGGTCCCCGCCACCGATCCCCTCGTGCTCGCGAAATACGACGCGAATCGCAACGGCCGCCTCGATCCCGCCGAAGTCGCAAGGATGGAGGCCGACCAGCGGGCGCAGCGGCCCGCCGCCGCGCCGGCGGCGGCCGCGGGCGACGGCGCGGTGCAGCTCTCGCCCTTCGAGGTCGTCTCCGAGGGCCGCGGCTACTACGCGTCGACGACGATGTCCGGCACGCGGCTCAACTCCCGGGTCGAGGACCTCGCCTCGTCGATTTCGGTCGTGACCAAGGAGCAGATGTCCGACTTCGCGATGCTCGATATCAACGACATCTTCCTCTACGAGGCGAGCACGGAGGGGACGGGCACGTACACGCAGTTCGAGGTCGATCGCAACGCCAGCCCGACCGACAACTCGCTCAACCCGAACGGCGCCAACCGTGTGCGCGGCGTCGGCGCGGCCAACCTCTCGTTCGCCAACTTCGAGACCAGCGGCCGCGTGCCGATCGATCCCTCGATGATCGATGCGGTGGAAATCAGCCGCGGGCCCAACTCGACCGTCTTCGGCCTCGGCAACGCGGCCGGCACCGTGAACATGGCGCCGGCGTCGGCCAACCTCGGCCGCAACCGCTCCACGGTCGCTCTGCGGTGGGACAGCTTCGACGGCCGCCGGGCCAATCTCGACCTCAACCGCGTGCTGCTGCGCAACCGGCTCGCCGTCCGCGGCAGCGCCGTCTTCCAGCACGACGGCTTCGTGCGCAAGCCGTCGGGCACCGACACGAAGCGGCTGAACGCGATGGTGCGCTACCAGCCGTTCAAGCGCACCACGCTGACCGGGTCGCATTTCTACTACCACATCACCGGCAACCGCCCGAACACCACGCCGCCGCGCGCCGCCATCACGGGCTGGATCAACGCCGGCAGGCCCACGTGGGATCCGGTCACCACCTCGGCGAAGCTCAACGGGGCGCGGGCGCCGGGCACGTTCACCGCCACCACGCTGCCGCCCTACTTCACCAGCGCCAGCCTGCGCGACCAGTCGGTCCTGTTCATCAACACCGACGGCGCGATCGGCTACTGGGGCCCCGGGCGCACCAGTAGCACGACCACGCCGGAGGGCCGCAACCAGAACATCGTCATCGTCAACACGACCCCCGAGCAGATCCGCGCCACCCAGCCGCTGTTCTCGAGCGACCCGTCGGTCACGAGCAAGGCGATCTACGACTGGCAGAACGTGAATCTCGCGGCGATGAACCGGATCAACGAGACGGTGCTCACGACGCACCTCCAGCTCGAGCAGATCGTCCTGGAAACGCCGCGGAACCTGCTCGCCCTCCAGGTCGGGTACTTCCGCGAGGCCGGCCGCCGCGACAACCGGAGCCTCTACGGCACCGCCGGCAGTTCGGGCGCGACCGGCTACCTGCACATCGACGCCAACGAGCGCATGGTCGACGGGAGCCCGAACCCGTTCTTCCTCCGTCCCTATATCGGCTTTTTCAACACGAAGGGCATCGCGGGCGGCCCGTTCGAGCGCGAGACCTACCGGGGGCAGCTCGCGTACCGGCTCGACCTGCGCCAGGAGAAGAACCTGCTGCGCTGGCTGGGCCTGCAGCAGTTCCTCGGCTACGGCGAGTTCAAGGAGAACCGCTCGCGCACCACCATCTGGCGCGACGTCATCCTCTCGAACCACTCCTGGTACCCCAGGCCCACCGGCCAGTCCCGCGAGTTCGTCCGGCCGAACGTCGCCCTGAACTACTACCGGTACTACGTGGGCGACAACCGCGGTTACAACGCCGACCAGGGGCCGCGGGACTTCAAGCCGGGCACCTACGCCTATCGCTGGGGCGGCTGGACCAGCCCCGGCACCGCCGACGCGGCGCCCAATTTCGTCACCGAGGCCGCCAAGCTCGGGCCGGGCTACTGGTACGACTCCACGAACACCTGGGATCGCTCGCTCCTGCGCACCCAGGGCGGCGTCGTCCAGAGCCATCTCTTCAAGGACCGGGTCGTGACGACGCTCGGACTCCGCAAGGACACGCGCGACCAGCGGCAGCGCGGGCAGACGCTCTTCAACGCGACGCCGGACGGCATTTTCCTCGACTATGCGTCCACCTTCACGCTCAACCCGGCCGACTGGGTGCACGCGGGCGGCCGGACGAAGACCGCCGGCGTCGTGGTGAAGCCGACCCGGTGGCTGAACCTCCACTACAACCAGTCGGACAGCTTCCAGCCGCAGGGCTACGCCGTCGGCCTCTATCTCGGGGCGCTGCCCGATCCGACCGGCCACGGCCGGGACTACGGGTTCTCGCTCAACCTCTTCAACGGCAAGCTGGTCGTGCGGGCGAACAAGTACGAGACGACCCAGATCGACTCGCGCAACGGCAGCATGCGCATCATCGCGCAGCGCATCCGGAACCTCGACTTCGATTCGCCCAACGGGAACCAGTTCTTCAACCTCACCACCCGGGTGCAGTCGTGGGTGACCAACGCCGCCGCCGCGCAGGGCCGCACGCTCACCCAGGACCAGATCGACCAGGAAGTCGCGCGGATCACGAAGCTCGACATCTCCTTCCTCCGCCGGCCCGAGTCGCGGGACGTGCAGAACGAGCTCGTCGCCGAGACCCAGGATGTCACCGCCAAGGGCATCGAGATCGAGGTGCACTGGAACCCGAATCCCCACTGGACGAGCCGTTTCAACGTGACCGGGAACAAGTCGATCGACTCGAAGATGTCGCCGGCCGTCACGCAGTGGATCGCGGACCGCATGCCCGTCTGGATGAGCATCATCGACCCCGAGATCAACCGCCCCTGGTGGACCGAGCGGTACAACGGCACCAACTCGCCCGCGCAGTACTTCGCCAGCAGCGTGCGGACTCCCTACGAGGTCGCCGTGGCCAACCAGGGCAAGAGCCGCCCCCAGATCCGCAAGTACCGCTTCAACCTCAGCACGAGCTACCGGCTCGCCGGCCTCGGCCTGGATCGGGAGTGGGTCAAGCGTCTCACCGTCGGCGGCGCGCTGCGCTGGGAGGACAAGAGCGCGATCGGCTACTACGGCGTCGAACAGCTCCCCGCCGTGATCACCACGCTGGATCCGCGGCGGCCGATCTACGACGACGCGCGCACCTACGTCGACGTCTTCGCGGCCTATCGGGTGAAGATGTTCGGGAAGGTCAACGCCACGGTCCAGCTCAACGTGCGCAACGTGCAGGAGAACGGAAGGCTCCAGGCGATCAGCGCCTACCCGGACGGCACCCCAAACGCGTATCGCATCATCGACCCGCGGCAGTTCATCCTCTCGGCGACGTTCGACATGTGATCCGGCCGGCCGGGGGGACGGCGAACCTCGGGGCGCCCGCGGCCGCGCTGACCCGGGTTCAGCCGCGGGGCATTCCGGGCGGCGCGCCCCGCCGCCGGCCCGGCCACCCCGCCGGATTGACCAGCGTCGCCGGCCGCCGTGCCGCCGGCGACGGCGACCAGAAGCGCCGCCAGCAGCCGGCGCCCGGACCGAACAGCGGTGAAGAAGGGTGGGCGGGAGCGGCTGCGGCTGGGGGTGGGCGGCATTCCCGGAAACCAAGCGATCCGGCGTTTGCTGGCGATGAGGAAGCTTCCGGCCTCGCGGTTCCCGCCCGGAACCGCCGGGTTGGCCTCGCTTCCCGCCCGTTCCGCCGCTGTGTTCCCCGTCAACCCCCGCCCCCGATGCTGCGCTTCCTGCTGCCGCCCGCCCTGGCCCTGCTCACCCCGCTCCCCGCCCAGCCCGCCGCCCCGGGCGTCATCGAGGGCCGCATCGTCCAGGCCGCCACCGGCGGCGCGCTCGGCAACGTCCGCGTCGCGCTGGAGGGTTCCGCCCGCGAGGTCCTGACCGATGACGCCGGCGCCTACCGGCTGACCGGGGTGGCCGCGGGGCCCGTCCGCCTCCGCGCCTCCTACGTCGGCTTCGCCACCGCGATCGAGGCCGTCACCGTGCCCGCGGGGGGCGTGGCCACCCGCGATTTCGAGCTGGTCCGGGGCGAGGGCGTGGTCCGTCTCGACCGGGTCACGGTGGTGGAGGACCGGGAGATGTCGGCCCAGGCGCTGTCGGCGAACGAGCAGCGGGCGGCCCCGAACCTGAAGAGCGTGGTGGCGATCGACGAGTTCGGGGACCGCGGGGCCGAGAACATCGGGGAGTTCCTGCTCTTCCTGCCGGGCGTCTCGATCGAGACCTCCGGGTCCGAGCCGACCACCGCCTCGCTGCGCGGTTTCCCGGGCAACAACACCGGGCTCACCATCGACGGCGGGGAGGTCGCGGGCGCCTTCTCCGGCAACAGCCGCTCCCTCGACCTGCGCGAGGTGCCGATGAACAACATCTCCCGCGTGGAGATCACGAAGGTGCCCACGCCCGACCTGCCCGCCTCCGGTCTCGGCGGCTCCATCAACCTCATCAGCCGGAGCGGCTTCGAGGCCCGGCGCCCGCGGCTCGAGGTCAACGCGTACACGATGTTCCACGACCGCGGCGGCTTCACCTTCGATCCGGGCCCCCGCAACCACACGCCGCGCAGCAGCCGCACCGGGACCAGCCCGAGCTTCATCCAGCCATCCTTCGACGTCAGTTACCTCCACCCCGTCTCCCGCAACCTCGCCGTCACCGTCGGCGCCTCCCGCACGTGGCGGCACAAGCCGATGGAGACCGGCACCGCCGACACCGACGAGAGCGCGACGTGGGACCTCGTGCGGCTGGTGCAGACCACGAGCCAGTGGAACAGCCTCGCCCAGACCTTTTCCACCCTGCAGGGGCAGGCGGGGCTCGACTGGCGCGTCGGCCGGCACGGCACGTTGTCGGCCAGCACCCAGTACCGCTCTTACCAGCTCTACATCACCCGCAACGTGCTGCAGTTCAACTACGGCGCCGGCGCCACCGGCACCGACCGCTGGATGCAGGGCGCGGCCACCGGCGTCGGCTCCGTCGGGATGAACAACAGCGGCACCAACGTCGACATCCGCAGCGTCACCCGCCACCACACGCTCCGCTACCGCCACCGGGGCGACCCCTGGCGGATCGACGCCGCCGCCTCGTATTCCCGCTCGGGCACCTACCGGCCCGACATCGAGTCCGGCACCTTCAATATGGCGCCGGCCACCCTCTCCAACCTCGTCCTCCGCGGCGATGACCTGCAGACCTCCGGCGGCATCATCCCGACGCGCTACTCCGCCCGCAACCGCGCGGGCCAGACGGTGGACCTGCTCGACGGCGCCAACTACTCCCTCGCCAGCGGCAACACCGCCACCAGCGACGCCAGCACCACCCGCCAGAACCTCCGCCTCGACGTCGGCCGCGAGCTCGACCCCGGCTTCCCGCTGACGCTGCGCGCCGGCGCCGCCCTCGACGCCTCCCGCCGCGACCAGCGCTCCTTCCCGCGCCTCTGGAACTTCCGGCCCGAGGGCGCCTCGGACGAGGCCGCGCGCCGCGCCGGGCGTTTCGACGTGTTCGACGAGGCCTTCCTCGCCGACGCCCCCAACCTCTTCGGCCAGCCCGTCCGCTGGATCAGCCCCCAGAAGTTCCACCAGCTGTTCCTCCGCCAGCCCGGCTGGTTCGTCGAGGACCTGCCGACGACCCACCAGAATTACGTCTCCAACTCCCGGGAGTTCCGCGAGACCGTCACCGCCGCCTACCTCCGCGCCGACCTGCGCCTCCTCCGCCAGCGGCTCTGGCTCGTGGGCGGCGTCCGCTTCGAGCGCACCGACGCCCGCGGCTCCGGCCCCCTCAACGACCCGAACGCCCAGTACCAGCGCAACCGCGACGGCTCCTTCGTGCGCAACGCCGCCGGCCAGCGCGTGCTCGTCCCCGGGGACGCCCTCGCGTTGCGCCGGCTCCGCTACGTCGAGCGGGGCGCTCGCGCCGGCCGCACCTACGACGGCCTCTACCCCAGCCTCAACGCCGCCTTCACCGTGCGGGAGGATCTCCTCCTCCGCGCCGCCTACGCGCGCACGCTCGGCCGCCCGAACGTCAACCTCATCGTCCCCGGCACCACCATCAGCGAGCCCGACGCCGCCTCGCCCACGATCTCCGTCAACAACCCGGGCCTGATGCCGTGGACGGCCGACAGCTACGACCTCACGCTCGAGTCCTACCAGCTGAAGGGTGGCGTCGGTTCGGTCGGGGTCTTCCGCAAGGACATCCGCAACTTCTTCGGCGTGGTCCGCACCGACGCCACGCCGGCCCTGCTCGAGAGTTACGGCCTCGAGTCCGATCCCGCCCTCCTCGGCTACGAGCTCAGCACCCGCGCGAATGTCGGCGACGCCCGCATTACCGGCTTCGAGCTCAGCTACCGGCAGGCGCTCACCTTCCTGCCCGCGTGGGCGCGTGGCCTCCAGGTCTTCGTCAACGCCACCAAGCTCAGCCTCTCCGGCAGCAACACCAGCGACTTCACCGGCTACAACCCGGAGAGCCTCGCCGGCGGCATCAACCTCGTGCGCCCGCGCTTCGCGGTGAAGGCCACGCTCAGTTACCTCGGAGACACCCAGCGCGGCTTGGTCGCCCCGAGCTCCACCGTCCCGGCCGGCACCTACAACTACCAGGCGCGGCGTACCCGTGTCGGCCTGAGCGCGCAGTACAGCCTCAGCCGGAGGTACTCGCTTTACGCCTCCGTGGTCGACCTCGGTGGCTTTGTCCAGAACCAGCAGCGTTACGCCCCGTCCACCCCGGCCTACGCCCGCGGCCAGCGCTGGCAGGAGCTCGGTTACTACACCAACGTCGGCGTCCGCGGGTCGTTCTGACCCGGCCCGCGCCGCCTCCGCCCGCCGCCTCCGGCCGGCTAATGCTTTGACCGGCCGGGTGGGGGGCGCCTACAAGCC
>VHCY01000120.1 GCA_016871595.1 Verrucomicrobiota bacterium
ATTCTATTCTTCTGCGGCAAACTCGACCTGATGCCCGACCTCAGCGCTCCCCTCGTGACCCACAGCAAAGCGTGAAGAAGCTTTTTTATGCCCGCCGGTCCGGGTCAGAGCACTTCCGCGAACGAGCGCCGCAGGAGGGAGAAGAGCACGGCGCCCAGCACGCAGGCCGCGAGGCCCACCGCGTAGAGTTGCAGCACCGGCACCCACGGCAGGGGCTCGTGCCAGAGGACGACGCGGCGGCTCAGGTCGATCAGGCGCAGCAGCGGGTTCCAATGCAGCAGACCCAGCTCCGGCGGAATCTTGCTCGGCGGATACATCACCGCCGAGGCGAACAGGAGTGCCGTCGAGATGAAGGAGGTGGTTTGACCCAGGTCGCGGACAAACACTCCGATGGCCGCGGCGGCCCACGCGACGCCCAGGGCGATCAGCAGCAGCGGTAGAACCAGCACGGGAAGCCACAGCACCGCGAGGGTCAGGCCCGCGGAGGAGAACAGGCCTCCGAGCAGTACCAACCCCAGACCGACAAGGAGGTGGAAGAGCGTCGCTCCCAGCTGAGCCAACGGGAGAGCCTCCAGCGGAAAGGCCACTTTCTTCACAAAGTTCGGGTTGGCGACGATCAGCCCCGGGGAGGCCGAGAGCGTCTCGGAGAACGCGTGGAACAGCGTCAGCCCAAGGAACAGTGCCAACGAGAAATCCAGCCTCGTCTCATCCGGGAGGACCCCGAACCGCTGTCCGTAGATCACCCCGAAGACGATGAAGTAAAGCACCAGCATCGAGAGCGGCGTCAGCAGGGCCCAGATCGGCCCGAGGCGGCTTCCCCGGTGGCGCAGCTCGATGTTCCGTCGCGTGAACTGCCAGACCAGCCCGCGATGCGCCCAGAGGCCACCCACCATCCGTGCGGGATCGAGGATCAGCGATTGGAGTAGGTTTCGGGCCATGGGCTGGAGTTCATGCTGGATGGCCGGGCAGCGCGCGGAGGCAACCCTCAACCGCCTCCGGGGCGACGAAGGACAGCGCGCAGGCCTCGTCGTTGATCCCGTGGCTGATCACCCAGCGCCCGCCGCTGAAGGCCGCGCCGCACGGGTAGATGACCTCGTCCACCGCGGGATTCAGCCGCGGATGCTCCCGTCGCGCCCGCCGTTCCCGCGCGAGCTCGAGCGGCACCGTCGGTCCCGCGACCGGGGCGAAATCGGGTCCGGCTCGAAAGCAGTACGCCCCGACGCGGTAGCAATAGCCGGCCGGGCCGTCGTGGACCGAATGGCAAAACGACCAGAAGCGTCCCGCGTGCCACACCGGGGGCGCTCCACCCCGCAGGCCCCCGTGCGCCGCCGGATAGCCGGCCAGCTCCCAAGCGGTGGTCGCGGCGTCGTCGCAGATCACCGGGCCCTCGCCGCCAAGGGCCAAGCGCAGTACGCGGTGCGGAGTGACGGAGTAAACCGCGTGCACCTGTCCCTCGGGGGTCGCGAACGCGGACCAGTTTTTCTCCAGCGGCCGCCGGGGCCCGGCCAGCTGGAGCTCCCGGGCCCGGCCGGCGGGGAGCAGGGTGTGCGGATCCACCTCCTGCAGGAATTGGTGGTTGTGCGGCTCGTGCCACCCCGAGTTCCAGTAAACAAAGATGCCCCCGCCCCAACGGTGCAGGCGCGGGTCGGCCAGCCAGGTGCGGGCCACCGGCGAGAGCGCGGGATCATCCGGGAATACCACGGCGTCGGAGAACGCCACCGGGGAGCCCGGGACGACCTGAAACGCGGCGTCGAGCCGGCAGCACGCGAGGCGGCGCCTGCCGTCCCCGAGCACCACGCGGTAGGCGAGGATCCAGTCGGGTCCGTCCGGGAGCAGGGCCGGGTTGAAGGTCCGGACCGGGCCGGGCAGGGCGCGCCAGGCGGCGGGGATCAACTGGTCCGCGGGCAGTTCCCGGCACTCGTGCTCCGCCGCCCCCGTCATCGCGCGAAGAACTCCCGCACCGCGGTGCACACGAGATCGATCTGCTCCTCCGGGTGGTGCGGGCCGATGGGGAGGCTCAGCACCTCGGCGGCCAGCTGCTCGGCGATCGGGAAGTCGCCGGGGCGCCAGCCCGCGGACGCGTATGCCGGGGTGAGGTGGGGCGGCACCGGATAATGGATCTGGGTGCCGACGCCCGCCGCCGTCAGGTGGCGCTGCAACGCGTCGCGCCGCGCGGTGCGCACGACGAACAGGTGCCAGACCGGCTCCGCGCCGGGCGGGGTCCAGGGCAAAGTCAGGTCCGGGATCCCCGCGAGGCGCTCGAGGTAGCGGGCGGCGAGGCGGACGCGCCGGGCGTTCCACTCGGCGAGGTGGGGCAGTTTCACCCGCAGGAACGCCGCCTGCAGTTCGCTCAGGCGGGAATTGAGTCCCTGGAACTCGTGCTGGTAGCGCACCTTCGAGCCGTAGTTGCGCAGGTGGCGGAGCCGCTCGGCGAGCGCGTCATCGTCGGTCGTGACCGCGCCCGCATCGGCCAAGGCGCCGAGGTTCTTGCTCGGGTAGAAGCTGAAGGCGGCGGCGTGGCCCAGCGCGCCGACCGCCTTGCCGCCGAGGCGGGCGCCGTGCCCCTGGGCGGCGTCCTCGAGCACCAGGAGTCCGCGCGGGGCGGCCAGCGCGTGTAGCGCCGCCGTGTCCGCAGGCAGGCCGTAAAGGTGGATGGGCAAAATCGCGCGCGTGCGGGGCGTGAGGAGGGCGGCGACGCGCGCGGGGTCGAGGTTGTACGTGCGGGGGTCCGGTTCGCAGGGCACGGGCCGGGCCCCGACCTGGGAAACCGCCAGCCAGGTGGCGATGTAGCCGTTGGCGGGGACGATCACCTCGTCGCCGGGACCAATCCCGCGGGCGAGCAGGACGAGCTGGAGCGCCTCGAGCCCGTTGGCGACGCCGACGCCGTGGCGCGTCCCGACGTGGGCCGCGAATTCCGCCTCGAACGCCTCCAGCTCGCGCCCGAGGAGGAACCAGCCGGAGTCGAGCACCCGCCGGTAGGCGGCATCCAGGCCGGCACGGAGCTCCGCCGTGGGCGGCTTGAGGTCCAAGAGGGGCACTTGCATCACCGCAGAGTGGAGGATTTTCCGCGCCGGTGGCGAGGAAACGCCGGCGGGCCCGCGTTCGGGAGAAACCTGTTGCAAAGGCTGCTGAAATACCGCGCTTTTGCCCCGCTTCCTCCCGTGCCGATCCTACACCGCGTCCTGCCTTCCCGCCGGGCCTGCGCCGCGCTGCTGGCGTGGGTCGGCCTCGGGGTCGCCGTCGCCCGGGGCGCCGCGGGACCGGATGTGACCGGAACCCTGCCCGAGCACCACTTGCCGGCGCTGCGCGAGCTGCTCGAGACCGCCGGCCGCCGCTCTCCGCAGCTGCTGGCCCAGGACCTCGAGCGCATCTTGGCCGGCATCCGCATCCAGGGCACGGACGCGCAGCGGCTCCCCAACGTCGGCGGCGGAATCAGTTACGCGATCAACCAGACCGCGATCTCGTCGAATACCAGTTCCCAGACGCGCGACAGCGGCGGTTTCTACAACCTCAGCGTCACGCAGCCCCTCTATCACTGGGGAGCCTTGCAGAACCAGAGCGACTCCGCGCGCATCAATGCCCTGATCGCCCAGAAATCCTTCACCCTTGCCGCCCGCGATCTCCGCACCCTCCTGCGCCGCTCCTTCCTTGCCCTTGTGGCGGAGAAGGCCCGCGTGACCGCGGCTGCGGAGACGGTGCGGCTGGCAGTCGCCGAAGTCACGGTCCTGGAGGAAAAGAAGGCCCGGGGTGTCGCCTCGGGCGCGGCGGTCGAGGGGGAAAAGCTCCGGCTCCGGGAACTGAGGCTCGATCACGGCCGCCTCGCGACCGAGTTTGAGGCGAACCGGGCCCGACTTGCTCGCCTGGCCGGGATGCGCGAGCTGCCCGAGGCCGCCGTGCCCGACGCCGTGCCCGCCGTCCTGCCTTCACCGGACCTGGCCGCCGCGGTTGTCGCGACCGCGCTGAGGGATGGCGCCCGCAGCACCTTGGAGTACGAGATTAACGATCTGCGCCTACGGGATGCCCTGCTGCGCCATGAGATCGAGAAAGTGCGGCTGCGCCCGAAGTTTTTCCTCAGTGCCGGCACCACCCTGGAGAACTCCACCAACGTCAACAATAACACGGTCAGCCAGCAGGGGGTGCAACGCCGCACGGTCAGCGTCTTCGCGCAGTGGTCGATCTTCGACGGCTTCGCTTCCCGGGCAGCGATCCGGGAGGCGGTCGCGAACCGCCGCGCCCAGGAACGCCGCGCCGAGACGGAGGTCGAGGCCTTGCTGCAGAACCTTCAGTTGCTCGAACGCGCGCTCCGGCTCGACGCCGAGCAGGTCGCGTTGGCGGAAATCCGGCTAGGCAGCGCGACGGAAGGCAGCCGGGTCCTGGCTAGGGAGGCTGAGCTCGGGAACGTCCCGCGCGCGGAGCTCGAGCGGTCCCGTGCTGCCATCCTCCAGACCGGCATCCGCCTGCAGGATGCCCGCGCGCTACTGCTCTCCCGCTGGGCCGAATTGGTTGCCCTGGCCGGCGCCGAGCCCAACCTTTGACCGAGCCTCTCTCCGCCGATGTCCACGTCTCCCCGTAGCGGCCGCCGCCTCCTGCTCCTGGCGCTCGTCGTCGCCCTCGCCGCCGGGGGCGCCTTCGCCTTTTTCCAGGGCGCCCGCGCCACCGCGCGCGTCAAGGCCGCCAACCGGGACACCGCCATCGACGCCGTCACCGGGAGCGTGGTGGTCGACGCCGAGGGCGGCTTCAAGGAGCTGCGCAGCGAGGCCGCGGGCAAGGTCGTGACCGCCAACCTCCGGCCCGGGACCCATTTCCGCAAGGGCGACGTCCTAGTGCAGTTGGACACCACCGAGCTCGACCGGCAGATCAGCGAGACACGGCGCAAGCACGAGACGGACAAGTCCCGCGCCCGCCTGCTCCTCGAGAACAACCCGGAGCGCAAGGTCGCGGAGGAGCGCCTCGCCACCGCGCGCCGGCTGTTCGAGCTCGGCAACGCGCCCGAGGAGGAGGTCAAGGGGCTCCAGCGGGCGCTGGACGAGATCGACCGCCGCCTGCGGCTGACGGAGTTCGACGACCGCAAGGGCGATGACGACTTCAAGGTGGCGATGGAAGCGCTCGAGCTGCAGCGGGAACGGATGCGAGTCACGGCGCCGTTCGACGGCACGATCCACAACACCGGGGCCCTCACGTGGGAGGGCGCGCTGATCAACGCCGGGCAGCCCGTGGCGCTCGTGTTCTCCCGCAAGCGGATCGTGATCGCGAAGATCAGCGAGGAGAGCTTCGGCCGGGTTAAGCTGGGGCAGAGCGCCCGGATCCGGCTCCTGACCTACGGCACGCAGAACTTCGACGCCACGGTCTCGGAACTGCTGCCCGCGGCCGACGACGCGCAGCGCTTCACCGTCTACCTCGACGTGAAGGCGGACCCCGAGTTGCTGCGCCCGCTGAGCACCGGGGAGGTGACGATCACCGTGGAGTCGGTGCCGGACCAGATTATGGTCCTGCGACGTTCCCTCTTTGACGGCAACAAGGTCCTGGTGGTGCGCGACGGCCGGGTGGAGCGCCGCACCCTCGAGGTGGGCTACGTCTCGCTCAACAACGCGCAGGTGAAGCGCGGCCTGGCCGTGGGCGAGCTGGTGATCGTCGACCAGCTGGAGGAGTTCCGCGAGGGCCAGCGGGTCAAGGTCGAGGTCACCTTCTGAGCGGCGCCGCGCCGCCCGCCCGCCGTGACGTCCCCGAACCTGCGCATCGCCTACCGCTTCCTCACCGCGAAGAAGCGGGCGATGGTGATGAGTCTCTCCTGCACCGTCCTCGGCGTGGGCCTGTTCATCGTCACGCAGGCGACGACCAGCGGCTTCGAGCGCTTCTTCACCAAGACGATCCTGGGGATCAACGGGGCGATCCGGATCGAGGACAAGATCCAGGACACGATGCGCAGCATGGCGGCGGCCGGCGGGGGCGACTCGCACTTCGCGCGGCGCGACGGGGTGAAGTACATCGAGGGCATCGAGGAGCCGCAGGCGCTGATGGCGGCGGTGCGGGAGTTCGCCAACGTGCGCGGCGTCTCCGCGGTGGTGCGGGGTAACGTGCAGCTCCAGAGCGCGTTCAAGGCGGAGGACGCCCAGGTCTTCGGGATCCGCCTCGAGGACCACGTGCGCGTCTCCGACCTCGCCGAGCAGGTGACGAACGGCAGCCTCGAGGATTTCCGCAACTCGCCCACGGGAGCGCTGGTCGGCCGCGTCCTCGCCGACCGGCTCCAGCTGGCGGTGGGCGACTCGCTGGTCATCTCCGCCCGCGGCGCGTCGCGGCGGGTCCAGGTCGCGGCGATCTACGAGACGGGCTACCGCGAGGTGGACAAGACCAACGTCTACCTGCACCAGGCCGAGGCCCGTTCGCTCCTGAAGCGTCCCGGCGGGGCCACGTTCCTCCAGATCAGCCTCCACGACCCGGCGCGGGCGCCGCAGGACGCCGCGCGGCTCGAGCAGGTCCTCCGCCACAGCGTGAAGGCGTGGCAGGAGCGGGAGAAGACCTGGCTCGCCGTCTTCCGCGCCCTGCGGATCTCGACGATGATCACCGTCTCCGTGTTCACGCTCATCGCCAGCCTCGCGATGTTCAACACGCTCGCGATGATCGTCCTCGAGAAGACCAAGGACATCGCGATCCTCCGCTCGATGGGCTACGAGCGCCGCGACGTCACCCGCATCTTCCTCTGGCAGGCCGGGATCGTGCTCGCCGTGGGCGCCATCGCCGGCGCGCTGCTCGGCGCGGCGGTGACGTGGCTCGTTTCCCAGGTCCCGCTGCCCATCAACGGCATCTTCAAGACCGACCGCTTCATCGTCACCTGGGACCCGGCCCACTACGCGGGTGCCGTGCTCACCGCGGTGGTGATGGTGATGGTCGCCAGCCTCATCCCGGCCCGCCGCGCCGCGCGGCTGGAGCCGGGCGACATCGTCCGCGGCACCGCCCAGTGAGCCCGCCCCCGCCCGCCCCCGCCGCCGGCCCCGCCTGGGCCCTCCGCTGCCGCGGCCTCCACCGGCACCTCGGCGAGGGCGAGGGCCGGGTCCACGTGCTCAAGGGCGTCTCGTTCGAGGCGGAGCGAGGGCAGGTCTACGCGATCGTCGGTCCGTCCGGCTGCGGCAAGAGCACGCTGCTCTACCTCCTCGGCCTGCTCGACCGGCCGGACGAGGGCGAGATCGAGATCAACGGCCGCCGGATGTCGAACCACGACGACGCCGCCCGCACCGCCGCGCGGGGCGAGCACATCGGCTTCGTTTTCCAGTTCCACTTCCTGATGCTGGAATTCACCGCGCTGGAGAACGTGATGATGCCGATGCGCAAGCTGGGCCGGCTCCCGCCCGCGGCGATGCGCGAGCGGGCCCACGCGCTGCTCGACTCGGTCGGCCTCGGGGCCAAGACGCACCGGCTCGGCACCCAGCTCTCCGGCGGGGAACAGCAGCGCGTGGCCATCGCCCGGGCGCTCGCGAACCAACCCGCCATTTTGCTCGCGGACGAACCCACCGGGAACCTCGACGTCCGCAACTCCAACCTGGTCTTCGACCTCCTCACCCGCCTCGCCAAGGACAACGGCCAGGCCGTCGTGCTCGTCACGCACAACCCCGAGATCGCGCAGCGCTGCGACGTCACCCGCCCGATGCGCGACGGGCTCTTCGTCTAGGCGCCGCCCCCGCGCGCGGCGCGCCGCCGCAGCAGCGCCCACAGGATCGGCCGGGGCAGCACGCGGAAGAGCCACGCGGCGAAGGCCACCGTGCGTCCCGGGTGCACGCTCGACCGCCCCGCGGCGAGCGCCGCGAGGCCGGCCGCGACCACGGCCTCCGGAGGCATCCGCAGGGGACCGGTGCCGCGCCGATCCGTGTCCGGGCCGCCGGGTCGCCGCGCCGCCCCGCTGAAGCCGGTCGGCGTGGGGCCCGGGCCGAGGCAGGTGACGGTCA
>VHCY01000121.1 GCA_016871595.1 Verrucomicrobiota bacterium
GCGGCTCTCGCGGCGCCCGTCTGGCCGGTGGTGGTCGTGCTCGGGGCGCACGCCGCGCCGCTGCGCCCGTTGCTCGCGCCGCACCCCGTGCTCGTGGTCGAGAATGCCGCGTGGGCGGAAGGGATGGCGTCGTCGCTGCGGGAGGGCATCGCGACGCTCGCGCAGTTTTCCCGGCGGCTGGAGGCGGCGGTGGTGGTGCTGGCGGACCAGCCGGCGCTCGACGCGACGGTGATCCGGCGGCTGATCGCGGCGCACCACGCCAGCGGGCGCGACGTGGTGGCGGCCCGATACGCCGGCCGCCACGGTGCGCCGGCGCTGTTCCACCGGCGCTTGTTCCCGCGCCTCGCGGCGCTCACCGGCGAGGCGGGCGCGCGTGAGCTCCTCAACGGCGGCGACCCGCCGGTGGCGTCCGTCGAGCTGCCGGAGTTGGCCGCGGACTTGGACACCCCCGGGGACCTGCACCGCTGGCGGGCGGCGCACGGCGAGACACCCGCCGCTTCCCCAACCGCGGCCCCGCCGGCCTCCGCTCCCCTGCCGTGACGCCCCTCCTCCGGTTCCTCAGCCTTACCTTGACGTTGCTCACCGCCACCGCCCGCGGCGCAGCGCCACTACCTGACCCCGGCCCGGGCACCCACTGCGCCAACCTCGCGTCTGCCCCGGACGGTACGGTCCACCTCACCTACTACGGCCCGCCCCCGTTGGGTGCCGCGGCCGGCGCGCGCACGCTCTGGCTCACCTCGCTCCCGGCCGGCGCGACGGAGTGGACGCCCCCGCGGCCGATTGTCACCACCCCGCTCCTGCAGGAGAACTGGGCGGACTTCGCGTCGGTGGTCACCGGCGCGGACGGCGCCCTCACCGCCCAATGGTTCCAGCGCGCGGCGCCGGACGCCCGGGGTTACGATGGATGGTACTCTCGTTCCGAGGACGGCGGGCGCTCGTGGCGAGTCCCGGCCCGGCTTGGCCACGAGTTCGTCGCCCTCGCCCCGCTGGCGGCCGGAGACACGCTCGCCGTCTGGCTGGAAGGGGCGCACCCGCATCACGCCGGCGGGACCGGGCATCCGGCAGCCGCCCCCAAGGCGGCCCACGGCGGCGGGATGCGGCTCCTCGGGCGGATTCTGGCGCCCGACGGCACCGCGCGCCGGGACTGGGTCCTCGACCCCGAGGTCTGCGATTGCTGCCAGAACACCGCGGTCGCGCTCGGGGATGGCCGGGTGTTTGTCGCCTACCGCGGCCGGACCCGCGGGGAAATCCGCGATAACCGCTATCTGATCTTCGATCCGGCAACCGCGTCCTGGAGCCGTGCCGCCACCCTGCGCGAGGATGGTTGGGTCATTCCCGCGTGCCCCGTCAACGGTCCGGCGGCCGATGCGCTGGGCGAGGCGCTTGCCGTCGCCTGGTTCACCGCCGCCGGTGGCCAGCCCCGCATCCACGCCCGCCACTCCGCGGACGGGGCCCGGACGCTCGGGGAACCGCAGGGGATCGATCTCGGCCAACCGATGGGCCGGCTCGACACCGTGATGCTTCGGGATGGCAGCGCGGTCGTGACCTGGCTCGAGGCCGGTAGCGGAGGGTCAGAGGCGGGGATCTACGCGCGCCGTATTTTCCCCGGCGGTGGCCTCTCCGCACCGTCACTGGTCGCGGCCTCCTCGCGCGCTCGGTCCAGCGGCTTTCCGCGCACCGCCCGGCACGGTCCGGACGCAGTGCTGGTGGGGTGGACCCAGACCGGGGAGGCGCCCCAGGTGCGGCTGACCAGCGTCCCGCTCACGAAGCTGGGACGTGTGGCAAGCGCGCGTTGAGCGCGGTAGGGGCCGGTCCGGCGCGAGTCCCGGCTCAGGCCAACGCGACCCCGCGGGGGACCCGCAGCACCACCGTGCCGGCGACCTTGTCGTGCCACGCCTGGCGGTCCCGGTCGAAAGCGATCCAGAGAAACCCGAGGCCGAGCGGGAGCAGCGAAAGGAAACAGCCGAGCGCGCGGAGGCACGCCGTGGTCCAGTCCACCTCGCGCCCGTCGGTCCGCACGACGCGAAGGCCGAACACGGTGCCGCCGATGGTCGTGCCGCGGAGACGCCAGAGGACGGCACCGTAGCCGGCGAGCACGAGCAGGAAAGCGGGCGCCAGCGCGTGGGCCAGCGCCACCACGATGCCGACGACCAGCGCGTCAATCGCCAGCGCCGCGAGGCGCACAAGCAAACCGGCCCGCGGCAAGGCGGCCGGATCCGCCCACGCGCCCCCAGCCGGAGGCGTCGCGGGCGCGGCGGCCGGCCCGGGCTCCGGGGCGGGCTCGGCCGCGGGGGCGGCGTCCGCGGCGGGAGCGGGGCCCGATGCCGCGGCGGCGGCCGACGGGGTTGCCCCGGGGGCCGGCGCGCGGCGCAGGGCGAGCGCCACGACCAGCACCATCACGCCGACGCTGAGCCAGGTCAGCGTGAGCACCAGCGCGAAGCCCACGAATGGCACCGTGTACAGGAGCAGCACCAGCGCGGCGCCAAGGAGCAGCGCGACCCCGATGCTGTTCCGGCCGCCGCCAAACGCGCCGAGCAACCGGCGGCCGAGCCAGATCCGCAGGGCGGCCTGCCCCAGGATGTGCGCGCCCAGCAGGCCGAGCGCGAGGAAAGGCACGAGCACCAGACCGACCACCGAGACGGAAAGCACCGTGAACACCACCGGCGTGCAAATCACGGTCAGGACGGTCGTCAGGAGCGTCAGGCCCGGGCGCGCGCCCAGCGTGTCCACTGCCCGCTCGACCGGACCCCGGAAGATCAGGGCGGACAAAAGGTACAGCGCGACGAAGCCGGCCGCGATAGACCACGCCCAGCCGAGGCCGTCGCGGAAGGCGAGCGGCCGTCCCCAGAGCAGGCACGTCCGCAGCCAGGTCATCGCCCCGGACCAGGTCTCCGATGAATGGATGGCGATCACGCCGATTGCGGGGCCCGAGACCTTGGCGGCCGGATCCCGGCGGACGTGCCCGCCGACCAGCACATAGCCGCCGGTCAACTCCGCCCGGGGACCGAGCTCGAGTGTACCCCCGACCACGACGACCTCGCGGCCGACCGGACCGTCGATCACCGCGGACCCGCCAATGACCACCACGCCGCCCTCGACCCGGCCGCGTTGCTCGACGGAGCCCAATACGCCCACGAGATCCTTGCCCACCGTCCCGCCGGGCCGCACGACCGCGGAGCCGAAAATCGCGACGGCGTCGCGCGTCACCTCGCCAGCCACCTCCAGGGCTCCGCCGATGCTGACCGCTTCACGGCGGCGCTGACCCGCGGCCACGGTTTGGTCACTCCCCAGAGACGGCTCCACGCGGATCCGCTTTTCGACGGTCACGTGCGCGGGCGGAACCTCGGCCGGAGGCGTGTCCGCCGCCCGCAGCGGTCCGCAACCCAGCGCGAGCAAGCATCCGAGCAACCGGCCAAGCCGCGCGCGGAAGGCGCTCGAAAGAGACCGGATGGCCAACGTGGCGGAGGACAGGAAGTTCATCGGGAAAAGGGAGCGGATGGTTCAGGCGCGGGGCGCCAGCAGACGGGTCAGGGCGAGGACGAGCGCGAGCACGGCGGCCAGGCTGGTGCAGAACGCGAAACCGAGCCCCTGCAGCCACGCCGCGGGGAGTTCCGCGACGGAGCGGAGCACCGCCGGCCCCAGGGCCGCGAGCGGCGCGAGCGCGTCGGTCAGGCGGTTCATCGCAGCGGCGAGGCGTTCCGTGCCGCCGTGGAAGGCGGCGGCGCTGAGGATGGCTCCCGCGCCGGCGGTGAGGACGAAGATCAACCGCGCGGAACGGGGCCAGCCCGCAACCTCGCGGCGCCACCAGGGCCGGGCCTCGCGACGGGCCAGCTCGGCCAGGACCCGGCCGGCCAGCGTGGCGGGCGCGGTGGGCGACGGCAGTGCCCGCAGCGTGGCGTGGGTCCACGCCGCGAGGGGATCCGGTTCCGGAGGCAAGCGGGCGGGGTCAGGGCGCGGGGTCATCGGGAAATGGAATCGTGAGGGGTGCCGGCGCCGCGCAGCGCGGTCGCGAGGGCGGCGCGGCCGCGGAACAGGTCCGTCTTCACCTTGGCAAGGGAGACGCCGAGCCGGGCGGCGATCTCGTCGTACGGCAGGTCCTCGTAATGGAAGAGGACCAGCGGAACCCGCTGGTGGTCGGGCAGCGCGGCGAGGGCCTGCTCCACCTGGGCGCGGCGCTCCGCGGCCTCCACCGGGGCGCGCGGCTCGTCGGGCGCGGCGAACTCCACCTCCGGTCCCGGGCCTTCGCCGGTTTCCTCGCGGCGCAGCTCGGAGAAGAAACGCCACCGGTTCCGGTAGCGGGTGAGGTGGTTGAGGGCGAGGTTGGTGGCCACCGTCTTCAGCCAGCCGCCGGCCGTCGGGCTGGCCCGCAGCTGGGCGAACCGCGCGTGCGCCCGCAGGAACACCTCCTGCGCGATGTCCTCGGCCTGGGCGCGGTTGGCCGTGAGCCGGACGGCCGTGGCGAAGACCGTATCCTGGTAGGCACGCATAAAGGCGGTGAATTCTTCCTCCGCGTTCACGGGAGGGACGGGCGACGCGGCGGGTTCATTATGGTTCACCGGCAGAACCCCGCGGCCCGGGAAAAGTTGCGGTCTCCGTGCGGGAGCCGGACGGCGGGGATCAGAAGTCGATCGCCTTGATCGTGCCGATCTTCACCTCGAAGCGCTCCGCGTAAGGCTTCACCCGGCGCAGGTCGGTGCGCTTCAGGTCCATCGAGGCCCCGCCGGAGAAGAAGAGGATCGACCAGTCCGCGTCGCCGCTGATCCCGGCGAGCGCCGGCGGCGCCTGGGGATCGACCTGCACGAAATCGAGGGTGGCGTCGCCGGCCTTCACGTTGAGCACCAGCTTGGCGCGGAACGACTCACGCAGCAGCACCGACAGGTTCTCGAGCACCTCACCCTCCTTGCGCAGGCGCGCCTGCACCCGGAACTTCTCGGGCGGGAAGCGCAGGTTGTCGGTGCGCCGCAGCGGCAGCTCGAAGATCCAGTGCGTCGCGGTCTCCTCCGCGAGCGAAGACCCGCCGAGCTCGATCGCCTCACCCAACGTCGGGTAGCCGCGCCGCGGGGCGGAGGGCCGCTCCGGGTCCGCCTCCTCGCCCCGGCGGCGGTACTTGGCGCGGTCGCGGTCGGAAGGTTCGCGGCCGTTGATCATCACGAGCGTCCACTGCTGCTCATACGGCTTGGAGGGGTCATACCGGAGGATCTGCTCCGACTTCACCTTGCCGGCCGAATCGCGCATCACGCGGTGCTCCGTGTAGGCCCAACGGGGGAAATCGTCCGCGACGCGCTGGAGCGCTGTGGTGAGGACCGAGAGTTCCTCGGGCGTGACGGGCCGCGGCAGCGCCCGGACCGCGACGGGCAAAACCAGCAAAAGGAACAGCCTGGGTAACACGGTGCGGCAGGAGGGCATCGGCGGACCCGACCTTCACCAGCGCGGGCAGGTTGCGCAAGTCCTCGTGCGCGGAGGCGGGCAAGGGCGTTTCAACCGGACGGCGCCGAACCTCCGGCTTCGGCCGGGCCCGCGGGAGGCCGGAACCGGGCCGGCACCTCGCCCGCGCGTCCCTGCACCACCACCTCCAGGAGGCTGGCGAGGGCGGCCGCGCGCGGGATCGACCGCTCGAGGGCGAGCTGGTCGGCGCGCCGTGACAGTTGCGCGGCCATCACGGCGGCCTGGGCCGGCGAGGCCCCGAGGCGCGCGCAGAGTTGGGTGAGTTGCTCCAGCTCGTTCACGGGGCGGGCCGCCGGTGCACGCTGGGGCGCGCTTCGCCGGGCAGGAGCAAGCGCCCGTCGGCGGGCGCGTGGAGCAAACTGATCATCGCGAGTCCGATCCAACCCCCGCGGCCATCCGCCGCGGCGCCCCGCACCTCGCCGACCGGCCGATCCTCCGGTCCGCGCAGGGGCGTGCCGGGAGCCGGGGCCACGTCGCCCTCCCCGGCCACGCGCCAGAGCTGCCGCCGCACCTGCCCCATCGCCTTGAGCCGCGCCATCACCTCCTGACCGAGATAGCAGCCCTTCTGGAACGACACCGCCGCGTCCTCGAGCCCCGCCTCCTGCGGGAGATCCGCGGGGCCGAACTCCTCGGGAATGGCCGGCAGCCCCGCGTCGAGGCGCAGCAGTTTCATCCGCGCGGCGTCCAATTCGCGCCCCGCCGGCGGCGGCGGCGGCGGCAGCGCGGCCGCGACCTCGCGCCGGCCGACCCACTCCACGTTGCCCGCAGCGAGGCGCCGGCCCGGGAACCGGAAGGCGTCCGGACCCGCGGCGGGGCCCCCGGGCGCGGTCGAGAGGAGACTGAGCCCGGTCCACGCCACCGTCTGGTCCTCAAGCGTGACCTCGTCGGCGATGAGGAAGGCCTCGAGGCGGGTGAGCAGGGTGGCGGCGGGCGTGAAGTAGCTGCCGACCCAGAACTCATCCGGCGCCCCGCCCCGGAGCACGAAACTGTCGCCGACCACCTTGCCCTTCAGCGAGAGCCACAACCCATAGGTCGTGGCGGCGCCGCCATCCCGGAGCGGCCGGAGGTCCTGGGAGCACTGGCCCTGCAGGAACGAAAGGGCATCCGGACCTGCCACGCGCAGCCAGGCGGCGGGATCCCACCGGTGCCAAGCCGGGTAAGTAGAAAATTTGATATCTGGTAAGACCATATACCAGAATCTTTTAAGAAATATATGGTAGATTTTGCAAACTTCTCATTGACCCGGCCACTCCTGTGCCTATTCCTCTGCTCATCACTTTCAAGACTTCTCCCGCCTAGCGGGAGTTTTGGGGTAACTAAGAAAGCAAAGGCCGGCCGCTTAGGGGTAAGCGGCCGGCCACTTTTTTTCCGGTCGGCGAGGCCGCCGTTTGCCCCTTGCGTGGGATGGCCGCTGACGGCTCCGTCAGGGGATGCTCGCCGCCCTGTTTGCCGCCACCTTCTTCGCGCTCAGCGCGAGCTGCGCGAACCGGAGCCTGCGGGTGTTTGGTCCGGCGCGGGCAAACCTCGGCCGGCTGGTGGTGGCGACGCTCGTGCTCGGGGCGTTCGCGCACGCGGTGGGCGGGGGCCTCGGCAGCGCGAGCACGGGCTGGTTCCTCCTCAGCGGGGTGATCGGGATGGGACTCGGCGACCTGGCGGTCTACGCGGCCCTGCCGCGACTGGGTTCGCGGCTCACGGTCCTCATCGTCCAATGCCTTGCGGCGCCCTTGGCGGCGGCGGGGGAATGGCTCTGGCTGGGCACGCGGATCACGGCGCCCGAGATGCTCTGGGGCACCGTGATCCTCGGCGGGGTGGCGCTCGCGCTCTCGCCGGGAGGGGGTGGCGGGCGGATGGCGGGCGGCGCCGCGGCGCTCGGGTTCGCCTTCCTCGCGGCGTGCGGCCAGGGCTTCGGCGCGCTCGTCAGCCGCAAGGGGGTGCAGGTGGCGGAGGCGGCGGGGGAACTGGCGGGGAACGCGACCTTCGGGTTGACCGCGGCCTACCAGCGGATTCTGGCCGGCCTGCTTTTCACCGCGCTCTGGTTCGCGGTGCAGGGAAGGTGGGGGCGCACGGCGGAGTCGCCGTGGGCGCCTTACCGGCATCCCGGGGCCAACGATCAGCCCGGGGCCGGGTGGGGCTGGATGGTGGCGAACGGCCTCGCGGGGCCGGTGATCGGCGTCGGGTGCTACCAGTGGGCGCTGGCGACCACGCCGAGCGGACTCGTGCTGCCGATCGCGGCGACCGCGCCCCTGCTGGCGATGCCGATCGCGTTCTGGCTGGAGGGCGACCGGCCCGGGAAGCGGGCGATCCTCGGCGGCCTCGTGGCGGTCGCCGGGTGCGTCGCCCTCGCTCGGGCGCGGTGAGGCGCGGCGCCGGCGCGCACGCCACGGTTGACGCCCCGGGCGCGAGGCGGTGTCGTCGCCGGTTTCGATGCTGACGATCGCCGATGTCTCCAAGTCCTACGGCACCCGCGAGCTG